>NZ_CP045393.1:0-322701 GCF_009363655.1 Roseovarius sp. THAF27
ATGACGCAAGAACAATGGGGACAGATCAAACAGGACCTGCTCAAGACGATAGGCAAGAACAACTTCACCAACTGGATCGAGCCGCTGGAACTGACCGCGATCAGCGATGACGTGGTCACCTTCAAGGTTCCCACGACCTTCCAGGGCAACTACGTCTCGCGCAACTTCGGCGAACTGATCCTGTTCAAGGTCAACGGCTTCGCGCCCTCCATCCGCCGCATCGATTTCCAGGTCGCCGCGAACTCGACGCAAAAGCCGGTCGCGACACCGAAAGCCGCGCCCGCGACAGCCGCCGAGCCGGCACGCACCGCGACCCGCCTGACCGACGACGTGCTGTCCTCCGCCCCGCTGGACGAGCGGTTCACCTTCGACCGTTTCGTTGTCGGCAAGCCCAACGAACTGGCCCATGCCGCCGCCAAGCGCGTCGCCGAAGGCGGGCCTGTCACCTTCAACCCGCTTTTCCTTTACGGCGGCGTGGGGCTGGGCAAGACGCACCTGATGCACGCGATCGCTTGGGAACTGCAATCGTCTCAGCCGGAACTGAACGTCCTGTACCTGTCGGCCGAACAATTCATGTACCGTTTCGTGCAGGCCTTGCGCGACCGCCGCATGATGGACTTCAAGGAGCTTTTCCGCTCCGTCGACGTGCTGATGGTCGATGACGTGCAATTCATAGCCGGCAAGGACAGCACGCAGGAGGAATTCTTTCACACCTTCAACGCGCTGGTGGACCAGAACAAGCAGATCGTCATCTCCGCCGACCGCGCGCCGGGCGAAATCGCCAATCTCGAAGAGCGGATCAAGTCGCGCCTGCAATGCGGCCTCGTCGTCGACCTGCATCCCACCGATTACGAACTGCGGCTCGGGATCCTGCAATCCAAGGCGGACCGCTTCGCCGAGCAGTATCCCAGCCTCGAAATGGCCGAGGGCGTGCTGGAATTCCTGGCGCACCGCATTTCCACGAACGTCCGCGTGCTCGAAGGCGCGCTGACCCGGCTTTACGCTTTCGCCTCGCTTGTCGGGCACCAGATCACGATGGAACTGGCGCAGGACTGCCTGGCCGATATCCTGCGCGCGTCCGAACGCAAGGTCTCGATCGAGGAAATCCAGCGCAAGGTGTCGGAGCATTACAATGTCCGTCTCAGCGACATGATCGGACCCAAGCGGGTGCGCACCTTCGCGCGCCCGCGCCAGATCGCGATGTACCTGTGCAAACAGCTGACGTCGCGCTCCCTGCCCGAGATCGGGCGGCGTTTCGGCGGCCGCGATCACACCACGGTCATGCACGGGGTGCGTCGCATCGAGGAGTTGCGGGCGCAGGACAGCGACATCGCCGACAACCTCGAGATTCTGCGCCGCGCGCTTGAGGGTTAAGGGCGCAATAAAAGGCTTGAGCATAAGGCGAAACTTGCTAACGTGCCGGTCCCGGTGCCCGGCAGAGGCACGCACGCAGGGAGCGAGGGCATGAAACTCAGCATCGAACGCGGAACGCTGCTCAAGGCGGTTTCGCAGGCCCAGTCCGTGGTCGAACGGCGCAACACGATTCCGATCCTCGCCAACGTGCTGATCGAGGCCGAGGGCGACGCCGTCCATTTCCGCGCGACCGATCTCGATATCGAGGTGGTCGACAAGGCCCCGGCCCAGGTCGAGCGCGCCGGCGCCACGACCGTCTCTGCCGTGACGCTGCACGAAATCGTGCGCAAGCTGCCCGACGGGGCGCTGGTTACGCTGAGCGACGATGGCGCCTCGGGGCGCCTGACGGTCGAGGCGGGACGCTCGAACTTTTCTCTGGCGACCCTGCCCAAGGAAGATTTCCCGGTCATGGCCTCGTCGGAATATTCCTGCAATTTCTCGGCCAAGGCGCCGGTGTTGCGCCGGCTGTTCGACAAGTCGAAATTCGCCATTTCCACCGAAGAGACGCGGTACTACCTCAACGGCGTCTACATGCACGTCGCCGATGGCGAGGGCGGCAAGGTGCTGCGCTGCGTGGCCACCGACGGCCACCGCCTGGCCCGGATCGACGCCGACCTGCCCGAGGGCGCCGAGGACATGCCGGGGGTGATCGTACCGCGCAAGACCGTGGGCGAGCTGCGCAAGCTCTTGGACGATGACGACATGGCCATCGCCGTGTCTGTCAGCGAAACCAAGGTGCGGTTCGCCACGCCCAACATCACCCTGACATCCAAGGTGATCGACGGGACCTTTCCCGATTACACCCGCGTCATCCCGCAGGGCAACACCCGCAAGATGGAGGTCGACGCCAGCGAATTCGCCCAGGCCGTCGACCGTGTCGCCACCGTCAGCTCCGAACGCTCCCGCGCCGTGAAGCTTGCACTGGACGAGGATCGCCTGATCCTGTCCGTCAACGCCCCCGACAGCGGCGCCGCCGAGGAAGAGCTGGCCGTGGCCTATGGCGACGAGCGGCTGGAAATCGGCTTCAACGCCAAGTACCTGCTGGAAATCGCCAGCCAGGTCGACCGCGAGAATGCCGTGTTCATGTTCAATTCCTCGGGCGATCCCACGCTGATGCGCGAAGGCAATGACACCTCGGCGGTCTATGTCGTGATGCCGATGCGCGTGTGACGCGGGCCGGAATTTTTCAAAAATTCCGGATCGGAAAATTTGAATTTTCCGTGCCGTTTTCTTTCAAGAAAACGTGGTGCTCTGAATGACCGGATTGTACCTGTCATCGCTCAGCCTGTCGCATTTCCGGTCGCACAAGGGCGTGCGGATCGAGGCGAATGCGCGGCCCCTGGCGCTCTACGGGCCGAACGGGGCGGGCAAGACCAACATCCTTGAAGCAGTTTCGCTGTTCTCACCCGGGCGCGGCCTGCGCCGGGCCGCGGCGCAGGACATGGCACGGCGGCCGGATGCGATCGGCTGGAAGTTGACCGGCGTGTTGCGGTCGATGCACCAGGTCCACGAGATCGAGACCTGGTCCGAGGACGGCGGCGCACGACAGCTCAGGATCGACGGCAAGGCCGCGTCGCAGGTGGCGCTGGGCCGTGTCGCGCGGGTGCTGTGGCTGATCCCGTCCATGGACCGGCTGTGGATCGAGGGGGCGGAGGGGCGCCGGCGTTTTCTCGACCGCATGACGCTCAGCTTCGTGCCCGCCCATGCCGAGGCGACGCTGGCCTATGAAAAGGCCATGCGCGAGCGCAACCGGCTCTTGAAGGACCAGGTGCGCGACGGTCACTGGTACGTCGCGCTGGAGCGGCAGATGGCCGAGGCGGGGACCGCGATCCACGCCAACCGCGTCGCGGCGCTGGAACAGCTCGCCGAGGCGCAGGCGCAGGCCGAGACGGCCTTTCCCGTCGCCGAGTTGGAGCTGACCATGACCGAAGGCGAAATGCCCGACACGGAGTCCGATTTCCGCGATGCCCTGTCCGAAAGCCGCTTTCGCGACATCGCCGCCGGGCGTACGCTCGTGGGCCCTCACCGCGCCGATCTTCACGGCGTATATGCCGCCAAGGGCGTGCCAGCGGCCGAGTGCTCGACCGGCGAACAGAAGGCGCTGCTGGTGTCGCTGATCCTCGCCAACGCGCGCGCGCTGGCGCAGGATTTCGGCGCGCCGCCGATCCTGCTTCTGGACGAGGTCGCCGCGCATCTGGACGCGGCGCGGCGTGCGGCGCTCTACGACGAGATCTGCGCCTTGGGTGCCCAGGCCTGGATGACGGGAACGGGGCCGGAGCTGTTCTCGGAATTGGGCGACCGGGCGCAGGTTTTCGAGGTGACCGAAACGGATGCGATCTCGTGCGTTAACCAGCGCTGAAACGGCGAGAATGACACCGACGCGATGCCACTCGGATACCGACGCAATACCGATATTAAGATGCTGATCGTTAACCACAAAATATTGTGTCTATCGCGTGACATTCCCCCCCGGAAATCGTATAAAATACGAAAATGAACGAAGGATAATCTGCATGGCAGAACCCGCCGCGTCCGCCGAAGAATATGGCGCCGATTCCATCAAGGTTCTCAAAGGGTTAGAAGCTGTTCGCAAGCGCCCTGGCATGTATATCGGCGACACCGATGACGGTTCTGGCCTGCACCACATGGTGTACGAGGTCGTCGATAACGGCATCGACGAGGCCCTCGCTGGCCACGCAGACCATGTAAGTGTCTGTATTCACAGGGATAGTTCCATTTCGGTCAGCGACAATGGCCGCGGTATCCCGGTCGAGATGCACGAGGAAGAGGGCGTGTCCGCCGCCGAGGTGATCATGACCCAACTGCACGCGGGCGGGAAGTTCGACAGCAATTCCTACAAGGTTTCCGGGGGGTTGCACGGTGTCGGCGTGTCGGTGGTCAACGCTCTGTCCGATTGGCTGGAACTGCGCGTCTGGCGCGCGGGCAAGGAACATGTCGCCCGTTTCGAGCGCGGCGAGACCGCCAAGCACCTGGAAGTCGTCGGCGACGCGTCCGGCAAGCGTGGTACCGAAGTTCGGTTTCTGGCATCGCTTGATACGTTCTCCAATCTCGAATACAGCTTTGAAACACTGGAGAAACGGCTGCGCGAACTGGCCTTTCTGAATTCCGGCGTGCGCATCATCCTGCGCGACGAACGGCCTGCCGAGCCGCTGGAAACAGAGTTGCACTACGACGGTGGCGTGCAGGAATTCGTGCGCTACCTCGACCGCAGCAAGTCGCCGCTCATGACCGACCCCATCTTCGTGACCGGCGAGCGGGATGACATCGGCGTTGAGGTCGCGATGTGGTGGAACGACAGCTATCACGAGACGGTTCTGCCCTTCACCAACAACATTCCCCAGCGGGACGGCGGCACACACCTTGCCGGCTTCCGCGGGGCGTTGACACGTGTCCTGCAGAAATATGCCGCCGAAAGCGGTATCGCCAAGAAAGAGAAGATCACCTTCACCGGGGATGACGCCCGTGAAGGGCTGACATGCGTGCTGTCGGTCAAGGTCCCAGATCCGAAGTTCTCCAGCCAGACCAAGGACAAGCTGGTAAGTTCCGAGGTGCGCCCGGCGGTGGAAGGCTTGGTTAACGAAAAGCTGTCGGAATGGTTCGAGGAGAACCCGAACGACGCCAAGATGATCGTCGGCAAGATCATGGAAGCAGCCATGGCCCGCGAGGCGGCGCGCAAGGCGCGCGAGCTGACGCGCCGCAAGACGGCGCTCGACGTGAACTACCTTGCCGGCAAGCTGAAGGATTGTTCCGAGAAGGACCCGTCGAAGACAGAGCTGTTTCTCGTCGAGGGTGACAGCGCCGGTGGCTCGGCGCAAACCGGGCGGGACAGATCCACGCAGGCGGTTCTGCCCCTGCGCGGCAAGATCCTGAACGTCGAGCGGGCCCGCTTCGACAGGATGCTGTCGAGCCAGGAAATCGGGAACCTCGTAATGGCACTGGGCACCGGGATCGGGCGGGACGAGTTCAACATCTCGAAACTGCGCTACCACAAGATTGTCATCATGACGGATGCCGACGTGGACGGGGCGCATATCCGGACGTTGCTGTTGACGTTCTTCTATCGTCAGATGCCCGAACTGATCGAAGGCGGATACCTCTACATCGCGCAGCCGCCGCTGTTCAAGGTTAGCCGGGGCAAGTCAGAAGTGTACCTGAAGGACACGCCGGCACTGGAAGATTACCTGATTGCCCAAGGCACGGATGACGCCGTGCTGCGCCTCGGATCCGGAGAGGACATCACCGGGCAGGACCTTGTTCGGGTTGTCGAGGAAGCGCGGCAGGCAAACCGGATTCTCGATGCGTTTCCAACACATTACCCGCGCCACATTCTGGAACAGGCGGCGATCGCCGAGGCGTTCGAGGCGGGCCGCGCGGATGCGGACATCCAATCGGTTGCCGATGCCGTCGCCGAACGGCTGGACCTTATTGCGCTGGAATACGAGCGGGGCTGGCAGGGGCGGCAGACGCAGGATCACGGCATCCGCCTGGCCCGTGTGCTACGCGGCGTCGAGGAGGTTCGTACGCTGGACGGCCCTATCCTGCGCGGCGGAGAGGCCAAGCGGCTGGGCCAGCTTACCGAGGGTCTGCGCGAGATTTACAACCAGCCTGCGACCCTGCATCGTAAGGAGCGATCCCAAGCCATTTACGGCCCGCTGGACCTGCTGGACGCGATCCTCAAGGAAGGCGAAAAGGGACTGGCCCTGCAGCGCTACAAGGGATTGGGCGAAATGAACCCTGACCAGCTTTGGGAGACCACGCTGGATCCCGAAGCCCGCACGCTCCTGCAGGTCAAGGTGGATGACGTGGCCGAGGCCGACGACCTGTTCACGAAGCTCATGGGAGATGTGGTGGAGCCGCGGCGTGAGTTCATCCAGCAGAACGCGCTGAGCGTGGAAAACCTCGACTTCTGAGAAATTGTAGGTGAGCTCATATTTTTTCGCGGTGCGCACATTTTTTCGTGCCGCGGAAGGTCACGTGTTCTATTTCTTCTTGAAGTATCAGAGGCTTGGGTGATCTTTCCTTTTCGGCAGTTATTTGGGGTAGGACTGCTCTTGGCCGGATCTGATCGGGCGTCTTCCCCCGGCGCGGTGCGCGAAAGCTGAAGACGGCGCAGGGTTGTATCGCCGTGTTCCGTACCGCCGAGAACGAGGTGTTCGCCACGTCCAACACCTGCCGCACAAGGCGGGGCCCCTGTCAGAGGGGATTGTTCACGGCCAGTCGGTGACCTGCCCGTTGCACAACTGGGTCTTCGATCTTGAGACCGGGAAGGCACAAGGCGAGGACGGAGAGATCGCCACCTATCCGCTGAAGGTCGAGGATGGCCGCGTGTTGATCGACGGCGCAGGCCTGAGCGCGCGGGACGCCGCGTGATGGATGGCGCCGACCAGCCCTGGACCCGGTCCACCTGTCCGTATTGGGGCGTTGGCTGCGGCGTCCTGCTGCGGCGGGACGGCGACGGCGGGCTGGAGGTCAAGGGCGACGACGCGCATCCGGCCAATCTGGGAAGGCTTTGTTCCAAGGGCACGGCTCTGGCCGAGACCGTGGGGCTTGACCATCGTCTGCTGCGCCCCCGTGTGAATGGGCAGGACGCAGGCTGGGACGACGCGCCGGGAGCGGTGGGTGCCCTGCTTATGCTCTTGCGCATGAAAGGGGAGACCGCGGAAGAAATCGCGGGTTTTGCCGAGGCGGCGTCCAGCTCGGCGCCTGCATTGCCGCCTGCTGACCTCGACTGGCCGAGCTACGCCGCCGGACGGACACGGGGCCAGCCCTGGTTCCTGCTGTCTGCGCGTCTTGTGACGGATGCGGGGCACCGGGTGTTGCTGCATGGCTGGAACGGGCCGGACAGAAAGGTACGTGACGGACTGGCAGAGGCGGGGATCGGTCTCGCGGGGGACCCGGAGGACGCCGCCCGCCTGCTGGACCGTGATCGCATTGCCTATATGCCGCTGAAATCCCTTCATCCCGGCCTGTTTCGTCTTTTGAACTTGCGGGACGTTCTTGGTCTGCGCTCCTGCGTCAATACCGTTTGCCGGATGCTCAACCCCGCCCGCGCCGCGGCCAGTGTTCAAGGCGTTTTTCACCCCTTTTACCGCCAACTTCAGGCGGACGCCGCGATGCATCTCGGCTGGCAGGCATTGAGCATCATCAAGGGGGCCGGTGGAGAATTCGAGAGCAATCCGGCCAAGGACATTACCGCTTTCGGGCTGCGTCAAGGGCGCCCCTGGCAGGAAACGCGGCCTGTGTTGCGCGATGAAACCCGAAAGCTCAATGCCGAAGGCGACCTTGCGTTGTCCGATCTCTGGCAGGGCCTCCGCCGCCCGCCTTTTGAGACCGACCTCGTTGTCACCACCACCGCCCTCGCCCTCGATACGCTTGGCCATGCCAATGCGGTGCGGCAGGCAGACTTGCTCTGGCAGAACCGCGCCCGGCGGTGCGCCGCCTGAAAGGAGACCCCGATGAAGGCCTTTCCCATGTTCATACGCACCACAGGCCGCCGGATCGTCGTCGTCGGTGGTGGCGAGCAGGCGGCTCAAAAGGCGCGTCTGATGCTGAAGACCGATGCCAGCCTGGTTCTCGTCGCCGACAGCTTGGAAGATTGCTGCCCAAGGATAGGCCGCGTTTTGCAGGACGCCGCGCGCGGCCTCGGAGCCACAGAGTCACCGACCGAACCAGCTTGCCGAGTGCCGGTTCGCATGCGACACTCGATTTCCGGTAAGTGTTTGGTCCGTCATGGCGGACGTGCCTTCACCGATTAGAGGTAACTTTGGCAACCGTTCGACCTGGGGTGCTCGTGGATCAGGGCGTCGATTTCCGCGACCTTTCGATGTTGGACTAATGGGAAATGGATGAGGGCTATCCCAGCTATGTTGTGCGGAAGAGTCTGGGAGCGGTCCCACACGCTGTTCTTTGCGGGCGAAGCGGTCGCCGGCCCCTGCGCCGCCCTGTGCAGCGGCGCATACTATGGCGGGCAGGCCCAGGCCCAGGCCGTCAGCAATGCGCTTGGGTCATGACCTCGCCCTCATGGAGAAATCGGCGTGTCCCGCCGTTGCCGCCAGAGGATCTGGTTTTGAGAACGGCAAGGCTGGAGCTTCGCCCGCTCACGCTGGAGGACGAGGATCTGGCGGTTGCGCTTTTCACCAATCCGGAAGTGGTGAAGTACGTGTGTGACGTCTACAGCCCCGATGAGATACGAAACCACCTGCCTGTCGAAGTAAGACGCGCCGCTGGTGGCCGTATCGGGATATGGGCAGCAACCCTCGTGGATACAGGCGCGAAGATCGGAACCGGCGTCTTGCTGCCCCTTCCGATTGAAACCAACGATACCGATTGGTCGCAGATGATCAGCGATCGCTACCCGGACGCCGAAATCGAAGTGGGATACATGCTGTTGCCCGATTTCTGGGGGCAGGGGTTCGCCACCGAGATCTGCACACGTCTTTTGCAATTTGCATCCGAACACACGGCACTGGACGAGATCAAGGCCGTCACCGACCTCGGCAACCTGGCATCGCAGCGGGTTCTTCAGAAATGCGGTCTTTCTGCCGAAGGGCCGCGGCGTGCTTATGCCGAGGATTGTGCCGGCTTCGGCATCACCCGACAGGCATGGGACTCAGGCCACGGTCATTCGGAAACGTGAACTTTCGAGCGAAACGGATCAAGGTCTTTTTGTTGGTGAAGTGGTTTGACGCGAACAATCGATTTGGCTGCGGAACGATGAATGTCTTGCGAAACCCTCAAAGTCTTCGCATGGAAACGAGAAAAGTCATGAGACAAGCGTTTCGCGATAAGCTGTGATTCAGGTTTATCGCGAAATGCTTTATGTATCCCGCTACGCCGAAGCTTTTTCAAAATAGACCGCCGCGCTCTGCGCCCGAGGCCGGTGAGAAATCTTCGGATCGTTTCAAGTGATCAGTCCCGCTGCCTTTCTCGCGATGTCATCGACGTTCTCCCCACCGTTTTGCACGTAGTCGCAGAATTGGCGGCGCATCCTCGGGTCCCAGAAATCCTGCAGGTGGTTCGCGACGCGCTCGGCGTGGTCGTTGCCGGGCTGGGACTTGAAGAACGTGGCGATCTGGTTGGCCATCATGACTAGTTTGTCAGGCGACATCTGGAACCTCGTGGGAAATGCGGTGCGGGTTGGAATAGAGATCGAAACCGCCGCCGCGGGCAAAGGCGGCCAGCGTGATGCCTGCCGTGTCGGCTAGGCGCAGGGCATGGGCCGTGGGGGCGGAGACTGCGATCAGCGTGCCGCAGCCGGCCATGGCGCATTTCTGCACCAGTTCGACCGAAAGGCGGCTGGTCATGACGAAAGCGCCCAAGCCCGGGTCGCGCCCAGCCCGCCAGAGCGCGCCGATCAGCTTGTCGAGCGCGTTGTGGCGGCCCACGTCCTCGCGCGCCAGGACGACGCCCTTGCCCGGCAGGACCAAGCCCGCCGCATGGGTCGCGCGGGTGCGGCGGTGCAGGGGCTGGATATTGAACAGCGCGTCGGCGGCATGGGCGATGTCGTCACGGCTGAAAGTCGGGCCAACCTGCGCCGCGCTTGGTACGTCGCGCACCGCCTGATCCAGCGAGTCAATGCCGCACAGCCCGCAGCCCACCGGCCCGGCCATGAACCGGCGACGCGCCGCCAGCGCCTCGCGCCGGTCGGCGCGCAGCCAGAACCGGGCTTCAATGCCCAGATCGTGTTCCGCGATCTCGAAACCTTCGATCTGCGCGGGGTCGGTCACGATTCCCTCGGTCACGGCGAAGCCATGCGCGAAATCCTCGATATCGTCGGGTGTGGCCATCATCACTGCCTGGGTCGAGCCGTCGAAGACCAGCGCCACCGGCAACTCTTCGGGAAGGGCGCGGCTGACCCTGCGCGCGCCCTCTGCCTGTACGGACAGGCCCGAGCGGCTTTGGGAAGGAGGAAAACCCAAAGCCATCATTCCGCCGCCGGAAGGATGCGGCGGGCCTGCGCGGCCTGCGCCGCGTAGTCCTCCTGCCAGTCGGTCGGCCCGTTGGAAGGGCTGACCTGCACCGCCGTCACCTTGAACTCGGGACAGTTCGTGGCCCAGTCCGAGAAATCCGTGGTGATGACGTTGGCCTGGGTGTCGGGGTGGTGGAAGGTGGTGTAGACAACGCCCGGGCTGACCCTGTCGGTGATCGTGGCGCGCAGCGCCGTCTCGCCCGAGCGGCTGGCCAGCTTGACCCAGTCGCCTTCGTTCACGCCCCGGTTCTCGGCGTCGTGGGGATGGATTTCCAGCACGTCGGCCTCGTGCCAGATGGTGTTGTCCGTGCGCCGTGTCTGAGCGCCCACGTTGTATTGCGACAGGATGCGCCCGGTGGTCAGCAACAGCGGGAAGCGCGGGCCGGTCTTTTCGTCGGTCGCCACGTATTCGGTTATGATGAACTTGCCCTTGCCGCGCATGAAGCTGTCGACGTGCATCAGCGGCGTGCCGTCTGGATGTTCCTCGTTGCAGGGCCATTGGACGCTGCCCCTGGTTTCCAGCAAGGCATAATCCACGCCGGCGAAAGAGGGCGTGGTGGCTGCGATCTCCTCCATGATGCGGGCGGGATGGGTATAGTTCCATTCCGGACGCCCGGATTTCTTCAGCATCGCGTTGGCCAGCAGTTGCGTCACCTCCCAGTCGGCATAGCCGTTGAGCGGCTTCATCACCTCGCGCACGCGGTTGATGCGGCGCTCGGCATTGGTGAAGGTGCCTTCCTTTTCCAGAAAAGTGGAACCGGGCAGGAAGACATGCGCGTAGTTGGCTGTCTCGTTCAGGAAGAGGTCATGCACGATGACGCATTCCATCGCCGCTAGGCCCGCCGCGACATGCTTGGTGTCCGGGTCCGATTGCAGGATGTCTTCGCCCTGGCAGTAGAGGCCCTTGAAGGTACCGTCGACCGCGCAGTCCAGCATGTTTGGGATACGCAGGCCCGGCTCGGGGTCGATCTCGGTGCCCCAGAGCGCCTCGAACATCTCGCGCACGTCGGCGTTCTTGACGTGGCGATAGCCCGGCAGTTCGTGTGGGAAGGACCCCATGTCGCAGGCGCCCTGCACGTTGTTCTGCCCGCGCAAGGGGTTCACGCCCACGCCGCGCCGTCCAAGGTTGCCGGTCAACATGGCGAGGTTGGCGATGCCCATGACGGTGGTCGAGCCCTGGCTGTGCTCGGTGACGCCGAGGCCATAATAGATCGAGCCGTTGCCGCCGCTGGCATAGAGATGCGCCGCGGCGCGCAGCTGTGCCGGATCGACGCCGGTCAGCAGCGCGGTCGCCTCGGGGCTGTGGCGCGGGTCCGACACGAAGGCGGCGTATTCCTGGAATTCTTCCCAGTCGCACCGGCTGCGGATGAAGTCCTCGTCCATCAGCCCTTCGGTCACGATCACATGCGCCAGCGCCGTGACCACGGCGACGTTGGTGCCGGGGCGCAGCGGCAGGTGATGCGCGGCCTCGATATGGGCCGACTTCACCAGGTCGATCCGGCGCGGGTCGATCACGATCAGCCTGGCCCCTTGGCGCAGGCGCTTTTTCATGCGGCTGGCAAAGACGGGGTGGCCGTCGGTCGGGTTGGCGCCGATGACGATGATCACGTCGGTGTCTTCGACGCTGTCGAAATCCTGCGTGCCGGCGGAGGTGCCGAAGGTCTGGCCCAGCCCGTAGCCGGTGGGCGAGTGGCAGACGCGGGCGCAGGTATCGGTGTTGTTGTTGCCGAAGACCGAGCGCGCCAGTTTCTGCACCAGGTAGGTTTCCTCGTTGGTGCAGCGGCTGGAGGTGATGACGCCGATGGATTTCTTGCCGTAGGTTTCTTGCAGCGCCAGCATTTTCGACGCGGCAAAGTCCAGCGCCTCATCCCAGCTGACCTCGCGCCAGGGCTCGTTCACCCGGTCGCGGATCATCGGGTTCAGGATGCGGTCGCTGTGATGGGCGTAGCCATAGGCAAAGCGCCCCTTGACGCAGGAATGCCCCCGGTTCGCCTTGCCGTGCTTGTAGGGCACCATGCGGACCAGCTCGTCGCCCTGCATCTCGGCCTTGAAGGAACAGCCGACGCCGCAATAGGCGCAGGTTGTCACGACAGACCGGTCGGGCGTGCCCATCTCGATCACTGATTTTTCCTGCAGCGTCGCGGTGGGGCAGGCCTGCACGCAAGCGCCGCAGCTGACGCAGTCCGACGCGAGGAAATCGTCCTCGGCGGTGCCCGCGCTGACACGGGACTCGAAACCGCGCCCCTCGATCGTCAGGGCAAAGGTGCCCTGCACCTCTTCGCAGGCCCGGACGCAGCGGTTGCAGACGATGCACTTGCTGGGGTCATAGCTGAAATAGGGGTTCGACGCATCCGCCGGAATGTATTCTGGGTTGCCTTTGTCGCCCTCTGGCGCGCGGGCACGGGTGTCGCCCTGCGCCAGCGTGCCGCCCATGGCGTCGTAGTGGTTGCGCCCGGCCTCGTATCGTTGGTCGCGCAGGCCCACGGCACCGGCCATGTCCTGCAGCTCGCAATCGCCATTGGCCGAGCAGGTCAGGCAATCCAGCGGGTGGTCCGAGATATAAAGCTCCATCACCCCGGTTCGGATCTTGCGCACTTTCTTCGACTGCGTGTGCACGGCCATGCCGGGGGCAACGGGCGTGGTGCAGGACGCGGGCGTGCCGCGCCGGCCTTCGATCTCCACCACGCAAAGGCGGCAGGAGCCGAACGCGTCAAGGCTGTCAGTGGCGCAGAGCTTGGGAACCTGGATGCCCGCCTCGGCCGCCGCGCGCATCACGCTGGTGCCTTCGGGGACGGTCACCTCGAAGCCGTCGATGGTCAGGGTCACGGGTTCGCCCGTCTTGGCGGGGGTGCCCATGTCGCGGTCGTCGGGAATGATCAGGTCTTTCATTCTGCGGCCTCCTTGGCGGTCGAGAATTCGTCGGGGAAGTGGGTCAGCGCGGACATGACAGGATAGGGCGTGAAGCCGCCCAGAGCACAAAGCGACCCGTCGGTCATCGTCTCGCAGAGGTCGGTGAGGATGGTCACGGCGTCGGCGTCGCCGCGCGCGATGCGGTCGATGGTTTCCACCCCGCGCACCGCGCCGATCCGGCAGGGGGTGCACTTGCCGCAGCTTTCCACGGCGCAGAATTCCATCGCGAAGCGCGCCATGCCCAGCATGTCGGCGGTGTCGTCGAACACCACCAGCCCGGCATGGCCGATGAGCCCGCCTTCGGCGCCGAATTCCTCGTATCCCATGGGCGCGTCGAATTTCGACTGCGGCATGTAGGCGCCGAGCGGCCCGCCGACCTGCACCGCCTTGAACGGGCGGCCGGTTGCGGTGCCGCCGGCAAGGTCGTCGATCACCTCGCCCAGGGTCACGCCGAATCCGGTCTCGAAGAGGCCGCCGCGCGCGACGTTGCCCGCGATCTGAAGCGTGATGGTGCCGCGTGATTTGCCGATGCCGAAGCTGGCGTGATGCTCGGCGCCTTTCTCGAAGATCACCGGCACGGTTGCCAGGCTGATGACGTTGTTGACCACGGTGGGTCGGCCCAGAAACCCTTCGAGCGCCGGAAGCGGCGGCTTGGCGCGGACAACCCCTCGCTTGCCTTCAAGCGAGTTCAGCAGCGACGTTTCCTCGCCGCAGACATAGGCGCCCGCGCCCTTGCGGATCTCCATGTCAAAGCTGTGCGGCGAGCCGAGGATATTCTCGCCGAGGACGCCCTCGGCGCGGGCGATCTCGACAGCGCGGGTCATCATCGTGATGGCATCGGGGTATTCGGAGCGCAGATAGACATATCCCTTGGTGGCGCCGACGCCCAGTCCGGCGATGGCCATGCCCTCGATCAGGGTGAAGGGGTCGCCCTCCATGATCATGCGGTCGGCGAAGGTGCCGCTGTCGCCCTCGTCGGCATTGCAGACGATGTATTTCTGCGGCGCGTCCGCGTCGTGCACGGTCTGCCACTTGATCCCCGTCGGGAAGCCAGCGCCGCCACGGCCACGCAGGCCGGAGGTCTTGACCTCGTCCACAATCTGCTGGCCGGTCATCGATAGCGCGCGTTTCAGCCCGGCAAGGCCGCCATGCGCCTCGTAGTCGTCCAGCGATAGCGGGTCGATCACACCGACGCGGGCAAAGGTCAGCCGGGTCTGGCGCTTCATCCATTCGAGGTCGTCCACCGGGCCAAGCGCCTTGGCGCTGCTGCCATCGAGGATGGCTGCCGCGTCGTCCGGCGTTGTGGGTCCGAAACCGTGGCGGATGCCGTCGATCTCGACCTCGACAAGCGGTTCCAGCCAGATCATGCCACGGGTCCCGGTGCGTATGATCTGCGCCTCGGGCGCGGCCTGTTTCAGGGCCGCCACAACCTCTTCGGCGCCAAGCGCCTTGGCGGCGCTGTCCATGGGAACATAGATCTTCATGCGCCCGCCTCGGCCAGCAGTGCATCCATGCGATTGCGGTCCACCTTGCCTACACAGCGGTCGTCCAGCATCGCGGCCGGGCCGCAGGCGCACAGGCCAAGGCAATAGACGGGCTCGACCGTGACAGCGCCGTTGATCGTGGTGCCGTGCCAGTCCAGCCCCAGCTTTGCCAGCGTCTCTTCGGCCAGCGCGTTGCCGCCCATCGCCTGGCAGGCCTCGGCGCGGCAGATCTTCAGAACATGCTTGCCGGCAGGGGCCTCGCGAAAATCGTGGTAGAAGCTGATGACACCGTGCAACTCGGCCTTGGTGATGTTGAGCCGATCCGCGATCATCTGCATGGCAGGCTGCGGAATGTGCCCGAAGCTCTCCTGCAACGCGTGCAGTATCGGCAGCAACGGACCTTCCAGATCGGCATTCGCCTCGATAAGCGCGGCGATCTCGTCTTCGGTGGGTATGGGGGCGGCTGATTGCATGGGCTAACCTCCTGCGTCCAATTGCGCCAAGCAGACAGAAGGTGCGGGCCGACGACAATATCGCAGATCGGTCGACCGATAGAGATAGGCTATCAATCCGCTTTCGACAGCTTCCTCGCGGTCCGCAGAAGGGCATCCAGAACAGGGGTATGGGGCTCTCGGAACGGGGCCACGAGGCCGACCGCGTGAGACGGCTCGCGGCCCGTCAGCGGCACGACGGTCAGCGGCTTTCCGGCCACGAGGAAGCGCGCCAGCTCCTCGGGAAGCACTGTCAGATAGCCGCCGGATTCGACATTCGCCACCAGGACGATCGTCGAATTGGATTCGATGCAGGTTTCCGGCGAGACATTGGCCGCAGAGAAATTCCGGTTGATGATGCGGCGGTTCTGCATGTCCGGGGTCAGCAGGCAGAGCTTTTCACCCGACAGTTCCTCCCACGCGACATTATGCCGGTTCGCGAATGGGGAATCGTTCGTGCACACAAGCATGTACCGCTCTTCGTACAACGGCTCGGTACTGACCCGCCCCATCGGTTCGTTGTCGAGATAGGAAATGCCCGCATCCGCCTCCAGGTTGTCGAGCATCGACATGATCTCGATCGACGTGCGCGAAAGTATGGTGAAGTGAACCTTCGGATGCCTGGCATTGAAGCGCTGACACAGCCGCGCCGCCACCGTCAGGGCCGTCGGAATGACGGCAATGCGCAACTGCCCCGACAAGCCATCGCGCTTGACCCGCATTTCCTCGCGCAACTGCCGCGTGTCGCCGACGATCTTCTTGGCCCAGTCCAGCGCGGTCTGGCCTTCCGGCGTCAGCCCGCCAAACCGAGACCCGCGAAAGATCAGCTGCACGCCAAGCTGGTCTTCCAGCGTCTTGATCCCGTTAGACAGGGTCGGCTGGGTGATGCCCAGGCCGGAGGCCGCGCGACCGAAATGGCCTTCCCTGGCGACGGCGATGAACATTTCCAGCTTGTCAATCATGATGGTAAAGCCAATCGAAATCGGCGGTCCTGATAGATTTCCTGAATGATCGGTCTTTTCCCGGATGCGGCTGTCTCGAAATCAGGGCGCAACGCTGTGGCGTCGTCATTGCGGGCGGTCCGCTTTTTGGTCCGACAGATGGGCAAGAACGGCCTTCCGAACCACCTCGGCCAGCGTTCCGAGGATCAGCCCGATCAGAGGATTGCCCAGAAACGTCGCAAGGGCGGTGACCGCGATGACGGGTCTGCACGACGGCCTGGCATCGAACAGCCGGCGATTGGCGGCAAGCTCGACCGCGGCAACCAGCAACAAGGCCCCCAGCGTTGCGGACGGGATCGCCAGCAGTGCCATGTGCCGCAGGTCTTCCGGCAGCAGCGCCACCAGCAGCAGCGCGGCCCCCAGCATCACCGGCGCGCCGCCGCTGCGCGCGCCGAAACGGTGATGCGCCGCGACACCCCCGGCGCCGTGGCACATCGGAAGCGCTCCGAAGGGGGACAAGGCCAGGTTGGCGATACCCGAGGTCAGGCACAGACGCTTCGGCGTCACCCGCGCGGCGCGCGCACCATAGCTGTCATGGGCCACGATCGCGGTCAGGATCACCGCGTTGGTCAGGGTCAGGGCAAGCTGCGGCAGGGCGAGGTCGGTAATGGCGATGCGCATGTCTTCAAGGCTTGGAACCGGCGCCAGCCAGCCCGCAGCCGCAGCGCCAGCCAGATCGGGCAGGGCCTCGTGACCGACGAAGTGGCCCGCCGTCACGCCAAAACCCAGCGTCATCAGGGCCGCGTGTGTCCCCAGCCGCAACGCCGCAGCCGCAAGCCCCAGCGACAGCAGCCCGATGAGCGGCTGCCCGGCCATCAGCCCAAGCGATATCCAGGCCAATCCAAGGCCCAGTCCCAACTGAAGCCCGGTCAGCACCGATTGCGGCACCCGGCGCGCGATGCGGTCTATGATGCCCGTTCCTCCCAGCAATAGCAGTGCCGAGCCGATCAGCATTCCGCTGAGCGCGATGGAGGCCGGCGAGATCTCGGCCATCAGCGCCACGGCGACGATAGCCTTCATCGGCTGGACCGGGACCGGCAGCCGGTAGATCAGGCCGGTCGCGATGTAGAAGAGGCCGAAGCCCAGCAGCACCTGTGTCGCCGACAGACCCACGAGGGCAATGGCCCCGATAGTCAGCGGCAGCAGCGTGCCGAGATCCCCCAGGGCCCCGTTCACTTCGCGCAGGTCAAAGCGAAGCCGGTCCGACGCGTGACGCCTCATCGCAACTGCTCCCGATGCTGACGACGCCGCGAAACTTGCGCGGGGTTGCCGAGACCGGACTTGTGCTTCATATCGTCAGCACGAAATTCACGATGACAGGGGATACAAGCCATGAAACTCAGCGCACGCAACAAGCTCGCCGGAACCGTGACCGCCATTGACAAGGGCGCGGTCAACGCGACCGTGCAGATCGACGTTGGCGGCGCCACCATGGTGACAGCGATGATCACCAATGCGTCGGTCGAGGAGTTGGGGCTTGAGGTCGGCAAGACGGCCTACGCAATCGTCAAGGCGTCGGACGTGATCGTCGGGTCCGACTGAGGGTGAAGGGACGGCAGGCAGACCTTTCGGCCTGACCCGGTGGTCTCGACGGTCACGGGGATGCCGTAGACCGTGCTGAGGTTGCGCGCGGTCAGCACATCGCTGGCCGGGCCGTCGGCGATGATCCGGCCCTGGTGCATCAGCAGGATGCGGGCATTGAGCGCAAAGGCCTGGTCGGGGTCATGGGTCGACAGGATGATCCCGCGTCGCTCGGACGACGCGCCCTGCGCCAGCCTGGCGATCCGCGCCAGAACCTGCGCCTGGTTCCCGAAATCGAGGCTCGCGGTGGGTTCGTCCATCACGATAAGCGGCGTGTCCTGCGCCAGCGCCCGCGCGATCAGCACAAGCTGGCGCTGACCGCCCGACAGGCGCGAATAATCGCGGGCGGCAAGGTCGCCGATCCCAAGCTGATCCATGGCCTTTTGTGCCGCATCACGATCCGCCTCGCCCGGTTGGGCAAACGGCCCCAGCCGCGCGGTGCGCCCCATCAGGACCACCTCCAGCGCCTCGAACGGAAATGGCGGGGCGTGGGCTTGCGGGACATAGGCGATGCGCCGGGCAATCTCGGCGCGGCGCTGCGCCGAGATCGGCGTGCCGCCTAGGCGGACCTCACCGCCCAGCGGCGGCAGCAGCCCCAGCAAGGTGCGGAAGAGCGTGGTTTTCCCGCACCCGTTGGGACCAAGCAGGCATAGAATATCTCCGGCCTGAACCGACAGGCGCAGTTCCGCGCCCACCTGCGCGTTTCCATATCCGATGGCAAGGTTTTGTGCCTCCAGCATCACGACCAACCCCGCCGGCCCCGGGCCAGCAGCCAGACGAAGAAAGGCGCGCCGATCACCGCGGTCAGGATACCCAGCGGCACTTCGGCCTGCGCCATGGTTCGCGCCGCCGTGTCCACGATCAGAAGATATCCCGCACCGATCAGCACCGAGGCGGGCAGGAGCTGGCCAAAGCCGGGGCCGACGATCATTCGCGCGATATGCGGGATGACCAAGCCGACCCAGCCCACCACGCCGGCCAGCGCCGTGACGCTCGCGGTGATCAGCGTGGCGGCGGCGATTACCAGGAACCGCGTGCGCCCGGCCTCGACGCCCAGCGCGCGCGCTTCCTCGTCGCCGAGGCTGAGGACGTTGATCCGCCAGCGCAGCAGGGCCAGCGGTACGAGGCCGATCAGCACCATGGGCAGGGCGGGCCCGATATCCTCGGTGGTGATCGCAGCCAGCGAGCCCAGAAGCCAGAAGGTGATCGCTGGCAACTGGTCATAGGGGTCGGCCATGACCTTCAGAAGCGACGTCGCCGCCCCGGCCAGCGCGCCGATCACCACCCCGATCAGCACCAGCGTCAGCGTCCGGTCGGTGTTGCGCACCATCGACGCCACCAGCGTCACGACACCCACCGCCGCCATGCCACCGACAAAGGCCGACGCCTGGATCGCCGCCACCGGCAGCGACAGGAAAATCCCGGCAACCGCGCCAAGCCCGGCACCGGCGGACACGCCCAGGATATCCGGCGACACCAGCGGGTTGCGGAACAGCGCTTGATAACTGGCCCCCGCTGCCGCCAGCGCCGCCCCCACCAGCAGCGCCGCGCCGACTCGAGGCAGGCGGATGTTCCATACCACGATCTCGGCCTGGCTCTCTCCTTGCCCCAGCAATGCCGCCAGTGTCTGGCCCGGAGACAGGCCATAGGGGCCGATCATGACCGCGCCGAAGGCAAGCACGGCCACGCTCAGGGCAAGGCCGCCGGTCAAGGTCAGGCCGCGCCTTGAGCCTTTCAGTTCGGCGGTCGTCCCTCGGCCCATGCCAGCAGCCTTTCAAGTTCCTCGTCGCTCAGGTCGACATGATAATAGAGTTCGTAGAAGGCGCGGGTCTCTGCGCGCAGATCGCCCTCCCACCGGTCAGGATACAGTAATCCGGCCATCCATCTCAGGCCGATTATCCGGTTGAGCGATGGTGGTCGATCGATCCAGCCGAAGGGGGCGGTTGGCGACAGGTAGACCCGCCCGTCCTCGACCGCATCGATGCCCTGCCACAGCGGTTCGTCGAAGACCTTGCCGAAGAAATTCGGGTCCCACGTCACGATTGTGTCCGGGTTGGCCACGATCACCTGTTCCATGGACGCCTGCACCAGACCGCGCGTCGCGCCGCCATCGTCCGCCACGTTGCGCCCGCCCGCGCGCTCGATGATCTCGGTGTTGATCGACCCTTTCATGCCCGTCTCCAGCCCCTCGGGACCGCGGGCCAGATAGACGCGGGGACGCTCCTCTTCCGGGACGTCTTCGAGGATGGCGTCGATCCGGGCAAAGGTGGCCTCGACGTCTTCGACCAACGCCGCGCCGCGCTCCGGCACGCCGAGTGCCTCGCCCAGAAGGCGCAGCGCGGCGGGCGTGTTCTCGAACCGCCCGTCGATCAGGATATAGGGGATTCCAGTCTGTTCCTGAACCCGGTCGGCGAGATCGATATAAGTGTCCCGGACTGAGCCGAAATCGAGGATCAGGTCAGGCTCGATCTGCAGCACACGCTCCAGGTTCGCCTCGCCGCCGCGCCCGGTCAGGCGGCCAGTTTCGGGCAGGTCTCGATAGGGCTCGGCGATATAGGCGCGCTCCTCGGGTCGCAGGGCGCGCGGCCAGCCGGTCATCGCCTCGGGCTTCATGATGTAGAGCAGGATGGCGGCGGGTGGCCCGGCGGCAAACACGGTGGTCACGTCGTCTGGAATCTCAACGATCCGCCCGGTGCTGTCGGTGATCGTGCGCGCCTGCACCGGCAGCGCCACCAGCAACAGAAGCAGAAGCAGGTATCTCACGTCACTCTCCTTTCGGCACCGCGGCGGCGTCGAAACCGTACTCCGCCAAGACCGACTGGCCCGCCGGCGACAGGATGTGCAGCGCGAGTTTCGATGCCTCGGGTGGGGCGCCATCAAGCACGATCAGGCCGTAATCGGCCCCCACCGACAACGGGTCGGGAACCTGCACGATTTGCAGGTCCGGCACTTCCTTGCGGGCCAGAACGGCGTTGGTGCAATAGGTCAGGAACAGGTCGGCCTGGTCGCTGTCGAGAACCCAGGCATAGGTGCTGCGCCCCTCGGGCGGCGTGGCGCTGTCGGGCCCGCCGGTCAATTGCAGGGCCTTGGCCCTGAGCGCGTCGGCATGGCCGGACTTGTCGAACAGTTGAAACGCGTAATCGCCGGACGGGTCCGCCTTGGGCGTGGACGTGCCCAGGCGAATGTTTTCGTCGAGCATGACATCGAGCAACGTCTCGGACGTCGCCTCCACCTCGGGTCGTGCCAGACCGCACAAGCGATTGCGGGCAAAGAGCGCGACGGGGCCGCCCTTGCCGGTGCTCTCCAGCGTCCGGGGGTGGCGCATGTTTGCAGAGGCGAAGACATGCGCCGTCTCTCCCGCCTCTATCCGCTCGCGCATCAGGCCGGACGGACCGAAGCTGGTCGCGACAGGCGTGCCGTAGGTCTCGGCAAAGTCCGCGGCCACGTCGGACAGTGCGGCTTTCAAGCTGCCCGCGGCGTAAAGCGAGAGGTCCTGCGCCTGGGCTTGGTTCATCGTGAGGCAGAGGGCCGCTGCCAGCAGGAATGCGTGTCGCATGGTGAGTTTCCCATTGTTCGTCTTCAGGGTTGTTCAGGATTTCGGAGGCGCCACGGGGGTAAAGGCGCAGCGGTCAGGCTTGATGTCGATCAGCGGCGTGCCGTCGAGGCAATCCAGGCCACGCACGATCAGCGTGTTTTCTTCGATGCTCAGCAACCGGACAAGCGACGTGCCGATAGGGTTGGGCCGCACCGGCGAGCGCAAGGCGAAGGTTCCGACGGTCGCGCCGTCGCTGCGCGGGCTTTGGCAAACAAGATCGCGGCGGCTGCGGTCCAGCCAGTAAAGCACTTCGATCATTTCGTAGTCTTCCAGCCCTTTCAGGGCAGGACGCCAGACTGGATCCAACTCGATCCGGCACTGCGGCCCGTCGCTTCGGCCCTGTCGCGGACAGTCCTCGCGCCGCAGCCAGGGCGTGTGGATCGTGCCAATAAAGCGCAGCGCCGCGTCGCCGGGAGCGGGCAGGTCCACGATTGTCTCACCGGGGCGAATGTCAGAGCCACTCACGGCGACCTCCGTAAATTTTGCAGTTCCCGGTACGGCGCAAGAAACAAGGCAGCCGTCGTCGGAACGTAGAATTTCTTTTCAAGCATTGCCGTACTTGAACTTTATCCGTTGGATGGCATAGTGTGCGAGGGAACGTAAGATTTGCAAGGTGGGAAATTTTGCAGTCTATTGGAGAAGCTTTCGGCCTCGCGCTCGACCTCGTCGCCTCGGGTGATGGGGATCTGATCGAAATCGTTCTGTTGTCTCTGCGCGTAAGCCTGACGGCTACCGTGCTGGCCTGCCTGATCGGCCTGCCGATCGGAGCGCTGGTGGCCACCGGGCGCTTTCCCGGGCGCAACGCCGTCCTGATCGTCATGAACGCGCTGATGGGGCTTCCGCCGGTGGTCGTCGGCCTGCTCGTCTATCTTCACCTCTCACGCTCGGGTCCGCTTGGTTTTCTGGGGCTGCTCTACACGCCCACCGCAATGATCATCGCCCAGACCATCCTAATCGCCCCGATCGTCGCGGCGCTGTCACGACAGGTGCTGGAAGATCTGCACGCCGAGTATGCCGAGCAATTCCGGTCGCTTTGCCTGACCAAGCTTCACACCGTGCAAGCGCTTTTGTGGGATGCGCGGTATTCGTTGCTGACGGTGGGGCTGGCCGGGTTTGGCCGTGCGGTGGCCGAGGTGGGCGCGGTCATCATCGTCGGTGGCAATATCGACCACCTGACGCGGGTCATGACCACCGCAATCGCGCTGGAGACCTCCAAGGGCGACCTCGCGCTCGCGTTGGCGCTTGGCATCGTCCTTTTGGTCATTGCCCTGGGCGTCAATGCCGCCGTGCAATCGGTGCGCATGACCGCGGCGCGGCAAGCCTATGTCTGATGCGGCGCTTCCTCTGAGCCGCGAATTGGCCCCGTCCGCGCGGCCTGCCGCGATCCTGCCGCTGGCGGTGCGTAACCTCGGTCTGCGCTTCGGCAAGACGACCGTGCTCGATGGCGTCGGTTTTGATCTCGGGCCCTCCGGCTGCACCATGGTCATGGGCCCCAATGGCGCAGGCAAGAGCCTGCTGCTGAAGCTCTTGCACGGGCTACTTCCCCCGACCTCGGGCAGTATCGACTGGCGCGGGCAGGGGCCGCGGGACGTCACCGCGCGACAGGCGCTGGTTTTTCAGAAACCTGTTCTGCTGCGGCGGTCGGTGGCGGCCAATGTCGATTTCGTCCTGAAGGTCCGTGGCAAGGACCGCGCGCGGGCCGCGGCGCTTCTCGATCACGTCGGGCTGGCCCACAAGGCCCATCAGCCGGCGCGCCTCCTGTCGGGGGGCGAGGCGCAGCGACTGGCGCTGGCCCGCGCGCTGGCGGCGGATCCCGAAGTGCTGTTCCTCGATGAACCCACGGCCAGCCTCGACCCCGCGTCGGTCTTGGCCATTGAAAAGATCGTCCGGGACGCCAGCGCGCGCGGCGTGCGCATCGTCTTTGTGACCCACGACATGGGGCAGGCGCGCCGCATGGCCGACGACATACTGTTTCTCAGCGGTGGCGGCATCGCAGAACACAGCCGCGCCGCAGACTTCTTTCCCGAACCGCAGAGCAAGGCGGCGCGGGACTACCTGAACGGCGAAATCGTCGTCTGAATGACTTCACGAAAGGGAGTATCCATCATGCAAATGAAATCATTCGGTGCGGCCGCAGTCGTGCTGGCCCTCACGGGCGGCGCCTGGGCGCAGGATCAGTCGATCATCGTGCAATCCACGACCTCGACGGCAAACTCGGGCCTTTACGACTACTTGCTGCCGATCTTTCAGGACAAGACCGGCATCCAGGTCAACGTCGTGGCCGTCGGTACCGGCCAGGCGATCAAGAACGCCGAGAATTGCGATGGCGACGTGCTGCTGGTGCATGCCAAGCCGTCCGAGGAAAAATTCGTTGAGGCGGGGTTCGGCACCGCGCGCACGGACCTGATGTATAACGACTTCGTCATCGTCGGCCCCGAGGGCGACCCGGCGGGCGTGGGCGGCACGGACGACGTGCAGGGCGCGCTGTCCAAGATCGCCGAGGCGGGTGCGCTTTTCGCCTCGCGCGGGGATGACAGTGGCACCCACAAGAAGGAAATGGCGCTGTGGTCCGACAGCGGCGTCGACCCCACGGCGGCCAGCGGCGACTGGTACCGCGAGACCGGCTCGGGCATGGGCGCCACGCTCAATGCCGGCATCGGCATGGGCGCCTATGTCATGACCGACCGCGCCACCTGGATCAGCTTCGACAACAAGCAGGATTACCAGATCCAGGTCGAGGGCGACGAGGATATGTTCAACCAGTACGGAGTGATTCCGGTCAATCCCGAGAAGTGTCCCAGCGTGAACGTGGACGCCGCGCAGACATTTGCCGACTGGCTGGTCTCGGACGAAGGGCAGGAGGCGATCGCAGCCTACAAAGTGGCCGACCAGCAACTGTTCTTCCCTAACGCATCGGAAAACTGATAGATATGTCGGGGCGGTGGTGCACCCGCCGTCCCAACATCCTTAATCAGGTGCCATGGCCGAACTTGACCTTCCCGATCACGAATACCTGACCGTCAGGGAGCTGGCCGAGCTTCTGCGCCTCAAGGAACGCAAGGTTTATGACCTTGCCGCTTCGGGCGCGGTGCCGTGTTCGCGCGCGACCGGAAAGCTGCTGTTCCCGGCCAACGAAATCCGGACCTGGATCGCTCGGGCACAGTCGGGCGGGGGGGATGGGCAGGGCAAGCTTTCCAAGCCGCGCTCGCCCATCGTGCTTGGCAGTCACGACCCCTTGCTGGACTGGGCGATCCGCCAGTCGCGCTGTGGGCTGGCCACGTTGCATGACGGCTCGAATGACGGGCTTGAACGGTTCACCACCGGCGAGGGCATCGCGGCGGGCCTGCATATCCTCGATGCCACCACCAATCTCTGGAACGTGCCCGCTGTCTCGAAAGCGGCCTCGCGGCAGAATGCGGTTCTTGTGCGGTTCGCGGTGCGGCGGCGTGGACTCGTGGTCCGGCCCGGAGGACAAGTGCCTGATTCTCTTGGGGATCTTGAGGGTTTCCGGCTTGTTCCGCGGCAGGCGGGATCGGGCACCGATACGCTGTTGCGGCACCTGGCGGAGCGGGAGGGGCTGGACCTGGGCGCGCTGGACCTGGCGGAGGTCGCCAGGACCGAGGACGAGGCCGTGGAGGCGGTCCGGCGCGGGGCGGCGGATACGACCTTTGGGCTGGAAGCGGTTGCGCGGAGTTACGGGCTGGATTTCGTGCCTGTCATCGACGAGGAATTCGCGTTGCTGGTTGACCGAAAGGCGTGGTTTGAGCCGCCTTTCCAGGCGCTTATGACCTTCTGTGGCTCGGATGCCTTCCGGGCGCGGGCGGAGGCCTATGGGGGCTACGATATCGAGGGTTTCGGCGCTGTTCAGTGGAACGCGTAGCGGGGCCGATCGGGATGCGAGCGGGGCCGCCACGTATATGACCGCCGACGTGCGGGAGGCACTCGGGCGACGCGCGCCGGAAGCGGTAAATCCGGGATTTCCCTGAACCACCGGACGGGCTGGTTAACGCAGGCGCGAAGCCCGGAAACAGGGGGGTGACACGCGTGCACCCCCCGTGCACCCCCCGTACACCGCCGCGGTGCGGCGGGCGGGCGATGAAAAAGGTGAACGCACCGTGCGGTTCGACCGGAATATTGCGAGGTCATGAACGCACTGCACGGTCCGGCGCGGGGCGCGTGACGCTTCAGTTCAGCGTGTCGATCAGGCCTTCGGGCTGGCCGGTGACCACGAATGTCAGCGCCTCGGGGTCGAGCCATTCCCGGGCCACGCGGTTGACGTCTTCGAGCGTGACGGCATTCACCTTGTCGTTGCGGTTGGCGATATACTCGGTCCCCAACCCGTCCATCTGCATTCCGACGGCGATGTTGGCAATCGTGCCGTTGCCGTCGAACCGCAGCGGATAGGCGCCGGTGAGATAGGTCTTGGCGTCGTCCAGTTCCTCCTGGGTCACGCCCTCTTCGCGGATGCGCTGCCACTCGGCCTGGATGACCTCGACCGCCTGGGCCACGCGATCGTTGGCGGACGCGACGCTGCCCATCCAGACCTGCGCGTCGTCACGGTCGGCGAGGTAGGAATAAACCCCATAGGTCAGCCCGCGCTTTTCGCGCACCTCGGTCATCAGCCGGCTTTCGAAGCCGCCGCCGCCGAGGATGTGGTTGAGCACGAAGGCCGGAAAGAAATCGGGGTCTTCGCGTTCCAGGCCGGGCTGCGCGAAGATGGCGATGGATTGCGGCGTCGCGTAATCGACCACCTTGATTCCGCCGGGCAGGTTGAGCGTGGCGTCATCGGGGAGGGGCGCGCCGGTCTCGGGCAGGTCGGACAGAAGCATGTCGAGCAGCGACGCGAGCTCTTCGCTGTCGATGTCGCCCACCGCGCTGACATAGAGACGGTCGCGGGCCAGGGTCGCCCGATGCGCCGCGACGATATCCTCGCGGCTAAGGGCGCCGACGCTGTCGGCGGTGCCGTTTTCGTCGCTGCCATAGGGATGATCCCCGTAGACCAGGCTGTCGAACCGAGCGCGCGCGATCTGTTGCGGGTCCTTCGCGTCGGACTGGATGATTGACAGGATCTGCGCACGAACCCGTTCGATGGCCTCTTCGTCGAAGCGCGGCTCGACGAGGCTGTCCTTGAGAAGCGCCATGGACTCGTCGCGGTTCTCGGTCAGGAAGCGGGCCGATACCGAAAGCGAATCCGGGCCCGCGTCGTAGGAAAACGACGCGGCAAGGGAGTCCGCCGCGCGCGAAAAGGCACGGGCATCGAGATCGCCGGCGCCTTCCTCGAGAAGGCCGGTCATCAGGTTGACGGCGCCCCGTTTGCCCGGAGCATCGAGAGAGGTGCCGCCGCGAAATCGCAACTCCAGCGCGACGAAGGGGATCGAGTGATCCTCGACCAGCCACGCGTCTATGCCGCCGGGCGTGGTGATTTCCTGAATGTCGACGTCCGCCCGCGCGGGCAGCGCGGTGAACAGCATGAACGCGGCAAGAACCAAGCGGATCATTGAGTCACCTCCTGTGCGGTGATGTATCCCGTGACGGAATTGTTGTCCTGCGCGAAGAGATCGCGTGCGGCGGCCATGACGTCATCGACGGTGACCTGGTCCAGGATGTCGGGCCAGGCCTGGATATCCTCGACCGTCAGCCCCTGGGTCAGGCCGCGGCCATAGCGGTTGGCGAGCGCGCTGACGTCGTCGCGGGCGTAGATTTCCGAGGCGCGGATCTGGGTCTTGATCCGGTCGAGCCGTTCCTGGGAAAACCCGTCTTCGAGGAAACCGGCGATCACGTCGTCCATCGCCTTTTCGGCGTCTTCGAGGGTGACGTCGGGGGCTGGGACAACGGTGAGGTTGAAGGTCGTGTCGTCCAGCGAGAGGCCGCCGTAATAGGCGCCGGAATAGACCGCGACGCGGGAATCGAATTGCAGCTTCTCGTTCAGTATCGAGGTGGTGCCGTCGCCCAGAACCTCGGCCAGGATCGTCAGGGCCGCGGCCTTTTCCTGATCGCCGCTGTCGCGCTCGGGGGCGAGGTAGGAGCGCTGAAGATACGGCTGCGCGACCCGGGCATCCTGATAGTAGATCCGCCGTTCGGCAAGCTGGCGCGGTTCCTGTGCGCGGGTGCGCTCGGGCAGATCCGGGTTGGCGGGGATCACACCGTAATAGGTTTCGGCAAGATCGCGCACCTGGCCGGGATCGACGTCGCCGGCGACGACGAGGATGGCGTTGTTCGGGGCGTAGTAGGTTTGGTAATAGTCCAGCGCGTCGTCGAGCGAGAGATCGACCATTTCGTGCTGCCAGCCGATGATCGGCACGCCGTAGCGGTGATTGAGATACTGGGCCGCGCCCTGCTGTTCGCGGAAAAGCGCGGAGGGGTTGTTCTCGATGCGCTGGTTGCGTTCCTCGATGATGACGTCGCGTTCGGTCAGGATGTCTTCCTCGTCGAGCTGGAGATTGACCATGCGGTCGCTTTCCATCTTCATCATCAGCTCCAGCCGGTCGGCGGCGACACGCTGGAAATAGGCGGTGTAGTCATAGCTGGTGAACGCGTTGTCCGAGCCGCCGTTGCGCGCCACGGTGGCCGAGAACTCGCCCGGCTCCATGGTTTCGGTGCCCTTGAAAAGCAGGTGTTCGAGGAAATGGGCGACGCCCGAGACACCGGGCTTTTCGTCGGCGGAACCGGCGCGGTACCAGACCATCTGGACCACGACCGGGGCGCGGTGATCCTCGATCACCACGACGTCCATGCCGTTGTCGAGGCTGAACGTGGTTACCGCGTCGTCGGCGAAGGCCGGAGTCGCGACGAGAAAACAAAGGCATAGGCCGGACAGCCAGTTGCGCATGAAGAACCCCCTGAGGTCAGAAAACGCGTTGATCAGAAGATACGCGGCCCGCGCCGCGTTTCAACGGTGTTGACCTTGTTGTGAGCGGGTCAGCGGCGTCTGTCGCTGGAGTTTGCCGGCGGGTAGGACGGTGTGGGCACGCCCCTGCTGCGCAAACGCGCCGCCTCGGACCGCGCATCCAGCCACTGGCGCTTGTAGGCGAGGTTGTAATCGTCGTTGATACCGATGTTCAGGATGTTGACCCGCCCGCGCTGTCTGCGGACCTCGGCATCCTCGCGCGCGAGGGTCTGGCGAATGCCGGGGGCGCTGCCGAAGCGGTTTGCATAGTTCACGAGGCCGCCGTCGGCGCGGCCGATGCCGGTATCCGCGAGCGCGGCGGGATTGCCGCCGAGGGCCGCCACGCTGTCTCCCCGGGGGGTCGGATCGGTGATGTTGGTGCCGCCCGGAGTGGGCGCCGGCAGGGCGCGGTAGCTGTCGGGCGCTTGCAGCGGCTTGCCGGGGACGATGTTGAACTCCTCGGGACCGTTGCCCGTGTTCTTGATCCGCGACAGCTTGACGTCGCCGTCGCGCGCGCCGCAGGCAGACAGCGCCATCGCAAGGATCATGACCATTATCGCCGGACGTTTCATTTCCCACTCCTGCATCGTTCCGCCAGCCTTATCGTATTCGGACCGGCACGTCACGCCGCCTTTTTACTGTCGCCGCTGAAGACTACCATGCCGAATGCGCCGATGAAAACCGCGATGTCGGCCACGTTGAAAGATGTCGGATTGGTGAAGCCACAGCACGACATGTTCAGAAAATCGGCCACGGCGCCGTAGATCAGCCGGTCGATGACGTTGCCCAGCGCGCCGCCCACCAGGAGGCCCGCCGAGATCTTCTGCCAGCGGCCCTGCGGATCGGTCCGGACCCACCACAGCACCGCGGCCACGATCACCAGGGCGACGGCGATCCAGATCCACTTGCTGGCGCCGGCGAAGGCGCCGAAATTGATGCCGGTGTTCCACGCCATCTCGAGGTTCAGGTAGGGCGGCAGGACCTCGATCGAGCGGACGGTCTTGAGGTCCAGCACCTGCACGACCCAGTATTTGGTGATCTGGTCGAGCACGAATACGAGACCCGCGACCCAAGCAACCGTGCGCATACTGCTCTCCTTCAAGGCCCGCTTGCGTGTGCCGGCCGCTTATTGTTTCGGCTCTTAGTGCCGGAAATGGCGCATGCCGGTCAAGACCATGGCCAGCCCGGCCTCGTCGGCGGCGGCGATCACCTCGTCGTCGCGCATCGAGCCGCCCGGCTGGATCACCGCGGTCGCGCCGGCCTCGGCGGCGGTCAGCAGGCCGTCGGGGAAGGGAAAGAACGCGTCGGAGGCCACGACGCTGCCTTGGGTCAGCGGCGCGGAGAGGCCCAGTTCGGCGGCCATGTCCTGGGACTTGCGGGCGGCGATGCGGCAGCTGTCGACGCGGCTCATCTGGCCGGCGCCGACGCCGACGGTCGCGCCGTCCCTGACATAGACGATGGCGTTGGATTTCACGTGCTTGGCGACTTTCCAGGCGAACAGCATGTCGGCCATTTCCCGGTCCGACGGAGCGCGCTTGGTCACGACCTTTAAATCGCCTGTCGAGACCTGCCCGCTGTCCTTGTCCTGCACCAGGTAGCCGCCCGAGACCTGCTTGAGCATCAGCGCCGCCTCGGCCGGATCGGCAAGCCCGTCGGTGACCAGAAGGCGGAGGTTCTTCTTCGCGGCAAACACCGCCCTGGCGTCGTCGTCGGCGCCGGGCGCGATCACCACCTCGGTGAAGATGCCGGCGATCTCTTCGGCGGTGGCGCCGTCGAGCGGCTGGTTCAGGGCGATGATGCCGCCGAAGGCCGAGGTGCGGTCGCAGTCGAAGGCGCGCATATACGCCTCTTTCAGCGTCTCGGCGCGGGCGACGCCGCAGGGGTTGGCGTGCTTGATGATGGCGCAGGCCGGACCATCGGAGGGGGCGAATTCGCTGACCAGCTCGAAGGCCGCGTCGGTGTCGTTGATGTTGTTGTAGCTGAGTTCCTTGCCCTGCACCTGCCGTGCGGTGGCCACGCCGGGACGGGCGGAGCCGTCGGTGTAGAACGCCGCACCCTGATGCGGGTTCTCGCCATAGCGCAGGGTCTGGGCCAGCTGTCCGGCGACCGCGCGGCGGCGCGGGGCGGTCTGATTCAGGGCCCTGGCCATCCAGCCCGAGACGGCGGCATCATATGCGCCGGTGCGGGCATAGGCGTTGAGCGCCAGTTTCTGGCGGAAGGCATAGGTGGTCTGACCGTCATGCGCGTCCAGTTCCGACAGGAGCGCCTCGTAATCCTCGACATCCACGACGACGTTGACGAAGGCGTGGTTCTTGGCCGCCGCGCGGATCATCGCGGGGCCGCCTATGTCGATATTCTCGATGCAGGTGTCATAGACGGCGCCCTTGGCGACGGTTTCCTCGAACGGGTAGAGGTTGACGACCAGCAGGTCGATGGGACCGATGCCGTACTCGTCCATGGACGCCAGATGGTCGTCATTGTCGCGCAGCGCCAGAAGGCCGCCATGCACCATCGGGTGCAGTGTCTTGACGCGCCCGTCCATCATCTCGGGAAAGCCTGTCACCTCGGCCACGTCGCGCACGTCGAGCCCGGCGTCGCGCAGCGCCCTGGCGCTGCCGCCCGTCGACAGCAGCTCGACGCCGCGCTGGGCGAGGGCGCGGCCCAGGTCGATCAACCCGGTCTTGTCGGAAACTGAAAGAAGTGCGCGGCGCACGGGGGCGAGATCGGTCATGGGGCAGCTATTCCTTGTGGCAGTCCTGGGTCGTGTTCAGCTGAGGGCCACCGGCGTTCGCCCGTCTTCCGCCAGATCGCGCATCCCGATCGGCGAGTCCTGCGGCTTGGCCAGTGACCACCTCGTGCGGGTCGCATACTCCATCGCGCGCCCGGATAGAACGATTTGTTTGGTCGCACGCGGTTTCAGGCGGTTGGTGTCCAGATAGACGCTGGAGTCCACCGACAGGCGGGCGGTGCCATCGGCCCGGAAGATCCAGATCTCGCCGCTCTTGAGCGCCATCGACACCGCCGCGCCGCCCATGTCGATGGACACATCCACGTCCGGGTGCAGGTGAAACCGGATATCGAACGGGATGCCTTGCAGTGTCATCGTGTCGAGCGCCCGGTCGAAGCGTCGCTTGTCGGCGTCGGTCAGCGCCAGCAGCATGTCCTCTCCGGCGATGCCGCGGCCGTCGAAGGTCATTTCCAGTTTGCGCACATGGGTCAGGCCGTAGCCCCTGACATAACCGTCATGCCCGCCTTCGAAGGTCAGGCCGTCCGGCGCGTGGTTGACCCGGATCGGCACCTCGGTGGGGCCTTCGGTCAGCATGTCCTGCTTGGGCGCGGTCTTGCCCAGGCGGCTGCTGGAATGGCCGTTCAGCACGAGGGTGGAATGCGACGGCGTGGCCCGGCCGGCGCGGCGCCACGCGGTGCCGAAACTGGCGCCCGCGCCGCAATTGACGATCAGCGGACGTCGGCCCGATGTCAGTTCGAACGCCAGCGTCGAGGCATGGGCCCCCGCCGATGCCCGCCCCTCGGGCGGGGGTGCGGCGTCGATGATCAGCGAACAGCGCCCCGCGCTGAGCCGCGCAAAGCCCATCGACAGGCCGTTGGCATGGCGGCCCTTGATCTGGCTGGCGGCAAGCGCCGCGTCGAGCCGCCCGTCGAGCCCGCGCCCGCCGCCATGAAAGCGGGCGAGCCCGCCGTCGGAATGGCGCAGGGTGCGCAGGGTGGGGCTGATGCGCTCGATCGCGGCCCAGTGGGCGGGATGGGGGGTCTGGCCGGCCTGGGTCAGGGTTTCGGCGGCCCATGTGAGCAGGGTGAAGACCTCGAGCAGTTCTTCGGGGTTGCGGGTGGGCAGGCCGCCCTGATCGTCGATCTGGCGGGCGCATTCGCGGGCCAGCGCGGCAGAGGCGGGCGCGACCCGGGCCGACATGCCTTCGAGCGACAGCCCGGCATAGACAAGCCCGGTCAGCGCCTCGAACCGCGGCAGGCCGGGCGTGGTGGCGCGCCAGCGGCGGGACAGGAACAGGGTTTGCTGCGCCAGCGACCGCAGGAACAGGTCGGATTGCTTTTGCGTGCGGCCCGACAGCAGGAAGATCGCGTGGTTGATCCAGCGGATGAGGCGCCGTCCGGTCAGGTCGGGCCGCCAGCCCGGGCCGCGCCCGCGTCCGTAAAGCTCGATCCAGCGCCAGAGCCAGGCCTGCGCGCAGGCCCGCGCCGGGGCGTCGCCCGCGGCGGCCAGGTCATCGAGCCAGGTGAAGCCGTGCACCTCTCGCGAGAAGGCGAGGTCGGGGGGCGGAATGTCCCACGGGGTCTTGTCGGGGTCGCGGACGAGGTGGCCGGCAAAGAGAAAGTTGCCTGCGCAGAGCTGGCGGCCGCGGGCGAAGCTGCCGATGGTGCGGGGATCGGGTTGCGACACGAAGGCCGCGACACGGCCGCCGAAGGTGGACCGCCGGGCCTCCAGACGGTTCAGGAACCGCGTCACGCGCGGTAGATCGTGATCGGATGTCGACATCGAATCCCAGCCTCGGCACGCTCTTTCTGGCGTTGTCGGGTCAGTATACGCCGCCGCGCGCACCAAGTCACGCAAGGAAGGCGGGCGCGGGATCAGGTCTTGCGCAGAAGCGCGATGTAAAAGCCGTCCATGCCGCCCAGGTCGGGCCAGTGATCGGGGCGCAGGCGCAGGCCGCCTTCCTCGGTGATCCAGGCCGGGTCGATGCCGGGGCGGTCCAGCGCGGCGGTGTCGGTTGCGAGGCCCGGATGGCGGGCCAGCGCCTCTTCGACCTGCACCTCGCCCTCGTCGGGCAGCAGCGAGCAGGTGCAGAACAGGAGCCGCCCGCCGGGTGCGAGCAGTGTCAGGGCGTGGTCGATCATCCGCGCCTGCTGCTCGATCAGCGTGCCGAAGTCGGAGCCGTCCTTGGCGTGGGGCAGGTCGGGATGCCGCCGGATCGTGCCGGTGGCCGAGCAGGGCGCATCGACGAGGATGGCGTCGAAGGATCCTTCGGTGAAGGCGAAGGCGTCCTGCGTGACGCAGGTGGCGGACAGGCCGGTGCGGTCGAGGTTCTCGGTGACGCGGGCCATGCGCTTTTCCGAGGTGTCGAGGGCGGTGACCTGGGCGCCGGCGGCGGCCAGTTGCAGGGTCTTGCCGCCCGGTGCCGCGCAGAGGTCGAGAATGAATTCGCCGGGGCGGGGCGCCAGGATGCGCACGGGCAGGGCGGCGGCGGCATCCTGAACCCACCAGTGGCCGTCCTCGAAACCGGGCAGGGCCGAGACCTGGCCCGCGTCGCCGATCCGGACGGAGCCGGTGGGCAGCGCCGTGCCGCCGAGGCGGTCGGCCCAGGCGGCGGGGTCTTCTCCCGGCTTCAGCGTCAGGTCGAGCGGGGCGCCGGCGAAATGCGCCTTTTCCATCGCCGCGACCGCGCCATTGCCCCAGGCCGACACCAGCGGAGAGCGCAGCCAGTTGGGCAGGCGGGGGATGCGCAGGTCCTTCCACGGCTTGCCGGCGTCACCGGCCATCTGGCGCAGGATCGCGTTGACCAGCCCGCGCAGGCGCTTGTAGCGCGGATGGGTGCCGACAAGGGTCACCAGTTCGTCCACCACGCCATGGGCGTCGCCGCCCATGCACAGCTCGACCGTGCCGAGGCGCAGGATGTTCATCACGTGAAGCTGCGGCGTCTTGCGCAATTGCCGCGCCAGCAGGCGGTCGGCCCGGTCCATGCCGCGCAGCGTGTCGTTAACCAGCCGCAGCGCCCGGGCGCGGTCGGGCGGCGAGAGGCGCGCAAGCGGCGCGGTGAGTTCGGCCAGAAGGCGGCCGTCGCCGAGCACCTTGTCGAGCAGGGCCACGGCTGTGCTGCGGGGGGTGGGCGCGGGCATCGGTCATCCTTGGCCTTTGAACAGGGCTGGCCTATATCAGTGGCATCAAGAGGAAGGAAGCCCGGCCATGTCGGAAGACCGCAAAGACCTGCCACCCGAAGCCCAACGCGCCCTGGCCGAAGCCGAGGCGCGGCGCAAGGACGCCGAGGCGCTTGCCCTGCCGAAGGAGCTGGGCGGGCGCAAGGGCCCCGAACCCGTGCGCTATGGCGACTGGGAGATGAAGGGCATCGCGATCGACTTCTGAGCGATGCCACGCACCGCTGACGCTATTGCAGTTGCAGGTCGGCGTAGTCGCCTGTGCCCTGGTCCGAGATGAAGCGGACGGTGGAGCCCTGAACCCTCACCGCCTGGCAATTGGCGCCGAGGTTGCGCTGACCCCAGTAGAGGTCGCGGCAGAAATAGCCGGATTTCCACTGCCACGCGCCGGTGACGGGTCGACCGAAGGCGCGGCCTTCGATCTGTCCCGACGGCGTGACCGTCAGGGTGATACCCAAGCGGGTGAGGTTCTTGTTGGCGACGACCGAAACGAATTCGGACCTGTCGTCGATCTGGTCGAAACTTTCCGCAGCAGCGGGGCCACTCAACAGCGCGGCGATACCCGCAAGAACAGTCAGGCGCATCATCGGAACTCCCTGTAACAAACAATGTCTGTTACGGCGCGCCGGCCGATCTGGATCAGTTTCGGCCCGGTCAGTCCTCTTTCAGGCCAAGCACGTCGAGCATGTCGTATTGCCCCGGCTTGCGCCCCTGGCCCCACAGCGCGGCCTTGAGCGCCCCACGGGCAAAGACCGCCCGGTCAGAGGCGACGTGGCGCAGGATGATCCGTTCGCCCGCCGCGGCGAACATCACGTCGTGTTCGCCGACGATGTCGCCGCCGCGAATGGCGCTGAAGCCTATATTGCCCTTCGTCCGGGCGCCGGTGATGCCGTCGCGCCCGCGGTCGGCGGCCTGATCCAGCGACACGCCGCGCCCGTCCGCCGCTGCCTGCCCCAGCATCAGCGCGGTGCCCGAGGGCGCATCGACCTTCTGGTTGTGATGCGCCTCGATCACCTCGATGTCGTAGTCGTCATCCAGCGCGGCGGCGACCTTCTTGGTCAGTTGCACGAGCAGGTTGACGCCGAGGCTCATGTTCCCGGCGCGTATGATCGTGGCGTGACGGGCGGCCGCGTCCAGCTTGGCCAGGTCCTCGTCGGCAAGCCCGGTGGTGCCGATGACGTGCACGCAGCGGGCCTGTGCCGCCAGCGCGGCAAAGTCCACGGTGGCCGCTGGTGCGGTGAAATCCAGGATTGCATGGGCCCTGGAAATGGTGTCCAGCGGGTCGTCGGAGACGGTGACGCCGTTTGCCGCGCCGCCCATCGCCTCGCCCAGGTCCTGACCGATCCAGGCATGGCCGGGCCGTTCCAGCGCACCGACCAGATTTGCCCGGTCCGAGGCGGTCACGATTTCGGTCAGCATCCGGCCCATGCGCCCCGAAGCGCCTGTCACCACGATCCCCGGCAGGTCGGTCATTTCCATCTCCGTTCTTTGGTGCGCATTGCATAGCGCGGCGATCATCGCTTGGCAAAGACCCATGCAGGGCTTAGATGCAGTTCCATGGCAAAGAACAAGTTTCATGACGGACCCGGACCCTCGCAGCGGCAGTTGCGGGTCGGCGAGTTGATCCGGCGGACGCTGGCGGAGGTGCTGGCGCGCGGAGACATTCACGACCCCGAGCTGAACCGCCTGTCGGTGACCGTCGGCGAAGTGCGGACCTCGCCGGACCTGAAAGTGGCGACAGCCTATGTGCTGCCGCTGGGCGGGCAGGGCCAGGACGATGTGCTGGACCTGCTGGGCCGCAACAAGGGCGAGTTGCGCCGGATCATCGGCAAGAAGGTCGGCCTGAAGTTCGCGCCCGAGCTGCGGTTCCGGCTGGACGAGACGTTCGACCAGCTGGACGAGACGCGGCGGCTTTTTGCGCAGGACGCCGTGCGGCGCGACGTCGAGAACTGAGCCGATGTGGCGGTGGGTCCTTTTGGCTGTGGCGTTGCTGGCGGGCCCGGCCAAGGCCGTGGAATGCCAGCAGATCAGCGTCGAGGGCAGCCGGTATACCGCCTGCAAGGTCGATGCCGGCAGTGAAACGCTGCGCCTGTTCCTGAACGACCCGATGACCGGCGCGCCGCTGGGCAGTTTCAGCAGCGTCGAGCGACAGGTGCGCGGCGAGGGCGGTAAGCTGCTTTTTGCGATGAATGCCGGGATGTATCATCAGGACCGCAGCCCGGTGGGCCATTACGTTGAGGCGGGACGCGAGGCCAAGGGGCTGATCACCCGCGAGGGACCGGGGAATTTCGGCCTGCTGCCCAACGGTGTGTTCTGCATCGGCGAGGGCCGGGCCGACGTGTTCGAGACAAGGCGGTTCGACCGGGAAGGGCCGGTCTGCACCCATGCCACGCAGTCCGGGCCGATGCTGGTGATCGACGGCCAGCTGCATCCGCGTTTTCTGAAGAACAGCGACAGCCTGCATGTGCGCAACGGGGTCGGCACCTCGGCCGACGGGCGCACCGCGTGGTTCCTGATTTCCGAGGACAAGGTGAATTTCCACAGCTTCGCGCGGGTGTTCCGGGATGTGCTGAAGACGCCGCAGGCGCTGTATTTCGACGGGAGCATCTCGCGGCTGTATGCGCCCGCGCTCGACCGGCATGATGGCGGGTTCCCGATGGGGCCGATCGTGGGGGTCGTGGCGCCCTGACCCGGCGCCGATGATTCCGGGCGGCCCGGGGGAGCGGCGGGGCATCGCGCCCGCGCATTGACCCGCGAATTGACAGGTGCCGGGGGCTGCGGTACGCGGCGGCCTTCGGACAGCAAAGAGGCGACGGCATCATGGGGCGCAAGCGCAAGGGACGCGATATTTCGGGGTGGCTTGTCGTGGACAAGCCCGCGGGCATGACCTCGACCGCGGTGGTCAACAAGGTGCGCTGGGCGTTGCAGGCCAGGAAGGCGGGCCATGCCGGGACGCTGGACCCCGAGGCGACGGGCGTTCTGGCCGTGGCGCTGGGCGAGGCCACCAAGACCGTGCCGTTCATCACCGATGCGCTGAAATCCTATCGCTTCCTGGTGCGGCTGGGGCAGGCCACCAATACCGACGATGCCGAAGGCGAGGTCGTGGCCGAAAGCGACGCGCGCCCGAGCGACGCCGAGATCAAGGAGGCGCTGAGCGGGTTCGTGGGCGAGATCCAGCAGGTGCCGCCGAAGTTCTCGGCGGTCAAGATCGACGGCGAGCGCGCCTATAAACGCGCCCGCGACGGCGAGGATTTCGAGGTCGAGGCGCGTCCGCTGTGGGTCGAGGAGCTGTTGCTGACGGACCGGCCCGATGCCGACACGGTCGAGCTTGAGATGGTGTGCGGCAAGGGCGGTTACGTGCGGTCGATCGCACGCGACCTGGGCGAGGCGCTGGGCTGTCACGGGCATGTGGCCTCGCTGCGGCGGGTCTGGTCGGGGCCGTTCCGGGCCGAGGACGGCGTGACGCTGGAACAGGTGAACGCGCTGGCGCAGGACCCGGCGCTGGACGCCCACCTGAGGCCGCTGGAAGAGGGCTTGTGCGACCTGCCGATGGTCACCTGCAACGAGATGAGCGCGGCGCGGCTTCGGCACGGCAACCCGGCGCCGGTGATCGGCGGGTCGGTCGAGTATGGCGACGAGTGCTGGGCCGCTCTGAAAGGGCGCGCGGTGGCCGTGGGGCATTTCAAGGGGGGCGAGCTCTACCCCAGCCGGGTGTTCAACCTGGCGCCGGTGGCGCAATGACCCAAGCCGCGCACGACCCGGGCGGCAAGGTCCGGCTGCGCCTGCCCGACGGCGTGCTGGGTGGCGCGCGGTTTTCCGACTGCGGGCGGTATCGTCAGGCGCTGATCCGGGACTGGACGCCGGAGGGGGCCGCGCCCCGCACCGTGCTGTTCATCGGGATGAACCCGTCGGTGGCGGATGCGGCGGCGTCGGACCCGACCTGCCACAGGGAACTGATGTTCGCCCGCGACTGGGAATTCACCCGGTACCTGAAGGGAAACGTGCTGGACTGGCGGGCGACGTCGCCCAGGGATATCCCGCACGATCCTGAGGTGGCGTGCAGTGGCGACAACGTGCCGGCTCTGGTCGAGATGGCGCAGGAGTCCGAGCTTGTGGTGCTGGCCTATGGCAAGCTGCACCAGCGTTTTGCCGGCGTGGTGCGCGATGCGCTGATGGCGGTCGAAGCGACCGGGCGGCCCCTGAAATGCCTGGGCCTCAACAAGGACGGATCCGCAAAGCACCCCTTGTACCTGCGCAAGGACACGCCGCTGCGGGACTTTCCGATGCCGGCGTAGATGTGAACTCTCAGTAGTTTGTTCATCCGGTTCGGAGTTAGGCTGCAATCGCCAAACTCCAGCCGAGGACCCCGAAGGGTGAACAACCCACATCAAGGTGCACGTCTCACTGTTCATAGTCGAGAGCTTGTCGTCGCCCGCCATGCCGCAGGTCGGCCCGCCCGACAGATCGCCGAGCGCCTCGATCCGGCCCGCTCGACCGTCGCGCGGTGGCTGGCCCGTCATGGTGTCGGACGACGCGCGGCGCTCGATCCGCCGCCACGCGTCCGGCGCTATCAGCGGGAGAGGCCGGGCGAACTGATCCATATCGACATCAAGAAGCCGGGTCGCTTCGACCGGTCGGGCCATCGCGTCACGGGGTCACGGACGAAGGGATCGAGCCGCGGCGCGGGCTGGGACCTTGTCCATGTCGCCGTCGATGACGCGACCCGGCTGGCCTATGTCGAGGTCCTGCCCGACGAGCGCAAGGGGAGCGCCACAGCCTTTTTGGGCCGCGAGCGGGCCTGGCTCGCCGCGCGCGGCATCAGGGTCGAACGGATGAGGACCGACCTCGGGCCATGCTACCGATCGCGCCTCTTCCGCCAGGTCCTCGACGCACACACCATCCGCCACATCCGGACCCGGCTCTACACGCCCAAAACCAACGGCAAGGCAGAGCGCTTCATCCAGACCCTCATCCGCGACTGGGCCTTTGGGGCGACCTACGCCTCCTCCGCTGCGCGCAACTCTGACCTGCAGCGATGGCTTGACTGGTTCAACCTTCGAAGACCACACTCAGCCCTCAATGGCCAAGCTCCGACAATGGCTCTGAACAACCTTATGAGAAGTCACAGCTAGCCAAGCAGAGAGGCCAACGTGAAACGGGCGCCCCGAGGGAGCGCCCGTTTTTCTTGTTCGATCACCTGCCGGTGTTACTGCGGGTCTTCCTCTTCCGCGTCCAGAGACAGGGCGACGAAGCGCGGTTCGCCGGCGCGGCGGACGAGCAGCAGGATCGACTTGCGGCCCGCCTCGCGCGCATCCGCGATCCGGTCTTCCAGATCGGAGATGCTGGACAGCTTCTGCTGCCCGGCCTCGGTGATGACGTCACCGGCGCGCATACCCTTTTCGTAGGCTTCCGACAGATTGTCGATATCCGCCACGACGAGCCCGGAGGCGTTGTCGTCCAGCTCCAGCTGGCTGCGGAGTTCGTCGTCGAGCTGCGACAGGGTGAGGCCGAGGATTTCGACCTCGGACGGTGCCTCGGATTCGCCGGGCTGGGCCGCTGGCACGACGCCTTCGGCGGCTTCGCGGCGGCCAAGCGTCACGCGCAGGGTCTGGGTCTTGCCATCGCGGAAGACCACGACGCGCACGGTCTTGCCGACGGAGGTGTTGCCGACCCGGCGGACGAGGCCGCGGGTGTCTTCGACATCGTAGCCGTCGAACTGCATGATCACGTCGCCCGATTCCATGCCGGCCTCGGCGGCGGGACCTTCGGGGACATCCGTAACCAGGGCGCCGGCCACTTTTTCAAGGCCCATCGCCTCGGCCACGTCATCGGTCACGTCCTGGATGCGCACGCCGAGCCAGCCGCGGCGGGTTTCGCCGAATTCCTGCAACTGATCGACCACGCGGGTGACGACGTTCGAGGCCATCGAGAAGCCGATGCCGATCGAGCCGCCATTGGGCGACAGGATCGCGGTGTTCACGCCGACGACCTGGCCGTCGAGGTTGAAGAGCGGGCCGCCCGAGTTGCCGCGGTTGATGGCGGCGTCGGTCTGGATGTAGTCGTCATAGGTGCCGCTGAGCTCGCGGTTGCGGGCCGAAACGATCCCGGCGGACACCGAGAAGCCCTGGCCGAGCGGGTTGCCCATGGCAATGACCCAGTCGCCCACGCGGGCGGTGTCGCTGTCGGCGAAGCTGACGAACGGCAGCGGCTCGTCGGCGTCGACCTTGAGCAGGGCGATGTCGGTCTTGGGGTCTGTGCCGATCACGTTTGCCGTGAGTTCCTTGCCCGAGAAGAACTCGATGATGATCTCGTCGGCGGTTTCGATCACGTGGTTGTTGGTGACTATGTAGCCGTCTTCGGAGATGACGAAGCCTGAGCCAAGCGCGGAGGTGCGACGGGGCCGGTCGCCTTCGCCGTTGTTGTTCCGGTCCTGGAAGTCACGAAAGAAGTCCTCGAACGGCGAGCCTTCGGGGACGATGGGGGACGGCCCCGTGCCCTGGGCCACGACGGTGGACGTCGTGATGTTGACCACGGCCGGGCTGACCTTTTGCGCGAGGTCGGCAAAGCTTTCGGGGCGGGCGCTGGCGCTGATCGCCTGGGCGATGACGAGGGCCATCGCCAGCGCCGTGAGCCAGATCGCGCGGATCGCCGCGGGCGGTGTCATGGGTTGAGAGAGAGTTTGTGCTTTCACGCGAGACCACTCCTTGATCGGTATTTGAAATTCGAAGGGCCTGCCGCAGCCATGCGCGGGCAGACTGTCCTGAAGACTATTTAGGCGCGCTGGGCGAGAACGCAAAATTCACAACACGATGTCACGCCCATGTGAACGTTTTGTTGACGATGACGCAAGCGCCTTGGGTCATGCGCCCAGCATTTTGGCGCACCAGATCAGCACGACCCCGAAGGCCAGTGCCACGAGGCCGACCAGGCGCCGCTGGTCCTGTGGCATCGCGCGCAGGGCGGCCAGCATCTGTTCCACAAGCGAAGGGGCCAGTGCGTACACCAGCCCCTCGACAATCAGCACGAGCCCGAAGGCCAGGAAGATCGTTGCGATCAATTGGTCACGTCCTCGTTGACCGGGTTATCCTGTTCGGCCTCCTCGGCTTCGGTTTCTGCCTCTTCGTCGGCCTCCTCGGCGGCTTGCTCGCTGGCCTCTTCCTCGGCGGCCTCGGCCTCTTGCTGGGCCGCGTCCTCTTCGAGGCGCTGGCGCTCGCTTTCGGGCAGGTCCGGCGAGATTTCCGTCTCGGGCGCCATTTCGCGCAGGCGGTCGATGTCGATCTCCTCGAGCGCGACCTCGCCCAGGCCATCGGCGCGCACGGCGTCGAACATCTGGCCGAGGAATTCGCTGTTCGGCGAGAAGACGAGGGTGGAGTTCTGCTCGTTCATCGAGCGTTCGAGGGCGGCAAGCGAGCGGTAGAAGGCGAAGAACTCGGGATTGTTGCCGAAGGCCTCGGCGTAGATCCGGTTGCGCTCGGCGTCGGCCTCACCGCGGGTGATCTCGGCCTCGCGTTCGGCGTTCGACACGGTTTCCACCACGGTGCGGTCGGCGGCGGCGCGCACCCGTTGGGCGGCCTCGTTACCGCGGGCGATCTCGTCGGCGGCTTCGCGTTCGCGCTCGGCCCGCATCCGGGCGAAGGTGGCGTCGAGGTTCTGCTGCGGCAGGTTGGTCTGCTTCAGCCGGACGTCGACGATTTCGAGCCCCAGGCCGGCCGCGCTGGCGCGGGCCTGTTCGAGGATGCGCACCGCGAGGTCGCGCCGCTGCGGCGACAGGATGGTGTCGGACGTCACCTGGTCGGCACCGAGAACCTCGCGGATCTGGGCGTTGAGGACCGAGGCGAGCCGGTCTTCGGCGACGCGGGTGCCGCCGATGCCGACGGCCTGCCGGAACTGGACCACGTCGGCGATGCGGTAGCGGGTGAAGGCGTCGACCACCAGGCGGCGGTCATCGGAGGGCGTGACCTCGATCGCGTCGGTGTCGAGCGACAGGATACGGCGGTCATAGCGCACGACCTCCTGGATGATCGGGATCTTCACGCCGAGGCCGGGCTCGTCCACGACCTTCTTGATCTGGCCGAATTGCAGCACGAGCGCCTTTTCGCGTTCGTCCACGATGTAGAGCGAGGACAGGATGCCGATGATGGCAACGGCGAGGACGGGAAGTAGCAGAGCGGATTTACGCATCAGTTCGATCCTCCGTTGCCGGTCTGGTTCGAGCGGCGCAACTGGTCAAGGGGCAGGTAGGGCAGCACGCCCTCGCCCGAGGCCCCGCTGGATTCGTCGAGCAGGATCTTGTCCATCTTGCCCAGCGTGCGTTCCACCGTTTCGAGGTAGAGACGGCGCTGCGTCACCTCGGGGGCTTCGTTGAATTCCTGGGCCACGGCGATGAAGCGGCTGGCCTCACCGATGGCTTCGTTCACCACGCGGGCGCGGTAGCCTTCGGCCTGTTCGAGCACCTGCGCGGCCTCGCCGCGGGCCTCGGCCAGAACGCGGTTGGCGTAGGCGTCGGCCTGACGCTGGAGGCGGTCGCGTTCCTGTTCGGCGGCCTGCACCTCGCGGAAGGCGTCGATCACCTCGCGCGGGGGGTCGGCGGTGTCGAGGTTGACCCGGACGATGTTGATGCCGCTGTCGTATTCGTCGAGCGTGGACTGGATGTTTTCCCGCGCGGTGTCGGCGATGATGCCCCGGTCGCGGTTGAGGATCGGCGCGAGGTTCGTCGCCGCGATGATCTCGCGCATGACGGCCTCGGACACGGCCTGCACGGTCAGCTGCGGGTCACGGATGTTGAACAAAAGCTTGGCGGGATCGTTGATGTTCCAGACGACCTGAAAGTCGATGTCGACGATGTTGGCGTCGGTGGTCAGCATCAGGCCGTCGCCGCCCGAAGCGCTGCCGCGCCCGCTGCCGATATTCTCGGTCCGCTCGGAGGTGACGTTCACGACCTCGGCGGTCACGAGGGGCCACGGCGCGAAGTTCAGGCCGGGATCGCCGGTGGAATAGTACTTGCCGAGAAAGAGCTCGACCGACTGTTCCTCGGGCTTGACGGTGTAGAAGCTGGCAGCCCCCCAGAGCGCGACCGCAATCAGGGCGCCGATCACGATGGTGCCGCGCCCGAAGCCGGGGCCGCCGCCGCCATCGCCGCCGCCGACACCGTTGCCGCGGCCCTTGCCGCCGCGCCCGCCCATCAGGACGCGCAGTTGATCCTGTCCACGGCGGACCAGTTCGTCGATTTCCGGAATCTGCGACCCGCCTTCGGGGGGCCGTCGGTTGTCATTGCCGCGGTTGCCGCGATCATCGTCGTCGCCACCGCCACGGTTGCCACCGCCGCCGCCGCCCCAGGGGCCGCCAGAATGTCCAGCCATGTAATCTCTTCCCTTCATCCTATCGCGCAGAGCGCCATCCCTGTGTCATAACTGTGCACAACAGTCAAAAATTCAACCTGTCCGCATCGGGTCGCGCATCGTCACGATCTCTTCCGACATGGTCGGGTGCACGGCCACGGTGCGGTCGAAATCCGCCTTGGTCGCGCCCATCTTGATCGCCACGCCGGCCAGCTGGATCATTTCGCCCGCGCCCGGTGCGACGATGTGGCATCCCAGGACCCTGTCCGTATCCTTGGAGACGACCAGCTTCATCAGCACGCGGTAGGGCTGACCGGCGAAGGCGGTGCGCATGGGGCGGAACGAGGTGCAGTAGACATGCACCGGCTCCTGCTCGCGGGCCTCGTCCTCGGTCAGGCCGACCGTGCCGAATTCGGGTTGGGTAAACACCGCCGAGGGGATCAGCTTGTGATCGACCGGCGTCGGGTTGTCCTTGAACACGGTTTCCACGAAAGCCATGCCTTCGCGGATGGCGACGGGCGTCAGGTTGACCCGGTTGGTCACGTCGCCGATGGCATAGACCGAGGGCACGGCGGTCTGGCTGTAGTCGTCGACGACGATCTCGCCGCCGCGCCCGAGTTCGATGCCGATCTCCTCCAGCCCCATGTCCTGAGTGTTGGGCGCGCGGCCGGTGGCGAAGAGAACCTTGTCGAAGACCGCTTCCTTGCCGTTGGTCGCCTTGACCCAGATCGGGCCGTCGTGGCGCTCGGGAATGTCGTGCGATTCGGGCTCGTTCGCGGGGGCACCCATGGAGGCGTCGGACGAGGTGAGCGCGCCGCTGACGCTGTGATCCTCGGAGGCGGGCGCCATGTCGACGATATTGGTGCCGAAATGCAGGTCGATGCCCTTTTCGCTCATGCCTTCGGCGATGATGCCGCGGGCCTCTTCGTCGAAGCCGCGCAGGATCTGGGCGCCGCGGTAGTAGAGCGTGACGTCGACACCCAGACCGGCCATGACGCAGGCGAATTCACAGGCGATATAGCCGCCGCCGACGATCAGCATGGATTTCGGCAGCGCGTCCAGGTGAAACAGGTCGTCGGAGACGATGCCGAGATGCGCGTTCGGGATCTCGGGGCGGACGGGATGGCCGCCGGTGGCGACGAGGATGTGTTTCGCGGTGACCTCTTCGCCGGTGGACAGGGTGACGGTGTTGGCGTCCTTCAGCTGCGCGCGGGCGTCGTACATGGTGACGCCGGAATTGCTGAGCAGGCTGCGATAGACGCCCTCGAGACGGTCCAGTTCGCCGTGCAGGCGGTCGCGGAAGCCGCACCAGTCGAAGTCGCCCAGCGACATGTCCCAGCCATAGGCCCGCGCCTCGTCGGGCAGGTTGGAAAACTCGGAGGCGAAGACCATCAGCTTTTTCGGCACGCAGCCGCGGATGACGCAGGTGCCGCCATAGCGGTCTTCCTCGGCCAGGGCGACCTTGGCCCCGGTGGCGCTGGCAACGCGGGCGGCGCGCACCCCGCCGGAGCCGCCGCCGATCACGAATAGGTCGTAGTCATAGGCCATATGGGCGGGCCTTTCAGTCTTGCAGGTCGGAAAAGAGGTTGTCGGTCTCGACGAAATCGAGCCGGTCCTCGGCGACGGTGCCTTCGTTGATGTCACGCGTTTCGACCCGGCCATCGCCGTAGCCGAGGATCACCACATCGCAGATGTCGATGAAAAGGCCGTTCTCGACCACGCCGGGCATCTGGTTCAGGACCATGGAAAGCTGGTGGGCGTTGCCGATGCGGCCCAAGTGAAGGTCGAGGATGTAATTGCCCTCGTCGGTGACGAAGGGGCTGTCGCCGTTCATGCGCAGGGTGGCGTCGCGGCCGAGAACGTCCATCGAGATCAGCAACTCCTCGATCAGCGACTTGGTGGTCTGCCAGCCGAAGGGAATGACCTCTACGGGCAGGGGGAAGGCGCCGAGTTTCTCGACCTCCTTGCCGACATCGGCGATGACGATCATCTGGTCCGAGGCGGTGGCCACGATCTTTTCCTGCAACAGCGCGCCGCCGCCGCCCTTGATGAGGTTGAGATTGCCGTCGAATTCATCGGCGCCGTCGATGGTGACGTCGATCCAGCGGGCCTCGTCGAGGCTGATGACCTCGATGCCGACCTCGCGGGCGAGTTCGGCCGTGCGGGTGGAGGTGGGGATGCCGCGAATCTTGAGGCCGTCTTCGCGCACGAGCTCGCCGAGGCAGCGCACCATCCAGGCGGCGGTGGAGCCGGTGCCGAGGCCCACGCGCATTCCGTCCTCGATATAGTCGACGGACCGCTTTGCGGCCACGAACTTGGCCTTGTCGATCGGTGACAGCTCTCCGGTCATGCGCATCTCTCCACCTGGCGGGTTTCGTCGCCCGGTTTATAGGGAGTTTGCGCGGCAGGGGCGAGGGGTCATTTCACCCCCGCCCGCAAGAGACATTAGTTAGTGCGTCTACTGCGCCCTGATTCCGGCAAGGTCGGGAGATACGACGGAGGGGAGGGTCGTGCCGCTTGTCGTGTTGCCGCCGAAAAAAACGATGACTCCCGCCGCCAGAAGAAGAATGAAACCAGTGGTCTGCATCTGCGTGCTCCTTATCTGAAGATAACTTGCGAACCGGCAATGTGTTCCACCTTGGCGCGAGTCGGTTAAGCTAGTGTGAATCGGAGCCGGGTTTTGGCGTGGACCGTCGCGTCGAAGTCGTTTTTGCACGACGTCTTTGACCCGTGACCGCATAGAGATTACTTGGGCAGCGACGGTGAATGCCGTAGGTAAGGGCGCATGTTTCTTTCAGTCTTCGATATGTTCAAAGTGGGCGTCGGCCCATCCTCCTCTCACACGATGGGGCCGATGGTGGCCGCCGCGCGGTTCCTGGACGCGATGCGCGACTCGCCGTTCGAGTTTCACGGGGTGCGCGGCACCCTGCACGGCTCTTTGGCCTTTACCGGGGTCGGCCACGCGACGGACCGGGCGACGATCCTCGGCCTGGCGGGGTTCCGGCCCGAAGACTACGACGCCGAAAAGGCCGAAGCGGTGCTGGAGCAGATCCGCGACAGCCACACCGTGACGCCGCCGGGCCTGCCGGAGTTGCAGTTCAACCCGAAGGAAGACCTGCAGTTCGATTTCGGGCCCAACCTGCCCGGCCATGCCAACGGGATGATCCTGATGGCCACCGACAAGCAGGGCGACGTGATCCTGCAGGAGACCTATTATTCGGTCGGGGGCGGTTTCGTGCTGACGGCCGACGAGCTGGCGGCGGGCAAGGACACGGACGATGGCGCGCCGGTGCCCTATCCGTTCAAGAGTGCCGCCGAAATGCTGGAGATGGCCGAGACCAGCGGCAAGACCATCGCGGAGATGAAGAAGGCCAACGAGATTTCGCGCGGCGGGTCCGAGAACCTGCGCAGCGGCGTGGCACGAATCTGGCAGGTCATGAACGATTGCATCGAGCGGGGGCTGGCGAATGACGGCATCCTGCCCGGCGGCTTGCAGGTGCGGCGCCGGTCAAAGGCGATTCACGAGGCGCTGATCGCCGAGCGGGGCACGAACCTGAACGCCCCGCACAAGATAAACGACTGGATCAGCATCTATGCCATGGCCGTCAACGAGGAGAACGCCGCCGGCGGGCAGGTGGTGACCGCGCCCACCAATGGCGCGGCGGGTGTCGTGCCTGCGGTCATCAAGTATTGGCTGGACCACGTGCCGGGCGCCAACGAACGCGATATCGAGACCTTCCTGCTGACCGCGGCGGCCATCGGCGGGCTGGTCAAGTTCAACGCCTCGATCAGCGGCGCCGAGGCGGGATGCCAGGCCGAGGTCGGCAGCGCCTCCGCCATGGGGGCGGCGGGGCTGGCCGCGGTGCTGGGCGGCACGCCGGCGCAGATCGAGAATGCCGCCGAGATCGCGCTGGAGCATCACCTGGGCATGACCTGCGACCCGGTGAAGGGTCTGGTGCAGGTGCCCTGCATCGAGCGCAACGGCCTGGGGGCGATCAAGGCGGTCAGCGCGGCAAGCCTCGCGTTGCGCGGAGACGGCGTCCACCTCGTGCCGCTGGATGCGTGCATCGAGACCATGCGCCAGACCGGCGCGGACATGAGCGAGCGTTACAAGGAAACCTCGCTCGGAGGCCTGGCTGTCAACGTTCCGAACTGCTGACCGGCCATGCAGGACAACAAGGGCACGATCTCGCTCGGCATTCTGCTGATGGTCGGGTTTTCCCTGATCGCGCCGGCGATGGATGCCTCGGCCAAGCTGATCGGCGACGCGCTGGCCGTGGGACAGATCGTGGCGGCGCGATTCGGCGTGCAGGCGGCGATCCTGCTGCCGCTGGCCCTGCTGCTGGGATGGCTGCACAGGCCGGGCGGGCGCGAGGCGGCGCTGCACCTGGTGCGCGGCGGTCTGATCCTGCTGGCGACGGCCTGTTTCTTTCAGGCATTGCGTTTCATGCCGATTGCGGATGCCATCGCCATCTTCTTCGTGGAGCCGTTCATCCTGACACTTCTGGGCGGTGTCTTCCTGGGCGAACCGATCGGACCGCGGCGTTACGCGGCCTGCGCGGTGGGCTTCGTCGGGGCGCTCTTCGTGATACAGCCCAGTTTCAGCGATGTCGGCTTGGCCGCGCTCTTGCCGCTGGTGACGGCGGTGTGCTTTGCCTTCTACATGATACTGACCCGGCGGATGGCGGCGTCGATGCACCCGATCTCGATGCAGGCCTATACCGGGCTGGCCGCGCTGGTCCTGATCCTGCCGCCCCTGTGGGCGTTCGATGGCAGCGGTGTCGCGGCGCTGGATCCGTCCTGGCCGGAACAGCGCGAACTGATGTTGCTGGCGGCGGTCGGGCTGATCGCGACGGCCAGCCATGTCTGCATCAGTTTCGCGCTGAAGCTGGCCCCGGCCTCGGTTCTGGCCCCGGTTCAATACCTCGAGATCGTCGGCGCGACCGTCCTGGGATACGTGATATTCGGGGACCTGCCCGATGCGCTGACGTTTTTCGGGATCGCGCTGATCGTGTCGGCAGGACTGTACGTGTTCTTCCGGGAGCGGCGGCTGGAACGGCGCCCGATGCCGGCCCCCTGACGCTCAGGCCGTGGCCCACCTGGAGGCGCTGTGCGTGAGCGCCTCGGCGGCGGCCTCGAACGCGGAGGCGGGCAGGATGATCAGCATCTTCGGCGCCGTGACCTGCAGGGAAATCGGCCCGGTGGCCACGTTCGACGTGCCGACGCGCCCATCCGGCGTGAAGGTCAGGCCCGCGATCGGCCATTGAAGACCGTCGGAGATGCCCTCGACGACGCCAAGCGGAAAGAGCGAGACCGGCGTGCCGGGATCGAGATCCAGGGCGAAGGAGGGAGGCGCGAGAAACGCGATATCCGCGTCGCCCAGAAGGATGCAGCGCTGGCGGGGATACCTGACGAGGGCGTTGAGGTTGGCCAGGTGATGGTCGATCCGCCGCCCGGTGAAGCCCACGCCCAGGATGAGAGGGGCCTCGATGTTGCGCAGGCATTTTTCGAAATCGGTGCTGTCCTGTTCCGTGATATGGTGCAGTATATCCTCGGGCAGACCGGCGCGGGTTTCCGCGCTGATCGAATCGAAATCCCCGATCACCGCCGCGGGATCGAGGCCCGCCCGGCGCGCCAGGTCGGCACCGCCATCCGCCGCGACGACGCAGTCGCCGATCGCCACGGCGCGCGCGAGGTCGGAATCGGACAGTTTGCTGCCGCCGATGAGAGTAATGGGTTGCGGACGGTGAACAATCACGGTGAATTCCCGTTATTAATGCCTATTTTGGAAACAAGACACATTCTGGCCTCGAAATGATACGGTAAAACTCTAAGAATCGGACCGCTTTCGTCGCGGGCATCATGGTAAAAATTATGATTGCAGGCAAAGTAGGGCGAGCAAAAAGATGGTAAGTACAAGCAAAATTCTGACCGTATCCTACGGCACGTTCTCGTGCACGTTGGAAGGTTTCGATGATTCGTTCGATACCATGAAGGCGATTGCAGAGTATTTCCGCGACCTGGCTGCCGATGATCGGTATTTCGGGGCCGAGCCGCCGACGCCGGATGCCGAGATGCTGGCGCGCATTGCCGAACGCGAGATTTCGCGCCGCGTCGAGGCGCGCGAGGACCAGGGGAAAATCCATCTGCGCGCCGACGAGGGGCGCGGGGCCGCCGAGGCCCTGACCCATGCCGCGCCCGTGGCTGCGCCTGCCGAACCGCACACGCCCGAAGAGCACACGCCCGAAGAGACTGTTGCCGCGGAAGAGCCCGCCGCGCCCGAGGAGGCCGAAGCGCCGACGCAAGAGGCGGAGGCCGAGACGCCGGCGACCGTGGCCGAGGTGGCCGGACCGGCTGCCGGTGCCGGCGACATCGGGACACCGGACCCGGTGATGGAACGTGCTCTGGATGGTGGGGACGCGCCCGAGAGCGTCGGACAGGACAGTGAATTCGAGCCAGAAAAGGAAGAGGCCGCCGTGATCGGGGCAGAGGCCGGGGGCGATGACCAGGAGTCGCCGGAGGCTTCACGGCGCTCGGACGACGAGACTCCGGACGAAGACACGCCGGACGAAGATGGCGCGGCGACATCCGGCGGCGCTCTCGCCCCCGATGCCCATGCCGGGATCGAGATCACCGACCAGGCGATTGCCGGTCTCGCTTCGGACGAGGCCGAAGACGCGGTCGATACCGCCTCTGACATGTCCGAGCCGCAGCAGGACGACGCCGACGAAGCAGAGGCGCCGCAAGATGCCGATATAGAGGCGTTTGTCGCGGACGCGGCGGCGGCGGAGGACGACGCGGTGGCGCAGGAGGCGTCTCAGCCGGCAACGGGCGAGGCGGAGGACGCAACGCTTGTGCCGCAGGCTCTCGGTGCAGATGAAGACGCCGGAACCGCTGTCGACCCGCAGCCGGTTGCGTCCGTGCAAGCGGTATCGGCGGACAGTGTTGCCGAGAAGCTGCGCCGGATCCGATCGGTCGTGTCGCAGAGCGACCTGGACTATGAAGTCTCGGAATACAGCGAAGACGAACATGCAGGCGCGGTGATGAACCGCTCTGCCGACGCGCTGGACGCCCTGTTGAACGAGAGTTTCGAAGACACGGACGACGCGGAGGACGCGGATATCGCGGCGTTTGCGGCCCCCGTCGCGGAAGACGAGGACGCCGCGTTCGAATCGGATGATGTCGAGGAGGCTGACCTCGAAGAGACCGGGTCGGACGAGGACACGCTCGGTGCGGTGATGGCCGGTCTCGAGCCCTTGCCGGACGAGACCGATGCGTCGATCCCGGACGCGCCCGTCGGGAAAGCGCCCGTTGTCGCGCAGGAGCGGGCCGATGCGACCGAGGCGGAGGACGACGAGGACGATTTCGGCACCGCTGCCACGGTTGACGAGGACACGCTGGCCCAGCTTCTTGCGGATGCGATGCCGGCGGACGCCGCGCGTTCGGAGGTGCCGGACATTGCGGCGGATCTGGACGGGGATTTTACCGAAGACCTTGAGGACGACGATGCGTCGGACTCTCTCTTCTCGGACCTGGACGGTGCCTTGGATGCCGAGGACGAGACCGACGCGGACCATGCGGAAACGCCTTTCGTGCTGGGCAAGGAGGCCCGCGTGGCGGACACGGACGGGCCCGAGGCGGCGCAGCGTCCGATGAATGCACGTGTGCTGAAAATGAAGCGCACGGAGTTCGAGGCGGCGATTGCGCAAGGCGTGATCGAAGAAGAGGACGACCTCGAAGACGAGATGGGCGCGCTTGGGGACGAGGCCGTGCTCAGCCCCGAGGAGGAAGCGGATCTACAGCGCGAGCTGGCCAAGGTCGAGGCGGAACTGGCGGACCAGGGCACCCGGAAGGCGGACGATGAGATTTTGGACGCCGAGGATGCGGCGTTCGAGGCAGAGGATGACGACACGTCCGAAGCGCATGCCGATGATGATGGCGACGTCCAACGCCCGATTGCCGCGGTGGCGGTGGATGACAGTAACGCGCCGGAGGCCGAGGTTCGGCAGGGTGCCGACGCCCTGGGCACGGAGGAGATCGGCGAGGACGATCCGTCGCAAACGCAGAGCCGGGGCCTGTCGCGACTGCTTGGAATAGGCAAACGCGCGCCCGAGGATGAAACGCGGCTCTTCAAAGAGACCGACAGCCAGATGGGCGACAAGGATGCCAGCATGCGGCGCACCGCGATCCAGCATCTGCGGGCTGCCGTGGCCGCGACCAAGGCAGAGAAAATCGCCGGCGTGGATGTCGATCAGGGCGTGGACGACGCGCCTTACCGCTCGGACCTGGCCGAAGTCGTGCGCCCGCGCCGGCCGAATGCACCATCGGCCTCTTCCAGGTCAGCACGTCCGAACGAGGAGCGTCCCGCGCCGCTGAAACTTGTTGCCGAGCAGCGCGTCGATACCGAACGGGCGCCGGTGCGGCCGCGGCGCGTGTCCTCGATACACGCAAACGTGTCTTCGTCTGACGACGGCGGTTTTACCGCCTTTGCGGAGGAGATGGGCGCGACCAGACTGTCCGAGCTGCTGGAGGCCGCGGCGGCGTATATGTCCGATGTCGAAGGCCACTCCGAATTCACGCGCCCGATGTTGATGGGCAAACTGAAGGAAGCGAAGAACGGCAATTACAGCCGCGAGGATGGCCTGCGCTCGTTCGGCCAGCTGTTGCGCGAAGGCAAGCTGCGCAAGGTGCAGGGGGGCCGGTTCTCGGCCACGGAAGAGACCGAGTTTCGCGCCCAGGCCCGCAACGTCGGCTGACATGTGGCGGCAGACCTGAAAAGCCCCGGTCGTGTGCCGGGGCTTTTGCCGTTTCAGTGAATTCCGCTGAACGCCTGGCGTCGCACGTCGCAGGGCGCCTGGCCGTACTTTCGTTGAAACCAGCGCTTCATCAGCGTGACGTTGGAAAATCCGCAGGCAAGGGCAACCTCGCCCAACGGCAAGGCGGTCTGCATCATCAGGTCGTTGGCCCGGTCAAGCCGCAGGTCACGGTATACCTTCAAGGGCGAACGGCCAAGTTTCTCGGAAAAGCCGCGCTCCAGTTTTCGCGCGGAAATCCCAATTATTTCAGCAATTTGAGCAACGCTCAGCGTATCTTCGATATGGTCTTCCATGATCTGAAGCGCATCCGTTATCACGTCGCAGCCCTGCGCCAGGCGCTGCATCCGCCAGCGCTCGCCAGACCCGGCGGCGGGTTGGGTGCCGGTCTCTTGCAGGCCGAGGTCGCAGGCCAGTGCGACTTCGGTGAACTTGCCCTCGCGGGCGCCGATCAACTCGACCATCATCCGCATGGCGGCGGCAGGCCCCGTGGCACTGCTGAGCGCCTTGTGATGGCAGGTGGTGTCGTCATGCATCTCGACATTGGCGCAGCTTTCCTGAACGCCGGCGCGAAAGGCGGAATGCACCGAAACGCGCTTGGCCCCCAGGACTCCGGCGGCCAGCGGCACGAAGACGGCGCCGCCGACGACGCAGACCCGCGCCGCGTTGCGGATGGCCGCCCGCAGCGGCGACAGGTCGGACTTGGCGGGGCGCCAGGGCTGATCGGTTCCGCCGACCAGGACGAGCACCTGGTGCGGAGCGCAGAGGGTCATGTCGCGGCAGGCCCGCCGGGTCGCGTCGATCAGTGACCAGCTGTAGATGTCCTGGCCGAGAATCCGGTTGGCGCGTCGCAGGACGTGTATGCAGGTTTCGGCGACGAAGGCGTTGGAGGCCTCCTGGACAACGAAAACGAAGGTGTCCGACAAGCTGCGCTGGTCGCGCAGCGGGCGCGGATCGGGGGTGCCGAGGGGATCGAGGTTTGAAAGGTACATGTCTTGTCTGACTTTCCCTGTTGCGAACGGATCCCTGAATTCCGTGCTTGGTGATCTTGCCTTTAGGTTACGTTGAGGAGCGAGGTCTCTACCGCGTGCAGGAAGGACCCTGCAGAGGAGGATGCGGAGAGGAGGAGATAGGCGTCGGGGCCGGTGCGGAGGATCAGCACGCCCAGGTGCTCCATGACCGTGCGCGCGGCGGCGCCTTCGGCAAAGGCATCGGGGTGCAGGTCGATCGGGCAGATGCGTTCCAGCGCGGTGCGGGCCAGCGGGCCGTCGAGCATGAGGCCGGACCAGACATCGGTCTGGTCGGTGGTGTAGGCCGCGCCGTTGAGCAGGCCTTGCACATACGGTTCGGCATCGGGCGTCGCGCGGGTGAAGATCGCGAAGGCCTGGTCGGGGCCAAGCCGCACCAGGCGGGTGTCGTCCTTGCCCATGACCGACTGGCCCGGCGCGGGCAGGTCGGCGTCGAAGGCGAATCTGATCGCTTTCAGCGCCGCGTCCTCGGCCCCGAGGGGCAGGGCGATGGACACGATCGCCAGGTTGGCGGGCGCGTGAAGCCGCGTGTCGCCGAAGCCGTGGTCAAAGCCCTTGAGGGGCGGTTCCGAGGTGAGGGTGAAATCAGCCACGCAGACGCTCTCCTTCAGGGTCGACGAAATGGGCCGAAACGATTTCGACCTCCATCTCGGTGCCGTGCACGGGGCTGACCGCGCGGACGATTTCGCCCATGCGCTCGTGCCCGCTCTTGAGGAAGCCCAAGCCGATATGGTGGCCGAGGTTGGGTGAATAGGCCACCGAAGTCATCCAGCCCTGGTCGTGCTCCATGTCGGCGGGGGCATGTTTGTTGAGAAAATGCGAGCCGGCGATCAGTTTCCTGTCGCGGTCGACGGGGCGGAAGCCGACCAGCCGCACGGCATCTTCGCGGATCAGTTCGGGGCGTTGCGCCAGGACCTGACCAATGCATTCCTTCTTCTGGCTGACCATCTTGCCCAGCCCGATATTGTGGGCTGTGGTCTGGCCGTTCAGCTCGTTGCCGGTGCAGTGGCCTTTCTCGATGCGCATGACGCCCAGTGCCTCGGTTCCATACGGTGCCGCATCGAACTCCTTGCCGGCCTCGTTCAGCACCGCCATCATCGAGTTGCCGTATCGGGCGGGCACGGCGATTTCATAGGCCATTTCGCCCGAGAACGAGATCCGGAAGAGCCGCGCGGGCGTGCCGCCGCAGACGGTGATCTGACCGCAGGCCATGAAGGGGAACGCCTCGTTCGAGATGTCGTGTTCGGCGTCGATCACCTTGCGCAGAAGGTCGCGGGATTTCGGCCCGGCGACGGCGAACTGCGCCCAGCCGTCGGTGGTGGAGATCAGGTGCACGTCCATGTCGGGCCAGAGGCACTGGCGTGCGAATTCGAGCCGGCGGAAGACCGTGACCGCGTTGGCGGTAGTGGTGGTCATCACGTAGTGGTTTTCGCCCATCCGCGCGGTGGTGCCGTCGTCGTAACAGATGCCGTCCTCGCGCAGCATCAGGCCATAGCGGACCCGGCCGACCTTGAGGGTCGAGAAGGTGTTGGCATAGACCTTGTCGAGGAAGGCGCCGGCATCCTTGCCCTGGATGTCGATCTTGCCCAACGTGGTGACGTCGCAGATGCCGACACTCGTGCGGGCCGTGAGCGCCTCGCGGTCGACGGAATCGCGCCAGCCCTTCTCGCCCGGACGCGTGTACCATTCGGCCCGCAGCCAGTTGCCCACGGTGACGAAGCTGGCGCCGTTCTCCTCGGCCCATTTGTGGCTGGGGGTCAGGCGGTAGGGGCGGAAATCCTTGCCGCGCGCGCGCCCGGCCAGCGCGCCGATGGGCACGGGCGTGTAGGGCGGGCGGAAGATGGTGGTGCCGACCTCGGGGATGGTCTTGCCGCGCTCCTCGGCCAGGATCGCGAGGCCGGCAATGTTCGACGTCTTGCCCTGGTCGGTGGCCATGCCCATCGTGGTGTAGCGCTTGAGCAGTTCGACCGAGCGGAAACCCTCGGTATTGGCGAGCTTGATGTCCTTGACGGTGACGTCGTTCTGCAGGTCGACCCAGGCGCGGTGCTTGCTTTGTTTGACGTGCCAAAAGGCGGCGGTCTCGCGCGGCTCATCCTCGGCTTTCGGCAGGTCGGCGGCGGTGGCCTTGATCCCGATCGCGTCGAGCTGTGTGGTCGCCTGAGCCTGTCCTTCAGCCAATGCGGCGGCGAGGGTCATGGACCCGTTCGCGGCCCCGGCAACGACCATTCCGACGGGCAAATCGCCGCCCGGTACAAAGGCGCAGAGGTCGTCGCGCCATGTGGGGCGGCCGCGCTGGTGGCAGGTGAGGTGGACGTTGGGGTTCCAGCCGCCGGACACGGCCAGCGCATCGACGGGAATGACCTTGCCATTGGTCAGGGTGATCGACTTCACGCCTTTGCGCCCGATGGTGTTCATCACCGCCTCGCCCGCGACGTGGCGCACGCCGGGCAGGTCGATGGGGGCGGGCTTGTCACGGCTGTCGACCACGACGGGAACCTCGATGCCCTTGGCGATCAGGTCGGCGGCGGTGCGCCAGCCGTCATCGTTGTTGGTGAAGACGGCGACGTGTTTGCCGGGCGTGGCGGCGTAGCGGTTGGCATAGCTGCGCACGGCGCTCGCCAGCATGATGCCGGGCCGGTCGTTGTTGCCGAAGGCGATGGGACGCTCGGTGGCGCCTGCAGCCAGAACGGCCCGCTTGGAATAGATGCGCCACAGGACCTGCCGGGGCTTGCCGCCGCCATCGGAAAGGTGATCGGTGCAGCGCTCGAGCGCGCCGTAGATGCCGTGATCGTAGGCACCATAGACAGTGGTGCGCGGCATGAGGCGGACGTTGTCCATCGACCCCAACTCAGCGGCGGTCTGCGCCGCCCAGTCTGTGCCGGACATCCCGCCCAGTTCCAGCGTCTCGGAGTTGAGGCGCCCGCCGGCGCGGAAATCCTCGTCGGCGAGGATCACGCGGGCACCGGCGCGCGCGGCGGTCAGCGCCGCCATCAGGCCCGAGGGACCCGCGCCAATGACCAGCAGGTCGCAATGCAGGAAACCCTTGTCGTAGGTGTCGGGGTCGTCCTTCATCGACAGGCGGCCAAGGCCGGCAGCGGAGCGGATGATCGGCTCGTAAAGCTTTTCCCAGAACGCCTTGGGCCACATGAAGGTCTTGTAGTAGAAACCCGCCGACAGGAAAGGCGAGAAGAAGTCGTTGACCGCCAGGAGGTCGTATTCCAGCGAGCCGCGATGGTTCTGCGAGGTGGCGTTGAGGCCATCGAAGAGCTCGACCATCGTGGCGCGTGTGTTCGGCTCCTGGTAGGCGCCGTCGCGCAGGTGGACCAGCGCGTTGGGTTCCTCTGAGCCGTCGGTGAACACGCCGCGCGGGCGGTGATACTTGAACGAGCGGCCCACCAACAGCTGGCCATTGGCGAGAAGCGCTGAGGCGAGTGTGTCGCCCGGGTGCCCGCGGAACCACTTGTCGTTGAAGCGGAACTTGATCTCTTTCGAGCGGTCGATCAGACCGCCCTTGATACGGTTCTCTCCGGTCATTTGCCGCGCCCCCGTTTGCGTGCCACGTCGCGGGCCAGTTCGACCGCCGTGATCTCGTGGGTCAGGGTGTTGCGTGTGACCACCAGCCAGGAGCGGTCGCCCTGTTCGTGATACCAAAGCTCCTGGTGCTGGCCTGCGGGGTTGTCGCGCAGGTAGCCATAGCTGTGGAATTTCTCCATCGCGTCGTCGGCCTGCCAGTCGGGTCGGTCGATGAGGCAGGCATCGCCGAGATAGACGAATTCGGCGGCGTCGCGCGGGCCCAGAAGGGGATGGTCGATGATCATGTCTTTCTGCCCCTCAGTGCAGGTTGGGCTGGTTGCCCATGCCTTTTTCGTCGATCAGGTTGCCGGTCATGAACCTATCCAGCCGCATCTGCGTGGCGGTGGGGTGCGGTTCGTCCTTGGCCAGCAGGTGGGCATAGCAGAAGCCCGAGGCGGGCGTGGCCTTGAACCCGCCATAGCACCAGCCGCCGTTGAAATAGAGACCGTCGATATGGGTTTTGTCGATGAAGGGCGAGCCATCCATCGACATGTCCATGATGCCGCCCCAAGACCGAAGCAGGCGGGCGCGGCCGATCATCGGCATGATGGCCATGCCGCCTTCGCAGACGTCCTCGACCACCGGCAGGTTGCCGCGCTGCGCGTAGGTGTTGTAGCCGTCGATGTCGCCGCCGAAGACCAGACCGCCCTTGTCGGACTGGCTGACGTAGAAATGGCCGGCGCCGAAGGTGATCACGCCGGGGAGAGTCGGCTTGAGCCCCTCGGACACGAACGCCTGCAACACGTGGCTTTCAATGGGCAGGCGCATACCGGCCATCGCGGCCACACGGCCGGAGGACCCGGCAACGCACATCGCCACTTTCTTGGCACGGATCGGGCCGCGCGAGGTCTCGACCCCGAGGCAGCGGCCATTCTCGATCTGAAAGCCCGTGACCTCGCAGTTCTGGATGATGTCGACGCCGCGGCTGTCGGCGCCGCGGGCATAGCCCCAGGCGACGGCGTCGTGCCGGGCGGTGCCGCCGCGGCGCTGGAACAGGCCCCCCTTGATGGGGAAGCGGGCGTTGTCATAGTCGAGGAACGGCAGTTCCTTCTTCAGCTGCGCGGCATCGACCAGTTCGGCATCGGCGCCGGCAAGGAACATCGCGTTCGCGCGCCGCACGAAGGCATCGCGCTGGCCATCGGTGTGGAGGAGGTTCAGGATCGAACGCTGCGAGACCATCGAGTTGTAGTTCGTGTCCTGTTCGAGGTTTTCCCACAGCTTCATCGAGAACTCGTAGAACGGCTCGTTTCCGGGCAGCAGGTAGTTGGAGCGGATGATCGTGGTGTTGCGCCCGATATTGCCCGACCCCAGCCAGCCCTTTTCAAGGACGGCGACATTGGTCAGGCCGAATTCCTTGGCGAGGTAATAGGCCGTCGAGAGGCCATGCCCGCCGCCGCCGATGATGACGATGTCGTACTCCGCCTTGGGCTCGGGCTCGCGCCAGGCGCGTGTCCAACCCTTGTTGCCGGTCAGGCCTTCCCAGAGGACCTTGAACCCACTGTAGCGCATAAGATGATTCCCACGATTGCTGGCACCCAGTGTGCGGCAATCCAGACGAATGGACTTTTCCAGAACAGACGGATATTTTTCTATTATGGACAATATTGGTTCAAATCCGGCCACCTCGCGGCGCGTCGGGATCTTGCCGATCCCGGGCTTTGCGATGATGTCCTTCGCGGCGCTGACCGAACCGATGCGGGCGGCGAACCTGTTGGCGCGGCGTGAGCTGTACGAGGTCGTGACCGTCGGTTCGGACATGCAGCCGATCCAGAGTTCCGGGGCGGGCATGGTCGCGCCGCTTGTCGAGGTGGGCGAGACGGACGCGTTCGATTACCTGTTCGTCATCGCGGGTGGGGACCCCACGCTTTACGATGATCGCGCTGTCTTGAACTGGCTGGCGCGGCTGGCCCGGGCCGGGGTGCCGCTGGGCGGTGTCTCGGGCGGGCCGATCATCCTGGCGCGGGCAGGGCTGATGAACGGGCGGCGCATGACGGTGCACTGGGAACATGCCGCGGCGCTGGCGGAAATCTCGCCCAGCCTGGTGCTGGAACGTTCGCTTTACGTGATCGACCGGGACCGGGTGACCTGTGCGGGCGGCACCGCGCCGATGGACCTGATGCACGCGCTGATCACGCAGCACCATGGCGCGCATTTCGCGCGGCTGGTCAGCGACTGGTTCATGCATACCGAGATTCGCCCCTCGGCCGGGCCGCAGCGGTCGGGGTTGGTCGAGCGGGTGGGCACGACGGTGCCGGCGGTGCTGGACGCGGTGGAGGCGATGGAGGCAAACGTGGCCGATCCGCTGGAACTGTCGCGGCTGGCGCAAGTGGCGGGGTTGTCGCCCCGGCAGCTGAACCGGCTGTTCCACGACAAGCTGGGGCGGTCGGTGATGCGGTATTACCGCGAATTGCGACTGGAGAAGGCGCAGAGCCTCTTGCGAAACTCGCCGCTGAGCCTGACCGAGATCGCGCTGGCCACGGGCTTTGCCAGTTCGGCGCATTTTTCGCGCGCCTACAGTGCGCGGTTCGGGCAGCCGCCCTCGGCCTATCGGTAGGTTTGCGTCAGGCGGCGTTCGGTTTGCGCAGTATGGCTTGTCTTGCCCGTGTGCCGCGTTACGGTGCGGGCAAGGCAAAGGTGAGGGTCCCCATGCATATTCTGGTCCTGCAACATGAGCGCGTCGAGCATCCGGCGGTGTTTCGCAAGTTCCTGAAGGAGGACGGGCACAGCTGGGATGCGATCGAACTGGACGAAGGCGAGGCACTGCCCGACAGCATGGACGGCTACGATGCGCTGTGGGTGCTGGGGGGGCCGATGGACACCTGGCAGGAGGACGCGCACCCCTGGCTGAGGGACGAAAAGGCGTTCATCCGCGAGGCGGTCGAGGGGCAGGGTGTGCCGTATCTCGGCCTGTGCCTGGGGCACCAGTTGCTGGCCGATGCGCTTGGCGGTGCGGTGGGGCCGTCGAAGACGCCCGAGATCGGCGTGCTGGACGTGCAGTTGACCGAGGCGGGCGCGAGCGGCGTTCTGTTCGACGGGCTGCCGGAGGTCTTTCAGGCTTTGCAGTGGCATTCGGCCGAGGTGACGGCCTTGCCCGAAGGTGCGCAGGTGCTGGCCACCTCCCCGGCCTGTCCGGTGCAGGCGATGAAATGGGGGACGCGGGCCTATTCGATGCAGTTCCACATCGAGATCGAGCAGGACACGGTCGAGGCGTGGGGGGATATACCGGAATACGCCGAGGCGCTGGAAAAGGCGCTAGGCCCCGGATCGCTGCCCGGTTTCCAGGCCGAGTGCGCCAAGCGTATGAACACGTTCAACGACATGGCCGAGCGCATCTACATCAACTGGCTTCAGGCGACGGCGCGGACCTAAGGCGACTGAAAGGCGAAGGGTAGGGTTTCCGGCGCAAGCTGGGGATGCCCCGCGATGTAATCCGCCGCCCGCGCCGCGATCATCTGGGTGGGCGCGTTGAGATTGGCGCTGATCACGCGGGGCATGACCGAGGCGTCGACCACGCGCAGGCCCTCGATGCCGTGCACGCGAAAGCGGCTGTCGACCACGGCCTCGGCGTCGTGGCCCATCCGGCATGTGCCGCAAGGGTGGAAATCGGTGGTGACATTGGCGCGGATCCAGTCGCGGATCTGTGCATCGGTTTTCACGTCCGGGCCGGGGTCGATCTCGACATCGCGGAAGGGATCGAAGGCGCTCTGGCCGATCAGGTCGCGGACGCGGTGGATGCCTTCGACCAGCTCGTCGAGATCATGGGGATCGGACAGGTAGTTGAACTGCAGGTCCGGGTGGTCTGACGGGTCGGTCGAGGCGAGGCGCAGCGTTCCCCGGCTGCGCGGGCGCAACTGGTCGACATGGCAGGCGAAGGCTTGCAGCAGGGTGATCTTTGGCCCGTTGTATTCGAATCCGACGGGGCCGAAATGATATTGCAGGTTGGGATAGGCGACGTCGGCGTTGCCCCGGATCAGACCGCCGGCCTCCCATATGTTCGAGGCGGCGACGCCGTTGCGGGCAAAGACCCATTGCGCCCCGGCGCGCATCTTGTTCCAGGGCCGGTCGACGCGGTGGATGGGAAAGCTGACGCGGCTTTTGCATTGCACGATGACGCTGGCATGATCCTGCAGGTTGGCCCCCACGCCGGGCAGGTCGTTGGCCACCTCGATGCCCGTCTCCGACAGGTGGGCGGCGGGGCCGATGCCTGACAGCATCAAAAGCTGCGGCGAGTTGATGGCGCCGCCCGAGAGGATCACGTCGCGCGCGGCGTGAAAGGTCCGTGCCTGGCCGAGATGGAGGGTGCGCACGCCGGTGGCGCGGTTGCCGCTGAGTTCGATCCGCTGGACCGCCGCGCCGGTCAGCAAGGTGACGTTGCCACGCGCCAAGGCGGGGCGCAGATGCGCCACCGCCGCGCTGCACCGCCGCCCATGGCGCTTGGTGGCATCAAAGCGCGCGACGCCTTCGGGGTTGTGGCCGTTGAGGTCGTCGGATCGGCCCTGGCCCGCCTGCGCGCCGGCCTCGAGGAAGGCATCGAAAAGCGGGTTGTCATAGTCGCCACGGGTGACGCCGAGGGGGCCCGCATCGCCACGATACGCATCGCCGCCACGCGAATAGGTTTCCCCGGCCCGGAAATAGGGCAGGCAGTTCTCGTAGCGCCAGTCGGACAGACCGAAATCGTCGGCCCAGCTGTCATAATCCAGCGGATGGCCCCGCATGTAGACCATCGAATTGATCGAGGAGGACCCGCCGACGACCTTGCCGCGCGGCATGAAGATCTCGCGGTCCTGCGCGGCGGGTTCGGGCGCGGTCTCGTAGTTCCAGTTCAGCTTGGGATCGCACCACGTGCGGTAGACGCCTGCCGGGATGTGGATGAAAAGATCGCGGTCCATCGGTCCGGCCTCAAGGACGAGGATGGACTTGGATCTGTCCTGGCCCAGCTTGCTTGCCAATGTGCATCCGGCCGAACCGGCGCCGACGATGATATAGTCGTACTCGCGCGCCGGTTGGCTCATGCGTCCTTGCCCCAGCCTTCGGACTGCATCTCGCGCAGGCGGCTGGCGGTGCGCTCGAATTCGAAGCTGCCTTCGCCTTCGACATACAGGTATTCCGGCGCGGCGGCGGCAGAGCAGATCAGCTTGACCTTCGCCTCGTAGAGGGCGTCGATCAGGGTGACGAAGCGCTTGGCCTCGTTGAAGTTGGAGCGGCTGAGCTGGGGGATGTTCTCCAGCACCAGCACCCGCGCGGCCTGGGCCAGTGCGAGATAGTCGGCGGGGCCGAGGGGCCGACCGCAAAGGTCATAGAAGGTGGCCCGCGCGACGCCGTTGTGAAAGGCCGGGATCTCGACCTCGCGCTTGTTGACCACCAGTGTCAGCGGCTCGCCCTTGCCATCGGTCAGGTCCTTCCAGACCTCGTTGATCTTCGCCCGCGCCTCGGGGTTGACGGGCGTGAAATAGGTCGGGCTGCCCGCCAGCCGACCTTGCCGGTGGTCGGTGGGGCTGACCATCTCGTGGATGACCATCCGCTCTTTCAGAAGTTCGATGAAAGGCAGGAAAAGCTGCCGGTTGAGACCGTCCTTGTACAAGTCGTCAGGCACGCGGTTCGAGGTTGTCACCACGGTGACCCCCGACTCGAAGAGCGACTCGAAGAGGCGACCGACGATCATGGCATCTGTGATGTCGGTGATCTGCATCTCGTCGAAGGCAAGACAGCGGACGGATTCGGCCACCGCCTTGGCGACGGGGGCAAGCGCGTCTTCCTTGCCGGCGGCGCGCGCCTTGTGCATCCCGGCGTGGACCTCTTGCATGAAGGCATGGAAATGCACGCGGCGCTTGGGCACCGACAGGGTTTCCACGAACATGTCCATCAGCATAGACTTGCCGCGCCCGACGCCGCCCCAGATGTAAAGGCCCTTGGGCGCTTCGACCTGCTTGCGGAAAAAGCCCTTCTTCTGGGGTTGTGCCAGATCGGCGCGCAGACGCTCCAGCTCCTCGACCACGGCGACCTGGGCCTCGTCGCGTTTCAAGACGCCCTCGTCGATCAGCCGTTCGTATCTGTCGGGAACCGTTTCCATGCCCTCGTGGATACCGAAGCCGGGGCGGCGTGGAAAGCAGGAAGCAGATCGCGGAACGGAATTGTGTGCATCACAATCGCTGAATTGACGCCCGGCAACGGGCGGGTAATGTCGCCGCATTGCTCGGAGGACCCAATGCAGAAATCCGCGTCGATTTTCACGCCTGTGCTGGTGGCGGGCTGCCTGATAATGCTGGTGTCCTTCTCGATCCGGGCGGCGTTCGGGGTGTTCCAGATCCCGATCGCCGAGGAATTCAACTGGCTGCGGGTGGAGTTCAGCCTTGCCATCGCGGTTCAGAACCTGGCCTGGGGGATCGGCCAGCCGATATTCGGCGCGATTGCCGAAAAGGTGGGCGACCGCAAGGCCATCATCCTCGGTGCGTTGATGTATGCCGCCGGGCTGGTCCTGTCGTCCTTTGCAACGACGCCGCTGGCGCACCAGCTTTACGAGGTGCTGGTGGGCTTCGGTATCGCGGGCACCGGGTTCGGCGTGATCCTGGCCGTGGTGGGCCGCGCGAGCAGCGACGAGAACCGCTCGATGAGCCTTGCCATCGCGACGGCGGCCGGATCGGCGGGGCAGGTGTTCGGCCCGCCGGTTGCGGAGTACCTGCTGTCGATGATGGGCTGGCAGTCGGTCTTCCTGATCTTCGCGGCGGCGATCCTGGCGGTGCTGGCCTGCCTGCCGCTGATGCGGGCGCCGGAGCCTGTCAGCACGACGGAGCTGGAAGAGACGATGGGCCAGATCCTGGTCAAGGCGTTCCGGGATCCGAGTTACACGCTGATCTTCCTGGGCTTCTTTTCCTGTGGCTATCAGCTGGGGTTCATCACCGCGCATTTCCCGGCCTTCGTGACGGAGTATTGCGGGCCGATCGCGGCGGGCAGCGTGTTGCACAACATGGGGGTGACCACGACCTCGGCGCTGGGGGCGGTGGCCATCGCGCTGATCGGGCTGGCCAATATCGCGGGGACGCTGACGGCGGGGTGGCTGGGCAAACGCCATTCCAAGAAGCTGTTGCTGGCCGGAATATACACCGGGCGGACGCTCGTCGCGGCGGCTTTCATCCTGTTTCCGATCACGCCGACCAGCGTGCTCTTGTTCTCGGCCGCGATGGGGTCACTTTGGCTGGCCACCGTGCCGCTGACCAGCGGGCTGATCGCGCATATCTACGGGCTGCGCTACATGGGCACGCTTTACGGTATTGTGTTCTTCAGCCACCAGTTGGGCAGTTTCCTGGGTGTCTGGCTGGGAGGGCAGTTGTATGATATCTACGGGAACTACTCGATGGTCTGGTGGATCGGCGTGGGAGTGGGCGCATTTTCGGCAATCGTGCATCTTCCGGTAAAAGAGCGGGTGCTGCCGCGCAGTGCCTTGGCCTGACGCTTGCCGCGGTGCTGGGGCTGACCGCAGGCCCGGCGGCGGCGGATCAGGTGGAGGACTGGATCGCCGGCACGCCCGAACGCTACAGACAAGCGTTGCGCGCGGGGCAGGAGGATCCGACGTTCTCGGCGTTTCGCGAGATGTGTCCGGCGGATGTCTTTCGCGACCTGGGCCGGGAGCCGGGCGGATCGCGGGACTGTACCCAAAGGCCGGGATGGTGCCTGGGCCTGTGCCGGGCGGGGCAGGCGCGGGCCTGTTTCGGGCTGGCGCGGTCGGTTGAAATCGAGCTGGACGTCGAAGGCCAGGCCACGGTGAAATATCCCTTCTTCATGGCCGCCTGCGCGGCGGGAGACGCGAATGCGTGCACGAACGCCGGCGCGACGGCTGCGCGGGGCAGTTGGATCGCCGGATCGCAGCCGGCCGCCGCCGCAGCGCCGGCGTGCCAGGTGCGCACGTATGAGACGGCCTGCACGGCGCGGGCGCCCTGGGGCTGTTACATGCTGGGCGCGGAATGGGCGCAGGCGGGTGACAACGGCAAGGCGCAGGATGCATGGCAGCGCGCCTGCGATGTCGACCCCGATGGCAGTGCCTGCGACGCCGCGCGGGCCCGGTTGGATTAGCGGGCCGTGTCCTGCGCGACCTGAAGCGTGTCCAGGACCCGGGCGACCTTGGTCACATGGGTATAGGCCAGTGTGTGCCCGGCGCCCGGGATGACCACGTTGCGCGCTTCGGGGTTCAGTTCTGTCAGCCGGTCGCGGCCCGCTAGCGGGATCACGTCGTCGGTTTCGCCCCAGATCGCCAGGGTCGGAATGCCGGCGTCGCAGATGGCGCGGTGGGCGGGGGCAAGGTCTTCGTCCATGATGCCCCTGAGCGATGACAGGATGGCGGGCGCGAACCCGCGTTTGCGGCTTTCAGCCATTTGCAAGTCGACCATGTTCGGAATGGCCGACGGCAGGCCGCGTTCGGCCGCCAAGCCACGGCGCAGGCTGCGAGGATAGAAACCCAGCATCATCCATTTGCCGATATTGGGGTGGTTGATGGCCATCCCCGCGACCGGCCCGAGATCATGTCCAAGCCCGGCCGGAGCGATCAGGCAAAGCTGCTGCACACGTGAGGGATGTGCGGCGGCGAACCCGGTCGCGATGGCCCCGCCCATGGAATAGCCGAGCAGGGTGAAGCCGCCCTCGATGCCCTGGTGATCGAGCAGCGCGGCAAGCTGGGCGTTGAAAAACGTGCTGTTCTGTTCGCCCTTGGGACGGGCCGACAGGCCGCGGCCATAAAGGTCATAGGTCAGGACGCGAAAGCCCATCCCGGCGAGGTGGTCGGCCAGTGGACCCCAGACGAAGCTGGGCGTGGTCAGCCCGTGCACGCAGACGGCCACAGGGCCGTCCTCGGGTCCGCGCCACTGGAACCATGTCGGGCCGTTCGGCAGATCCGCCACCTGCCCCGGGGCCGAGGCCCGCTGTTTGTCCGTCACACGGGGACGGAATGCCTCGGCAATGAAAGGGGCGGCGACAAGGGCCGTCCCGGCGGACAGGACCGCCCAGCCGATCACTTGGCCGCTTTCCAAGCGTCAAGGATGTAACGGCTGGTCATGAGGTCCAGATGTGCGCCGCCGCCGTTCTTGAAGAGGGTGATCTCCTGGTCGCAGCGCCGGGTGAAATTTTCCGGCTCGTAGTAGTCGGCCACAAGGTCATCGCGCGTGATCGTTCCGGCCTCGAGCGGGATCTTGATCTCGCCGATATGGCCGACGGTCGTGTCGTAGCTGTCGACGAAGACGCGAGCGCGTTGCAGGGCGGTGTCGTCGGCCTCTCGCATGTCGGGGCGGTAGGCGCCGATGAGGTCGATATGCTGGCCGGGCTGGAACCAGTCGCCTTTCAGCACCGGGTCGGTGGACATGGTGGCCGAGGTCACGATATCGGCGGCACGCACGGCGCCCTCCAAATCATCGGCTACGGTCAGGCCGGGGCAATCCTTGACCATCGCCTCGGCATTGGCGCGGGTGCGGTTCCAGACGGTGAATTGCGCGTCGGGGAAGCCGGCGCTGTAGGCCTGGAAGAGCGACCGGCCCACGGTGCCCGCCCCAACGATCAGAATGTTGCGGCTGTCGGCCCGGGCGAGGCGGCGGGCGGCGAAAAGGCTGTCTCCGGCGGTCTTCCACTTGGTCACGAGATGGAAGTCGATGACGGCCTCTAGGCTGCCATTGGTGTCGGAAAAGACGCTGACCGAACCGTTGATCATCGGTTCGCTGTTGTCGGGGTTGCCGGGAAAGATCGTGGCGGATTTGACCGCCAGCCCCATGCCGTCGATCCATGCTGACCGGCTGAGCAGCGTGTCGGGATTGCGGTAGAGGAAGGTATCGCCGATCTCGGCCTTGGGGCGTTCATGGCCCGCCTCGAAGGTGTCGCAGAGCGCCAGCCAGTCGAGCAGCGCCTCGCCTTCGTCGAAGGGGATGATGGAAATGCTCATGGGGGCGCTCCTTGCTGTTGGTATCGCAAGGTATGCGTGCTGGCGCGGGGCGCGTCAAACCCTGCAGGGGTCACAGGTGGCTGGGCTCGTCACTCGCGACGATCTGGTCCTTCCGGGATTCGCGCCAGATAAGGTAGAGGCCCGAGCCGAGGATCAAGGCGATGCCGATCCACGCGGTGCGGTCGGGCCATGTGCCGAACACGGTCACGCCCCACATGATGGCCATGGGCATGGCGACATACTCGAACGGTGCGGCGAAGGCGGCCTCGGAAATGCGGTAGGCCTGGCTGATGAAGAACCCGCCCATCACGCCGCTGACGCCCAGCATGATCAGGATCCACCAGTCATGCGTCGCGATCGGCCCCCAGGCGCGGAACAGGAAGGCCAGCGATGCGTGATCCTGCTGGGCGAATTTGCCGTCGCCGATGGAGAGGCCGATGATGCTGCAGGCGATAATGAAGGTGATCTGGATATAGACCGCCATGGTCGCCGCCGATTCCGTGCCGCCGACCTTGCGCGCGACCATGTGTATCACGGCATAGAGCACGGCCGCGGCCATCGGCAGGAGGGCTGCAACCTGAAAGGCCGAGGTGCCTGGTTTGACGATCACCAGGACGCCGACGAAGCCGACGGCGATGGCGGCCCAGCGGCGGGCGCCCACGGTTTCGCGCAGGAAGATCACCGAGAAGACGGTGATGACCAGCGGCGAGATGAAGAACACCGCGACCGCATCGGCGATGGGCATCGCCGCCAGGCCGAGAAACAAACAGGAGTTGGCGCCGACCACGCAGACCCCGCGCAGAAGGTGGGCGCCAGGCCGCCGCGTGCGCAGCACCCGCAGACCGTAGATGGGCAGAAACACGATTGCGAAGGTGAGCAAGGCGATCGCCGACCGGAAGAAGACGATCTGGTGCAGGGCGTAGTCATCCGACAGGAACTTGATGCCCACGTCGTTCAGCGAAAAGCACATGACAGCCAGCAGGGCGCAGCCCGCCCCGGCAAGGTTCGTGCGCGACACGCTCATGTCTGCGCCGCCTTGCGGACCATGCGTTCCAGCGCATCGAGAAAGCGCGAGCGGTCGGCCTTGGTAAACCCCTTGCCGCCACCTTGCCGGAACGGATCGGCAGCGCGCAGGTCGCTCATCAGGTCGCGGGTTGCGAGTGCGTTGCCGATATTGGCTTGGGTCAGCGCCTCGCCGTTGTGTTTTAGCACCAGCGCACCGGCTTCGACGCATTTGGCCGCGAGTGGGATGTCGCTGGTGATGACCACGTCGCCCGGCCCGGCACGCTCGGCGATCCACATGTCGGCCACGTCGGGGCCGTCGGGCACGATGACGGTTTCCACCAGCGGATTGCGCGAGGGGCGCAGGCCGCCGTTGGAGACGATGAAGATCTTCTGCTTGTGACGGGTGCCCACCCGCTCGACCTCGTCCTTGACCGGACAGGCATCGGCATCGACGTAGAGGGACATGCAAGCGGGTTCCTTTTTCTGTCCGGCGAGGCCTTGGTAGATCTCGGATCGGAATCTTCCAACAACGCAAACCCACCGCGAACTCTTAAATCCTAGAGCGAGTGTTCAAATGCAAGCAACAGGCGGGAGTGCAGGTGGTCGAATTTCTTTTGTTGGAATTGAGTGCGGTCATGCCGCTCGGTCGTGATGCTCAACCAGTCAATCAGCAGACGCGCCCGCATGCAGAAGTCCAGCACATCCATGTTTATCGGGTGCCGGTAGAGTTTGAAGAACATCGCCTTGTTTTTGGCAATGAGTCCGCTGCGGTCGATTTCGTCCGGGCTGGCCGGCCGGAAGACATCCGTCTTCAGGAAATCCACGATGTCGTAAACGGCCAGTTTGCGCGTCACTTCCGTGAAGTCGAAACCGTAGGTCACGCCCGCACCCAAGATAAGGTTGCGACCATGGAAGTCACCGTGACTGAAGACATGCGTATCTTCCGCGCCTTCAATCCGCCTGACGTCCCGGTGCATCTGGTCGATCATCGGCCCGTATTGCTCGGGCGTCGCATGAGGGCAGGCCCGGCTGCCGGTCAGGGTGGCGAGGGTCTCGAGCATCCAGTCGTACCAGAACTTCTCTGTGGTGATCGGTTCAAAGCCATGTAGTGCGCGCAGCCAGTGACCGGCCTTGCGATAGATTTGGCGCGCGCGATTGTCGGCCTCCTGTTCATAGATTGCCTCTGTCGCCGTCCGGTTGTCGATATAGCCTGTGACGAAGAACTCGCCGGAAGGGGACATGTAGACGGGTGTCACGACATCCAGCTTTTCAAACTTCTCGAAATGGGCATGCAGTTCGCGCAGCGTTTCAAACTCGCGCACCAGTCTTTCGGTCTTCGCGGATTTGGTATCGACCTTCAGCGCATAGCGCCGCTCACCGATTTCGACCACGAAAACCTGACGTTCTTTCGGGTAGTCGGCTGAGCGGTAGATGCAGGCGAAGTTGTAGTCCTGTGCCGGGTGCTGTTGAGCAACGAATTCCTTGGCATAGCCGTTGATGCGTCTGCGGTTGTAGTTCAGCAGATTGGCCATTTAGAACGCCGTGTTCATCGTCGGTCTGGCTGGCATCGACATATGGGCCAAAACGCTATTCCGCCGCCTTGGCGCCGCGGGTGACCTTGTATTCCTCGGGGATGGGCATCCGGTTGAAGGCGTCGAGACCGGCGATCTTGTAGGCCTCGGCCAGCGTGGGATAATTGAACGTGTTCTGCACGAAGTAGTCCACCGTGCCCTTCAGGTTCAGCACGGCCTGCGCGATGTGAATGAGCTCGGTCGCGCCTTCGCCGACGATCTGGACGCCCAGCACGCGGCGGGTTTTCAGCGACACGAGCATTTTCAGCATCCCGTGTTCCAAGCCCATGATGTTGCCGCGGGATGTCTCGCGGAAGCGGGCGATGCCGACCTCGTATGCGATGCCCCGTTCCTGCATTTCTTCCTCGGACATGCCGCAGGTGGAAATCTCTGGCACGGAGTAGATGCCGTAGGGAAACCACGGGCTTTCGGGCAGGGTGGGCGTGTCGAGCGCGTGGCACGCGGCGATGCGACCCTGCTGCAAGGAGGTCGAGGCGAGCGAGGGGTGCCCGATCACGTCGCCCGCGGCGTAGATATGCGGCACCTTGGTCTGGTAGGTCTTGCGGTCGACCTCGAGCCGGCCGCGGTGATCCGTCTTCAGCCCTGCCTTGTCGAGGCCCAGGCGGTCGGTGGCGCCCATGCGGCCGGCGGCGAAGAGCAGCATTTCGGACCGGACGTGCCGACCGTTGGCCAGCGTCGTCTCGATATGCTCGCCCGCGTCCTCGATCGTCTCGATGGCCGAACCGAGGCGCAGGTCGACGCCGTTCTCGCGGATCTGGTGGGTGAAATCGTCGATCAGGGTCTTGTCGATGAAGTCGAGGAAGCTGTCGCGCGGCTCGATCAGGGTGACGCGCACGTCGAGGGCCGAGAACATGGTGGCGTATTCCACGCCGATCACGCCCGCGCCCACCACGACGAGGCTGCGGGGGATCTGGCCCAGTTCGAGAAACTCGTCGCTGTCCACGACCGTCTTGCCGTTGAAGGGCACGTAATCGGGGCGATAGGTCTTGGTCCCGGTCGAGATCAGGAAGCGGTCGGCGGTCAGCGCCACCGTCTCGCCCGCCTCGGTTGCCACATCGATGGCGTTGGGCCCGGTAAAGCTGGCCAACCCGTGGAGGGTATCGACGTGGTTGCGGTTGAACTGGTGCTCCAGCACGTCGATCTCGTAATCAAGGGTCTTGTGCAGGCGCATTTTCAGGTCCTGCGCGCCGATATCCTCTTTCACGCGGTAGGATCGTCCGTAAAAGCTGCGCTCGCGGTAGCCAGAGAGGTTGAGCACGGTTTCCCGCAGGGTCTTGGACGGGATCGTGCCAGTATGCACCGACACCCCGCCCAGTCGCTCCTTGCGGTCCACGACCAGCACCCGGCGTTTCAGCTTGCCGGCCTGGATCGCGGCAGAGCGTCCGGCGGGGCCGGAGCCGATGATGATGAGGTCGTAGTGGCTCATGTCTTACCCTGCGTAGAGCGCTTCGGCGTGGAAGGCGATGTGGTCCTCCATGAAGGAGGACACGAAGAAGTAGCTATGGTCGTAACCGGGCTGCATCCGCAGGATGGATTGCTGGCGGCGGGTGGCGCAAGCCTTGGCAAAGCTTTCGGGCATCAGCAGGTCCAGAAACTGGTCCGATGTTCCGGTATCGCACAGAATCGGACCATCGAAGCCCTTTTCGTTCATCAGCAGCGTGGCGTCATGCTTGGCCCAGAGGCTTTCGTCCGAGCCGAGATAGGCGCCGAACTGCTTGCGGCCCCAGCTGCTTTGGGTGGGGTTCACGATGGGCGAGAAGGCCGAGACCGAGGCGAAGCGGTCGGGGATGTTCATCGCGATGGTCAGCGCGCCATGCCCGCCCATGGAGTGGCCGGTGATGGCCTGGCGCGCGCTGTCGATGGCGAAGTTCGAGGCGATCAGGACCGGCAATTCCTCGGTCACGTAGTCCCACATGCGGAAATGCGGTGCCCACGGGTCCTGCGTGGCGTTGACGTAGAAGCCCGCGCCCTGCCCGAGGTCGAAGGCGTCGTCATTGGCCACGCCCTCGCCCCGCGGTGAGGTGTCGGGGAACACGAGCGCGATGCCCTGTTCCGCCGCCCATTGCTGTGCGCCGGCCTTGGTCATGGCGTTTTCGTGCGTGCAGGTCAGGCCAGAGAGGTACCACAGCACGGGCACGTTGCCCCATTTCGCCTCCTCCGGCAGGAACAGGCCAAAGGTCATGTCGCAATCGCACGCCTTGGATTTGTGGGTGTAGACACCTTGCGTGCCGCCGAAGCAGGCGTTTTCCGAAACGGTTTCCATCACGATCTTCCTTCCGTCCTATGAGCGGTGAGACACCGAATGCCGCCATCCGGCGGCGGTCGCGCGGACCGTATCACGCTCAGCCCTGCGGCCAACCGTGAAATTGGTCGGCACAGGCCTAGCGCGCACAGGTTTCAGAATTGCAAAAATCGGCGGGTGGCGCAGCGGTCTATTGATAAAGGCGGCTGACCCAGCCGATGACGACTGACACCGTGATGACCGCGATGGCCGTCGAGATCAGGATCGAGGCCGAGACCCGTTGGGGTGCGATGCGGTAATGCTCGGCCAGGATATAGACGTTGCCCGCAACGGGCAGGGCAGCGGCGGTGATCATCACGGCGGCGGGGTAGGGATCGACGGGGAAAAGGTAGAGCGCGGAAAAGGCCACGAAGAGCGGGTGCAGTATCAGCTTGTTGAAGCTGAGCCAGCCGGCGACGAAGGGCCGTTCGGCGGACTTGGTGGCCAATGAGGCGCCGATGGCGAAGAGCGCGCCGGGTGTCGCCGCGCCGCCCAGCAGGGACAGGAAATCGTTCATGACCGGGTGAATGGGGAGGTCGAAGGCGGACCAGGCAAGCCCGAGCGTGATCGAGACGATCATCGGGTTCTTCACGAGGCCGATGCCCACGGTGCGAAAGACGCCGAGGCTCATGCGCCCGTCGCGTGTGCCGGTGACGATGATCACGATCAGCGAGCCGAAGACGATGAGGTCGACCGCGAGTACCAGCATCACGGGGCCGATCGCATCCTCCCCCAGCAGCAGCGTCAGCATCGGCACGCCCAGGAAACCCACGTTGCCGATCACGCCGCATTGTGCCTCGAACGCGGCTTCCTCGGCCTTGAGGCGGCGGAAGAAGGCGACCAGCGTGACCAGCCCGTAAACGAAGGCCGTGCCCCAGAGATAGGCCATGACGAACCGCCAGTCGAAGATCTCGCTCATCGTCAGGTTCGCGGAGAACCGGAACAGCATGGCCGACAGGGCGAAATAGAACACGAACTTGGTGAGGTAGGCGGTGGCCTCTTCGCTGAAGAACCCGGTGCGTCCTGCCCAGTAGCCAAGCCCGATCAGCAGGAAGAAGGGCAGGGTTTGCAAGAAGATGTCCAGCATGAAGCGGTCGTAGCATGCTGGCGGGGGGCGTCAATCGCGATGACGTCAGCCGCTGCCGATCAGCACCCCGGCGGCGAACACCAGCGCCCCACCCAGCACCACCTGGAAGGCGGCGCGAAAGAACGGGGTTTCCATGTAGCGGTTCTGGATCCAGGCGATGGCCCAAAGCTCGACGAAGACGACGATGACGGCGATGATCGTCGCGGTCCAGAAATCGGGGATGAGATACGGCAGGGCGTGACCCAGCCCGCCCACGGTGGTCATGATGCCTGAGGCGAAACCGCGCTTGACGGGACTGCCGCGACCGGAGAGTTCGCCGTCGTCGCTGGCGGCCTCGGTAAAGCCCATGGAGATGCCGGCGCCGACTGAGGCGGCGAGGCCGACGAGGAAGGTCGTCCAGGTGTCCTGCGTGGCGAAGGCGGTGGCGAAGATCGGGGCGAGGGTCGAGACCGATCCGTCCATGAGCCCGGCCAAGCCCGGTTGCACCCAGGTCAGAAGGAACTGGCGCTTGGCGGTGCGCTCTTCGGCGTCGCGGGCGTCGGCGTCGAGGTGTTGCTCTTCGAGCGCGCCGGCGCGGTCCTGGTGCCCGGCCTCGGCGGCGGCCAGATCGCCCAGAAGCGCGCGGGTCGTGGCGTCTTGCGTGCTTTGCGCCGCCTTGAGATAGAAGCGCTCTGCGTCGCGTTCCATCGCCTCGGCCTCGGCGCGGATACGCTCGATGCCGAGGTTCTCGATCAGCCAGACCGGGCGGCGGGTGTAGTAGCCGGCCACATGCTCGCGCCGGATGAGCGGGATCATGTCGCCGAAACGGTCCTGGTGCAGGGCGATCAGGCGGCGGCGGTGCTCGTCCTCCTCGGTGGCCATGCCGTCGAAGATCCTTGCGGTATCGGGATAGTCCGCGCGCAGCATCTCGGCATAGCTGCGGTAGATGCGGGCGTCATCCTCCTCCGAGGAGATGGCGAGCGCGAGCACTTCCTGTTCGGAAAGGTCCGAGAAACGGCGGCGGGACGAGACACCGGGGATCATCGGGTGGCCTCCAGTAGTTTAGAATGGTTCTAATCTATTACGCCGGCGGATCAGGTCAAGTGCGGGGCTGTCCAGTCATCAGCAAATAGCAGGTATGCAATAAACTAAACCAAGCAGTTCATTTTTGCCATTGCAAAATGAACCGATCTGTTTAGATTGGCTGATATGAACTGAATGGTTCAGATAAAGGAACGCGAAATGAAACATCTTCTTTTGACAGTGACGATTGCCGCCTCGGCCTTCGCCGCGCCCGCCATGGCGTTCAGTGTCGACATGTCGAGCCTGACGCCGGTTCTGACCTTCCCTGCACCCGCGCCCGAACCTGTCACGCAAGGGGCCGGTGGCGTTGACGCGCAATAAACGTGCGCGCCAGGTCTGCGGGCGGGTGTTCCTTCCTCCCCTTCCCCGAAACGGCCCGTCCGCAGACATGCTTGCAGTTCGCCACCCGCGACCTGTAAGCTGACAGGAAAAGGCAGGAGGAGACGCATGACGGCCATGGACGCCGAAATCAAGAAGGGTCGCAAGTTCGACCAGGTGCTTGAGGGCGCACGGCAGATTTTCATGCGGGACGGGTTCGAAGGGGCCAGCGTTGACGACATCGCCAAGGCGGCGAGCGTGTCGAAGGCCACCCTTTACAGCTATTTTCCCGACAAACGCCTGCTGTTTTCCGAGGTTGCGCGCGTGGAGTGCAACCGTCAGGCCGAAAGCGCGCTGGAGCAGATCGACACCGAGGCCCCGGCGCATGAGGTCCTGCACGAGGCGGCGAGCCGCGCCGTACGGTTTTTCCTGTCGGATTTCGGACAGCAGATGTTCCGGATCTGCGTCGCCGAGTCCTATCGGTTTCCCGAGTTGGGTCAGAGGTTCTATGCGTCCGGGCCGGGCTTGTTCAGCGAACGCATGGGACGGCTGCTGACACCTTACGTGGAGCGCGGCGAGCTGAAGATCGACGACATGGACCTGGCCACCAAGCAATTCGGCGAATTGTGCAAGTGCGATCTGTTCGTGCGGTGCCTGTGCGGGGTGGAGTGCGACACGTCCGAGAGCGCGATCGAACGCATCGCCAGCGGCGCGGTCGAGACCTTCATGGCGCGGTACGGCGCCTGAGGTCGGTGCACGGGATCGGGCGGCGGCTCTTGGCATCACCGCCCGAAGATCACACCCGCGACTTCATCAAAGGTTAACGGCGCGTTCAGGCGCCCACGTCGATGATCGCCTGCGCCAGCAACGGGACCGTCCTGGCATTCAGGCCCGCGATATTGATGCGGCTGTCGCCCACCATGTAGATCGCGTGATCCTTGCGCAGCGCCTCGACCTTGTCGGCGTCCAGCCCCAGGCGCGAGAACATGCCGCGATGCTGGGCGATGAAGCCGAAACGGTCCGAGCCCGAAAGCTTGCGCAGTTCCTGGGCGAGTTGCTCGCGCAGGCCAAGCATGCCGCGGCGCACTTCCTCCAGTTCGGCCTGCCAGTCGGCGCGCAGGGCGTCGTCGGTCAGAACCAGCGAGACCAGCCGCGCGCCGTGGTCGGGCGGGAAGGAATAGTTCTGGCGGTTGAGATAGGCGAGGTTCGCCTGCGTTGTGGGGCGGCGGGCGCTGTCCTGGCAGACGGCCATCAGCAGGCCGGTACGTTCGCGGTAGATGCCGAAATTCTTGGAGCAACTCGCGGCGATCAGGACCTCGGGGCAGGAGGCCACGACGTGGCGGGTGCCGGCCGCGTCGGCATCCAGGCCGTCGCCGAAGCCCTGGTAGGCGATGTCGATCATCGGGATGGCGCCCTTGGCGTTGGCCAGGTCTGTGACGTCGCCCCATTGCTGCATCGTCAGGTTGGCGCCGGTCGGGTTGTGGCAGCAGCCGTGCAAGAGGATCACGTCGCCCGCTTTGACGCCGTCCAGATCTTGCATCATGCCGTCGAAATCGACGCCGCCGGTCTCGTTGTCGAAATAGCGGTAGGGGACGTGTTCGATCCCCATGTGCTTGAGAATGCTGAGGTGGTTGGGCCAGGTCGGGTCGGACACGAAGACGCGGGCGCCGGGGTTGGCCATCTTCACCAAGTCGAAGGCCTGCCGCACCGCGCCGGTGCCGCCGGGTGTCGCCACCGCCGCCACCGCATCGCGGGGCGCGGCATCGTCCAGGATCAGCCTGATCATCGCGTCGGAAAAGGCCGGGTCGCCGGCGAGGCCGACATAGGCCTTGGTCTCTTCCTCGTTCCACCATTCCTTTTCGGCGGCCTTGACGGCGCGCATGATCGGCGTGCGGCCTTCGGCATCCTTGTAGACGCCGACGCCGAGGTCGATCTTGGTGTCGCGCGGATCGTCCTTGTAGGCCTGCATCAATGCGAGGATCTTGTCGGCGGGTTGTTCCTTGAGGTGTTCGAACATCAGGCTTCTCCGGTTGCGACGGAGACGGTGGGGAAGGCGCCCCATTCGGTCCATGATCCGTCATAAAGCGCGTGGTCGGTCTTGCCGATCCGTTCCAGCGCAAGGTTGATCACCGCGGCGGTCACGCCAGAGCCGCAGCTTGTGATGACGGGTTTCGACAAGTCCGCACCGGCCGCTTCGAAGATCGCGCGCAGTTCGTCGGGGGATTTCATCGTGGCGTCATCGTTGAGCAGGGAGCTGTAGGGGACGTTGCGGGAATTGGGGATGTGCCCGGCCCGCAGGCCCTGGCGCGGTTCGGGCTCGTCGCCGCGAAACCGTCCGGGCGCACGGGCGTCGAGGATAGTGTAGTCGCCCAGCTTGGAGGCGGCGGCGACCTGCGTGACGTCCTTGACCCGGTGCGCCTCGCGCCGGACGGTCATGTGCCGGTCGCGGATCATCGGCGGCAGGTCCTCGGTCGGGCGGCCCTCGGCCAGCCACTTGGGCAGGCCGCCGTCCAGGACGGCGACTTCGGTCTGGCCCATCAGGCGGAAGAGCCACCAGACGCGGGCCGCCGAAAAGAGACCGTGGGTGTCGTAGACCACCACCTGGTGCCCGTCACCCACGCCCATCTGGCGCATGCGGGACATGAACTTTTCCACCGGGGGGGCCATGTGCGGCAGGTCCGAACGGTGGTCCGAGATATCGTCGATATCGAAGAAGCGTGCGCCGGGGATGTGGGCCTGCTCGTATTCCGCCTTGGCATCGCGGTCGACGCCGGGCAGGAAATAGGTGGCATCGAGGATCCGCAGGTCCGGGTCGCCCAGATGCGCCGCCAGCCAATCGGTGGATACCAATGTTTTCGGATCGTCGTTTGCCATGACAGCCCCCTGAAACCGTTGACAGTGACGTAGCGCGGGACGCCGGACAGTGCAAGCGGAGGGGGCAGGCGCTGCGGCGGGTCAGCGGGTCAGAAGATTGCGCAGAAGACCCACGGCCAGCAGGCACGCGCCGCCGCCCAGGCCGCCCGCGGCCAGTTGCGTGGTCAGGGCCGTGGGGTCGAGGGACACGCTATCGGGCGCTGTCTGCGCAAGCCCGCCAAAGCCCAGCAAAGCAAGGGCATGGCCCCCCATAAGACCACCCAGACTGCCGGCAAGGGAATTGATCAGGAGTCCGAGGTTGAGGCGGGGCACAAGGCCGCCGGCGATGTTGCCGCCGATGGCGCCGGCAATGAGGCTGATCAGTAAGTCCATGCTTCCCGGTCCCCCGTGCAGTCCCGCGCGTCGCGCCGGGAACTAAGGGAGGATAGCAAAACGGGCGGCACCCGCAGAGGGTGGAATCCGAAGCGTTTACATACCGTGGCGCAAAAGCCGCTGCTTCTGGCGGTTCCAGTCGCGCTTGGCCTCGGTCTGGCGCTTGTCGGTGTTCTTCTTGCCCTTGGCGATGCCGATCTTGATCTTGGCGATGCCACGGTCGTTGAAATACATCACCAGCGGCACGAGGGTCATGCCCTTGCGCTGGGTCTCGTTCCACAGGCGCGCCATTTCCTTGCGCGAAACCAAGAGCTTGCGCTTGCGCCGGTCCTCGTGGCCGAACGGCACGGCCTGTTCGTAGGGCGCGATGTAGCTGTTGACCAGCCACAGTTCGCCATCCTCGACCGCAGCATAGCTTTCGGCGATGTTGGACGTCTTCTGGCGCAGGGACTTGACCTCGGACCCGGCGAGGACCATGCCGCATTCCAGATCGTCCTCGATGGCATAGTCGTGCCGCGCCTTGCGGTTCTCGGCGACGACCTTGTAGTTCGGATTGATCTTGGGCTTGACCATGTCGAGTTCTGCCTTCCGGGCGGTGCAAGAGAGCAAGATAGCCCCTGCGGCGAAGGCTTCCAACCCCCTGAAGCGAATCGAGAGGTTAACGGGCCCCGGGAGGGCAGATCCGGACGTCGGTATCGCGTCGGTATCCGGGTGGTATCGCGACGGTGCGGTTTTTTGCAGGTGGCCGGATCAACGAAGCGTGCGTTGCGCGGGTGCGGTTGCGGTTGACAGGCGGGCCAGCGCGCCTATCGTCCGGCACGAGCCAGGGGCGCCTTCGGGCTGAGATGCACCCTTTGAACCTGACCCAGATCATGCTGGCGGAGGAAGGCGGGACCGGACCCGGTCGGACCCCTGCTTTTCGCGCGCCGCGAAAGGAGCCGGATGACCCCCAGGACATTTCACGCGGACAGCGGCGGGATCGCCAACATCCTGTCGATCGCAGGGTCGGACCCGTCGGGCGGGGCCGGGGTGCAGGCGGACCTGAAGGCGATTTCGGCGAACGGCGCCTACGGGATGGCGGCGCTGACCGCGCTGACGGTGCAGAACACGCGGGGTGTGCAGGGGGTGCACCTGGTGCCGCCGGAGTTCGTGGCCGACCAGGTCCGGGCCGTCGCCGAGGATGTGCGGATCGACGCGGTGAAGATTGGGATGATCGCCACGGCAGAGATCGCCCGCGCGGTGGCGGACGCCTTGCCGGACGTGCCGGTGGTGATGGATCCGGTGATGGTGGCCAAGGGCGGCGCATCGCTGTTGGCCGAGGACGCGGTGGCGGCGCTGGGCGAGGCGCTGGTGCCGAAGGCGCACGTCATCACGCCGAACCTGCCGGAGGCGGCGGTGCTGCTGGGCTGCGACGAGGCGGTGACGCGGGACGCGATGGCGGAGCAGGCCCAGGCGCTGCGGGCGCTGGGCTGCAGTGCGGTGCTGCTGAAGGGCGGGCACCTGGAGGGCGAGGACAGCCCCGACGTGCTGGCCGATGCGGACGGCGTGCATTGGTTCGAGGGCGCGCGGATGGCGACGCGGAACACCCACGGGACGGGATGCACCCTGTCGGCGGCGCTGGCGGCGCGGATCGGGCGGGGCGTGGCCCTGCCCGAGGCGGTGCGGGCGGCGAAGGCCTATGTCGCGCGGGCGATTGCCGGGGCCGGGGCGCTGGAGGTGGGGTCGGGGCACGGGCCGACGCATCATTTCGCGGGGCTGTGGCCGGATTGGTGAAGGCGGGGGTCGGTGAAGGTGGGGTGGAACCCCACCCTACGTGGGCGATGTTTTCCAGTCACCGTCCCTGTTCCACCAGCGGTGGGGATTGTCGCTGTCGTCGAGGCCCTTGCACTGGCTGCGCAGCACATCCGTCACGGTGATGACCGGTTCGTAGTAGCTGTGGACCGCGTAGATCGCCTCGATCACCGCGGTCAACATGGCGGGGTCGCGGGGCAGGAAGAAGCGCATCTCGTCGACGCCGGGGCGGTGGCGCGTGTCGTCCTCGGCGCCTGTCGGGGTGCCTTCCCGGGGGCGGTAATATTCCAGCCCGCCGGGGGCGCGATAGCCGTTGCGGTCGGTCTTGCCCTGGGTCAGGGGCGCGACCTGTGTCACGGCGTCGAATATGCGGTCGACGTCTTCCGAGGGCGCCTGGAACATGAGGGCCCACATCGGCTGCATCTCGATGGGCCTTGTGTCGAAGCCGGTTCGGAGGATCGAGGGGTTAGTCATAGCGCACCCCCGTCTCGAGCAGTTCGAAGCCGGTGATCTCGAATTCGTAAAGCTCGGAATTGTCGGGCCGCAAGGTGCGTGCGATCAGCTTTCCATTCGCATCCGTATAGACGGCGTGGGTGGTGTGCAGCGCGCGGAAGCAGTGGCTGCCGTCGGGGTAATAGTACTTGATCATGTCAGGTCTCCGTAAATGGGGCGAGGTGGGATTCCAGGTCCGCGAAGCCGATGCCCTGCGCGGTCTTGTCGAAATGGCCGGTGTTGCGGATTTCCCGCGCGGCCCCGATGAGGGCGCCGTAGGCCACGCGGAAGAAGGCCGAACCGACGCTGATGCGGGCCACGCCGGCCTCTGTCAGCTGATCCAGCGTGAAGGTGCGGCCGGGCAGGCCCATGACCACGTTGACCGGCCGGGTCACGGCCGCGCAGACCGTGCGGATGGCGTCGAGGTCGGGCAGGCCGGGGGCGTAGAGGACGTCGGCCCCCGCCGCCTCGAACGCCTGCAGGCGGGCGATGACCGGGTCGAGGCGCGTTTCGCCCCAGAGCAGGCTTTCGCAGCGGGCGGTGAGGACGAAATCCTGCGAAAGGGTCCGGGCGGCCTCGACCCCGGCGATCATCCGTTCGACGGCCAGGGTGTGGTCGTAGATGGGCGCGTTCCGGTCGCCGGTGTGGTCCTCGATCGAGGCGCCGGCAAGGCCGGTGGCGGCGGCGGCGCGGATGGTTTCGGTTACGCTCTCGGGGCTTTCGCCGAAGCCGCGTTCGAGGTCGGCACTGACCGGCAGGGGAGTGGCGCCGACGATCGTGCGGCAATGGTCCAGGACATCCGCGGATGGCACGGTGCCTTCGAGGCGGCCCATGGAAAAGGCCATGCCGGCGCTGGTTGTCGCGAGCGCCGGAAAGCCAATGGACGCGAGGATGCGGGCGGAGCCGGCATCCCACGGGTTGGGGATGACGAAGGGCTTGTCGCCGTGGTGCAGGGCGCGGAAGTCTTGGGCCGTCATCGGGAAAACGCCACCATGTCCGGCAGGCCGCGGCCATCGTTCCACCAGCGGTTCGGGTTGGTCCGGTTCGGGTCGTAACTGGCGCGGTTGGCCCAGTCCTCGCGCACGAAGATCACGGGTTCTTCGTAGTGTTGGGCGTCCATGATCGCGTCCATGACCTGTTGCAGGGCGGGAAGGTCGCGTTCGATGGAGATTTTCAGCTCGACCACCGGGTAGGTCTCGGCGCTGCCGGGCATATATGTGCTCTTGTGCGTGGTGGTGGTGGAGTTGGGCTGCGGTGTCGTGGTCTCGGCGCCGGTGGCCGATACGGACGCGGTGCGGTGATAGCGGCCATAGCCCAGGGGATGCACCTGCATCACGGCATCCAGTATCCGGTCGGTGTCTTGCGGCAGGGTCTGGATTTCCAGCGTCCAGACGGGACTGAGCGTGCCGGTCCTGGCGGTGTAGTCTTGCAGCATGGTGAGGGTCCTTGTTGATCCGGGATCAGCCTACTGCAACGCTGCTGACACCATACTGTCAGCAATCATGCTAGGGTGTCCGCATGACCCGATCGACCCGCCTGTTCGACATCATCCAGATCCTGCGCAGCGCCGATGCGCCGGTGACCGCTGCGATGCTGGCCGAGGAGCTGGAGGTCACCAAGCGGACAATCTACCGCGACGTGGTGGCGTTGCAGGCGTTGCGCGTGCCGGTCGAGGGCGCGGCGGGCGTGGGGTACATGATGCGGGCGGGCTATGACCTGCCGCCACTGATGTTTTCCGCCGAGGAGCTGGAGGCGCTTTACGTGGGCATGGCGCTGTTGCACCGGACCGGGGATCCTGGGCTGGAGCGGGCGGCGCGGCGTGCGGGCGAGAAGATCGCCACCGCGTTGCCGGGCGGCGCGCCGCATGTGCCGTTGCGGGTGTCGGGCTGGAACCGCATCCCGCGCGACGGTGTGGATGCCGAAGCGTTGCGGGCGCAGATCCGCGATGCGGTGGAATTGCGGATCGTTTACGTTGACCTGCAGGAGGCGCGGACGGAGCGGGTGATCCGGCCCGTGGCGCTGACCTATCACATCGACGCGGTCGTGCTGGCGGCGTGGTGCGCGCTGCGGCAGGGGTTTCGCAGTTTCCGCATCGACCGGATCGTGGAGAGCGTGCCGACCGGGGAGGGCTTTGCCGGAGAGGCGGCGGCGCTGCGGGCGGCATGGGAAGCGACGCTGGAGGGGGAGGACTGGGTCCTCTACACCGCGTCGAGGCGCGGGTGAGGCGGGTGGGTCTTCACCCACCCTACGAGGTCAGACGAGGCCGCGCTGTCTGAGGTCTTTCAGGATTTCTTCGGTATGTTGCCCGCGCCGTGGCGTCGGGTTCGGCGCCTGCGCCTGTCCGTCGAAGCGGGGCGCGGGGGCCGGTTGCAGGGTGCCCCGGTCCTCGTGCCAGATGGAGCGGGCGGCGATGTGGGGGTCCCTGGCCGCTTCCCACGGGGTGAGGACAGGAGCGACACAGGCGTCGGAATCGTCGAAGAGCGTGGCCCAATGGGTGACAGGCTCCGCGGCGAAGAGTGCGGTCAGGCGGGCGGTCTGGTCGGGCCAGCGGGCGCGGTCGTACTGGTCGGCGAACAGGGGATCGTCCGAGAGGCCGAGCGTGTCGAGGAAGAGCGCGTAGAACTGCGGTTCGAGGCATTGGACCGAGAGGTGGCGCGCGTCGGCGCAGGCATAGGTGCGGCCCCAGGGTGGCGCGTCGAGCAGACTTTGACCGCGTGTTTCCGACAGGTTGCCACCGCCCGCCATGGCCATGAACAGCGCCATCATGTGGGCCGAGCCGTCGGTGATGGCGGCGTCGACCACGGTGCCCTTTCCGGTGCGCTGGGCGTTGAGGATGCCGCTGAGGATGCCGGCCACGAGATAGAGCGCGCCGCCGCCGATATCGCCGACGATGGTGGGCGGCGTGAGGGGCGCGTCGCCGGGGTTGGAGGCATAGTAGAGCGCCCCGGCGGTGGCGATGTAGTTGTAGTCATGCCCCGCCAGATGCGCGCGCGGGCCGTCCTGGCCCCAGCCGGTCATGCGGCCGTAGACGAGTTTTGGATTGGACTGAGTAAAGGTGTCGGGGCCGAGCCCGAGGCGTTCCATCACGCCGGGACGCAGACCCTCGATCAGGGCGTCGGCGTCGGTCACCAGCGCGCGGGCCACGGCGAGGTCGCCAGGGTCCTTGAGGTCGAGCGTGATGGCCCGCTTGCCCCGGTCGAGCATGTTGTGTTCGCCCATGGTGGGGTTGGCGGGGCCTGGGCGCTGGACGACCGTGACACTCGCGCCGAGATCCGCCAGCATCATGGCGGCGAAGGGGGCGGGGCCGAGGCCCTCGAACTCGACTACCTGGATGCCGGCGAGCATTGCGGTGCCTCCTGATCGGTCCGGGCGGGGCGGGTCACCAGCAAACAGGGCGCGGTGGCGGCGCGGGTTTGCCGGGTGGAGCCATGGAATGGTCTGGCATGGCGGGTGGCCGGCAAGCCGGGCGCGCGGTGTTCGGAGACGCCACGGGCGATCCCGTTCTCCGGCCAGAGGTCGAGCCCGTACCGGCGCAAGTCGGGTTGCCGAGTCTCGTGGGTGTGGTCGTGACAGGCGACTTCACGGCCGTCCTCCTGCAAGCGGTGCAGGCCGTCGATCTGCGCGGGCGTGGCGGCGTGCCTCCAGCGGACGCAGTAGGTGACGCGGGCGTCATGCGCCTGACAGACTGGACGGGCGGCGTGCCAAGTCTCGACATTGACGTCGTCGAAGGTGAGGCAGAGGCCGGGGGTGGTCACACCACCACCTCCATCTCCTTCTGCTCGCCCACGCCGAACACGCGCTTGTAGCGGTCGATCTCGGCCTCGGGGCCCATTGCCTTGCGGGGGTTGTCCGAGAGCTTGACGGTGGGGCGGCCATCGGCGGCGATGGCCTTGCAGACGAGGGAGAAGGGGGCGAGCGAGTCGTCGGGCATGAGGCCGCGGAAGTCGTTGGTCAGCAGCGTGCCCCAGCCGAAGGAAACGCGGACGCGGCCGGCGAATTGCTTGTGCAGGGCGAGGATCTTTTCCTCGTCGAGGCCGTCTGAAAAGATGATGAGTTTCCGCGTGGGATCCTCGCCGCGCTTTTTCCACCAGTCGATGGCGATCTCGGCGCCGGTCGCGGGGTCGCCGCTGTCGATGCGGATGCCGGTCCAGCCCGCGAGCCAGTCGGGGGCCTTGTCCAGAAACCCTTCGGTGCCGTATGTGTCGGGCAGGATGATGCGCAGGTTGCCCTCGTGCTCGTCGTGCCAGTCGGACAGCACGTCATAGGGCGCGCGGGCCAGCGTGGCGTCGTCCTCGGCCAGCGCGGCATAGACCATGGGAAGTTCGTGGGCATTGGTGCCGATCGCCTCTAGGTCGCGGTTCTTGGCGATGAGGCAGTTGGAGGTGCCGACGAAATTCTCGCCCAGCCGTTCGGTCATCGCCTGCACGCACCAGTCCTGCCACAGGAAGGAATGCCGCCGCCGGGTGCCGAAATCGGCGATGCGCAGCCCGTCGACGCCGCGCAGGCGCTCGACCTTTTCCCACAGCTTGGTCATGGCGCGGGCGTAGAGCACCTGCAGCTCGAACCTTGCCATGTCGTGCAGCACGGCGCGCGAGCGCAGTTCCATCAGCACCGCGAGCGCGGGGATTTCCCACAGCATGACCTCGGGCCACTTGCCCTCGAAGGTCAGTTCGTACTGGCCGTCGCGCTGTTCCAGGTGGTAGGGCGGCAGGCGCAGTTTCTCGAACCAGTCCATGAATTCGGGCGTGAACATCTGGCGCTTGCCGTAGAAAGTGTTGCCGCGCATCCACGTGCTCTCGCCGCGCGACAGCGACAGCGAGCGGATATGGTCGAGCTGTTCGCGCAGCTCGCCCTCGTCCACCAGGTCGGCCAGGCGCACGTCCTTGGTGCGGTTGATGAGCGAGAAGGTGACCGTGGTGTCGGGCCGGTTGCGGAAAACCGACTGGCACATCAGCAGCTTGTAGAAATCGGTGTCGATCAGGGACCGGACGATCGGGTCGATCTTCCACTTGTGGTTCCAGACACGGGTTGCGATGTCGACCATGGGCGGCCTCCGAGGGTGGTTGCGCCACCCGTTAGAGCAAAAGGGTCAGGTCTCCGCAAGCGCGGCGCGGGTCGCCGTCGCCAGCCTTTCGATTCCCAGGGCCAGCTTGTCCTCGGTATTGTAGGTGAAGTTGATGCGGATCGACGTGTGGTCGCGGCCTTCGGGATCGAAGACGGACGAGGGCGAGATGCAGACGCCGTGGTCGAGCCCGACCTGCATCAGGTGGTTGGTGTCGAGGCCGGGGTCCTTTGCCGTGGCCCAGACGAACATGCCACCCGAGGGATGTTCCCACGTGAAGAGGTCGGTGAGGTGGGTGTCCATCGCGGTGCAGAGCGCATCGCGGCGGGCGCGGTAGAGCGACAGGATGCCGGGCAGCATGTCGTCGGCGAGGCCGGTGACGAAGGCGTCGTGGGTGATCTGCTGGCAGAGGCCGGAGCTGCACATGTCGGCGCTTTGCTTGGCGGCTTTCAGCACCTCGATCAGTTCCGGTGCGGCGATGATCCAGCCGATGCGCAGGCCCGGCGCCAGTTCCTTGGACACGGTGCCGAGATAGATGACGGGGCCGTCATAGGGCGTGCCGGCGCGGTCGGCCGAGAGGGTGAGCATCCGGGGCAGGGGCGCGTCGTCGTAGTAGAGCGTGCCGTAGGGGTCATCCTCGATCAGCCAGGTGCCGGTCTGGTGCGCGGCATCGACGAGGCGGCGGCGGGTGGCGGTGTCGACCAGCTTGCCCGTGGGGTTCGAGAAATTCGGGACGGTATAGGCGAATTGCGCGCCGGTCATCGCGGCGACCGGATCGAGATCGTTGGCGTCGAGCCGCATCGGGCGATAGGTCGGCTGGCGCGGGCGCCAGTTGTCGAGCGCGCCGAGATAGGCCGGGGTCTGCGACGCGATGGGGCTGCCCTGTTCCAGCAGCACGGTGCCGATGAGGTTGAGCGCCTGGGCGCCGCCGGAGGTGATCAGGACGTTGTCGCGGGTGAGGGTGAGGTCGCCCTCGGAATAGCGGCTGGCGATGAGGTCGCGCAGCTTGGGCAGGCCGGCAACGGGGGCGTAGGCCAGCGTTTCGTCCGCATGGTCGGTGACGGCGGAGGTGGCGAGCCGGGCCATTTCGGGGATCGGCCAGATCTCGGTGCCCGGCAGGCCGCCGCCCAGGTTCACCAGGCCGGGGATGCGCCCGGCGGCGAGGAAGGTGGCGGTGACGTCGTTGGTGTCGTCGAGCCACTTGGCGAAAGCGGGGCGCTGGGGCATGTGAAACCTCCCGGGTTCGGTGTCGGCGTGACGCGGTCATAGAACAAACTGAACGAACGTTCAATTATTGTCTTCCGGGCGTCAGCCCGCGCGGTCCAGTGTTTCGACCGAGAGGATGGTGGGCAGGTGGCGGGCGATCTCGTGCCAGGTGTCGCCTTCGTCGAGGCTGGCGAAGACCGAGCCGGAATTGGTGCCGAAGTAAAGGCCGGGCGCGTCTTGGGCGTCACCGGCCATGGCCTGGCGCAGGACGGTGAAATAGCAGTTCGTCTGCGGCAGGCCCTCGCGCAACGCCTCCCAAGTCTCGCCGCCGTCACGAGAGCGCCAGACGGCGCAGGCCGCATCGGGCGGGAAGCGGCCCGCCATGTCGCCGTTGAGCGGTAGGGTCCAGATGGTGCGCGGATCGTGCGGGTGGACGCGGATCGGAAAGCCGAAGGTGGAAGGCAGGCCGGGGGTGATATCGTCCCAACTGCGCCCGCCATCAGGGGAGCGCCAGACACCGTGGTGGTTCTGCTGGTAGAGCAGGTCGGTGTCGCCGTTGGCCCGGACGATATTGTGGACGCAATGGCCGGTTTCGCCGTCGCGCGGCGCGGCGGGGTGGTCATGGTGACCGCAGGCCTCGGCATTCGACAAGCGGTTGCGGCGCTGCCATGACCGGCCGCCATCCTCGGTGGCGAAGACACCGGCGGCGGAAATGCCGACCCATTGCTTTTCAGCCGAGCCCGGGTCGAAAACGATGCTGTGCAGGACGAGGCCCGCGGCGCCCGGGTTCCAGTCCTTGGCGGAGTCGTGATCGGTGAGGGCATCGACGCGCGCCCATGTGATGCCGCGATCCGTGCTCTTGAGCAGGTTGGCGGGCTTGGTGCCGGCATAGAGCGTGTCATGCGCGAAGCCGAGCGACCAGACCTGCTGGAACTCGGTGGCGAAGGGCAGGGGGGCGCCGGTCCAGCCGACCATGGCGGCGAAATCGGGGTCCTGCGCGGCCCAGTCATCCATCTGGCCCTTGCTGAGGCGCGTCAGGTCCCAGTTCTGCCCCTGATCGTCGGAGCGCCAGACGCCCGCGCCGAAAAAGTCGCCGCCGCCTCCGGCCCAGATGGTGCCGGTCTTGGGGTCGCCGGCCATGTGGTTGATGCACCAGCCGCCGCAATGGGGGCCGGAGATGTCCCATGTCTGCCGGTCGGCGTCGGCGGCGACGAGGAAGGCGCCCTTGGTGGTGCCGACGAGAAGGGTGAGCGGGATGGCGGGCATGAGGGTGGCTCCGGCTGGTTTGCCGGATCCTAGCACGCCGTCGGTCGATTCCCGAGAGCGGAGAGTGGCCGACGCGCGCGGGGGCCGGTCGGCCCGGATGCCTCTTACTGGCGCTCGCTGCGGACGCGGCCTAGGATCGCGCCATGATTTCGCATGTTCATCTTGGCACGGCGGACCTCGACCGCGCGGTGCAGTTCTACGGCGCCGTGCTGGAGCCGCTGGGGATCGTGCAGAAATTCATCGACGCGGATCGAGGCTGGGCCGGGTGGAAACCTGCCGATGCGGACCGCCCGCTGTTCGTGGTCGGACGGCCGCTGGATGGGGCTGCGCCGGGCGTGGGGAACGGGCAGATGGTCGCCTTTCAGGCGGCGGAGCGCCGGATCGTCGACCAGTGCCACCGCCGGGCCCTGGCGGCCGGGGCGACGGATGAGGGCGCGCCGGGGCTGCGGCCCGAGTACCATGCGGATTTCTACGGTGCCTATTTCCGCGACCCGGACGGGAACAAGGTGTGCGTGTGCTGCCATGCCCCGGAGTGACGCGGAGGCCTAGCCGCCATGCACCTGTTTGCTGTCGGCGGGGGCCTCGTCCCGTTCGAACATGCCGTAGTCGCGGATCACCGACACGACGCGCAGGCGGTAGTCGTCGAACATGACCTCGCGGCCCGCGCGCTGGGCGCCGCGATGCGCCTCGAGCCGGCGCCATGCGTCCAGGGCGGCCTCGTCCCGCCAGAAGCTGAGCGAGAGGAGTTTCTCGGGGTTGGTCAGGCTCTGGAAGCGCTCGACCGAGATGAAGCCGTCGATGCCCTCGGCGAGCGGTCTCATCTTGGCGGCCATGTCGAGATAGGCGTCTTTCTGGTCGGGGTGTGGCATGACCTCGAAGATGACGGCGATCATTTGGGGGCTCCTTCCTGCGGTGTGGAGACACATTTCAGGAAGGTGCGGTCCTCGCGCAAGAGGAAGTTTTCCGCCTGGGCGAAGGCGTAGTTCTTGCGCCCCAGCGGATCGGCGGCGAGGCGGTCGCGGTAGGCTTCGTATTCAGCCAGGCTGGGGATGTTGTAGATGCCATAAGCCAGCGTCGAGGAGCCTTCGTGCGGTGCGAAATAGCCGATCAGGTCGGCACCGCAGCGCGGGATGGCGATGCCCCAGTTGCGGGCATATTGCGCGAACTGGTCGTGTTTTGTGGGGGCGATGTGGTAGCGGATGATGCAGGTGAGCATGGTGGGTCTCCTTGGATGGTTCCGGACATATTCTAGCCGATGGACAGGTCATGATGGTTCGGCTAACATCGAACTATGAAAGACGGCCCTGACATATCCCGCGTGGCCGCGCTGATCGGGGATCCGGCGCGGGCGAATATCCTGACCGCGCTGATGAGCGGGAAGGCGTTGACCGCCAGCGAGCTGGCGGGCGAGGCGGGGGTGACGCTGCAGACCGCCTCGGCGCATCTGTCCAAGCTGGAAGGGGGCGGTCTGATCGCGCTGCGGCGCGAGGGGCGGCACAAGTATTTCCGGCTGGCGGGCGACGAGGTGGCGGAGGTGCTGGAGGCCTTGATGGGGCTGGCGGCCGGGACCGGCGCATTGCGGACGAGGCCGGGGCCGCGCGACCCGGAGATGCGGCGGGCGCGGGTCTGTTACAACCACCTGGCGGGCGACATGGGCACGCAGATGTATGACGCGCTATTGGCGCAGGGCGTGTTGCGGCGGAGCGGTCAGGCGCTGGAGCTGACGGAGGCGGGGCGGGAGTTTGTGACCGGGTTCGGGATCGATCTGCACGCCTTGCCGAGATCGCGGGCGCCGCTTTGCCGCGATTGCCTGGACTGGTCCGAGCGGCGGTCGCACCTGGCGGGTCAGCTTGGGCGAGCGATGCTGAGCCGGATGGAAGAGATCGGCTGGGCGGCGCGGGTGGATGGCACGCGGGTGGTGCGGTTTTCGCGCACGGGCGAGGCGGCGTTTTCCGAGGTCTTCGGCGAAGGTGCGCGTCTGACCTGACGGGGCGCGTGGGTTTTCACCCACCCTACGAGAAAATCCTGACGTTCATCGGTCCAGATTGTCGAGGCGATGAGGCCAGTGTAGGATCCGGCGCATGGCCATATCGGTGGAAAGCTTTTTCCTGTCGCCCGAGGCGGAAGGAACGTTGCAGGCGCAGATCCAGCAGATGATCGCGCAGGGAATCCTGTCGGGGCGATTCCGCAAGGGCGAGAAGTTGCCCTCTTCGCGCAGGATGGCCGAGCACCTGGGGGTGAGCCGGATCACGGTGACGCTGGCCTATACCGAGTTGCAGGCCAACGACTATCTTGAGAGCCGGGACCGGTCGGGGTATTTCGTGTCGCAGAACGCGCCGGAGCCGCCGGCATTCACGCCCAGTGCGGCGAAGGGGGACCTGATCGACTGGGGGCGGGCGATCGGGCGGCGGTACACGGGCGGGGCGACGCCGGAAAAGCCGCGGGACTGGTCGAGCTATCCTTATCCTTTCATCTTTGGGCAGACGGACCCGAGCCTGTTCGATCACGCAAGCTGGCGGCATTGCGCGCTGCGGGCGCTGGGGCAGAAGGAGTTCCAGGCGCTGGCGGCGGATGCCTATGACCAGGATGACCCCAAGCTGATCGAGTTCATCGCGCGGCACACCCTGCCGCGCCGGGGGATCCTGGCCGAGCCGGGGGAGATCCTGCTGACGATGGGGGCGCAGAACGCGCTGTGGCTGACGGCGCAGGTGTTGCTGACGCAGCGGCGGACGGCGGCGGTGGAGGAACCCTGTTACCACGCGCTGCGCGATATCCTGACCCAGTCGCGCTGTCACATGGCGCCGGTGCCGGTGGACCGCGACGGGCTGCGCCCCGACGCCCTGCCGGAGCGGGCGGATGTTATTTTCACAACGCCGAGCCACCAGGCGCCGACGAACGCGACCATGCCGCTAGACCGGCGGCAGGACCTACTGGCCCGCGCGCGGGAGATGGAGGCGCTGATCGTCGAGGATGATTACGAGTTCGAAATCAGTTTTCTGCGCGCGCCGCTGCCGTCGCTGAAATCGCTCGATACCGATGGGCGGGTGATCTACGTGGGCAGCTTTTCCAAGTCGATCTTTCCGGGGCTGCGGCTGGGCTATCTGGTGGGGCCGCAGGCGTTCATCCGCGAGGCGCGGGCGCTGCGGGCCAGCGTGCTGCGGCATCCGCCGGGGCATGTGCAGCGGACCACGGCCTATTTCCTGAGCCTGGGGCATTACGACAGCCTGATCCGGCGGATCGGCAAGGCCTATGCGCGGCGGCGGCAGGTGATGGAGACCGCGCTGGAAGATCACGGGCTTGGCGTGGAAGGGCGCGGGGTGTTCGGCGGAAGCTCTATCTGGATGCGGGCGCCGGAGGGGGTGGATACCGAGAACCTGGCCGAGCGGCTGCGCGCGCGTGGCGTGCTGATCGAGCCGGGGCGGCCGTTTTTCGAGGCCGCGCGGGCGCCGCGGAATTTCTACCGGCTGGCCTATTCCTCGATTCCCTCGGAGCGGATCGCGGACGGGATCGGGATACTGGCGGATGAGCTGGGGCCGTAAGGCCAGTTGGCGACATGGTGCGAAATCGGGCGAAGGCCTTGTTCAAGAGGCGGAAACGGAGCCTGGGCGAAAGCGCGGCATGTCGAAATTGCAGATTTTTGAGACCAAAAGTCTCAATAAAAATACTCTCTGGCTATAGTATGCGCGGCAAACTGGCCCTAGAATGGGGGTGACTGCAAGGGTAGCTTCCCCTCAAACCGCGCCGGGGGAGGACCGGCCCTTTTCCAATGTTCAGGAGCACTGTCATGAAGATGACCACCGAAGAAGCCTTTGTCAAAACGCTGCAACGCCACGGGATCCAGCACGCGTTCGGGATCATCGGGTCGGCGATGATGCCGATCTCGGACCTGTTCCCGAAGGCCGGGATCACGTTTTGGGACTGCGCGCACGAAGGCAGCGCGGGGATGATGGCCGATGGCTATACCCGCGCGACCGGCAAGATGAGCATGATGATCGCGCAGAACGGTCCGGGGATCACCAACTTCGTCACCGCTGTGAAGACGGCCTATTGGAACCACACGCCGCTGCTGCTGGTAACGCCGCAGGCGGCAAACAAGACGATCGGGCAGGGCGGGTTCCAGGAAGTCGAGCAGATGAAGCTGTTCGAGGACATGGTGGCCTACCAGGAAGAGGTGCGCGACCCGACGCGCGTGGCCGAGGTGCTGGCGCGGGTGATAAGCCAGGCCAAGCGCCTGTGCGGGCCCGCGCAGATCAACATTCCGCGCGATTTCTGGACGCAGGTGGTGGATATCGAGATCCCCAGCGCGATCGAGTTCGAGGTGAGCCCCGGTGGCAGCAACTCGGTCGCCGAGGCGGCTGCGCTGTTGAGCGAGGCCAAGAACCCGGTGATCTTGAACGGCGCGGGCGTCGTGCTGTCGAAAGGCGGGATCGAGGCGTCGATGGAACTGGCCGAGCGGCTGACCGCGCCGGTCTGCGTGGGCTATCAGCATAACGACGCCTTCCCGGGCTCGCACCCGCTGTTCGCCGGGCCGCTGGGCTACAACGGCAGCAAGGCGGGGATGGAGCTGATCAAGGACGCGGACGTGGTGCTGTGCCTTGGCACGCGGTTGAATCCGTTTTCGACCCTGCCGGGGTACGGGATGGAATACTGGCCCACGAATGCCAAGATCATCCAGGTGGATATCAACCCCAACCGGATCGGCCTGACCAAGAAGGTGACCGTGGGGATCGTGGGCGATGCGGCCAAGGTGGCGCAGGGCATCCTGAAGAACCTGGGCGAGACGGCGGGGGATCACGAGCGCGAGGCGCGCAAGGCGAAGATCGCCGAGACCAAGAGCAAATGGGCGCAGCAACTGGCCAGCATGGACCACGAGGATGACGACCCAGGCACCACCTGGAACGAGCGGGCGCGCAAGGACAAGCCGGACTGGATGAGCCCCCGCATGGCGTGGCGGGCCATTCAGGGTGCGCTGCCGCGCAACGCGATCATCTCTTCGGATATCGGCAACAACTGTGCCATCGGCAACGCCTACCCGGATTTCGATGAGGGGCGGAAATACCTGGCGCCGGGGCTGTTCGGGCCTTGTGGGTACGGCCTGCCGGCGATCGTGGGGGCCAAGATCGGGTGCCCGGACGTGCCCGTGGTGGGCTTTGCCGGGGACGGTGCGTTCGGCATCGCGGTCAACGAACTGACGGCAATTGGCCGTAGCGAGTGGCCGGGGATCACGCAGATCGTGTTCCGTAACTACCAGTGGGGTGCGGAGAAGCGGAACTCGACGCTGTGGTTCGACGACAATTTCGTGGGCACCGAACTGGATGACGATGTCAGCTATGCCGGAATCGCCAATGCCTGCGGGCTGAAAGGTGTCGTGGCGCGGACGATGGACGAGCTGACCGATGCGCTGAACACCGCGATCAAGGAGCAGATGGAGAACGGGACGACCACGCTGATCGAGGCGATGATCAACCAGGAGTTGGGTGAGCCGTTCCGCCGGGATGCCATGAAGAAGCCGGTGGAAGTGGCCGGGATCAGCGCCGACGACATGGTCGAGCAACGGGTCTGAGACGTCGCAAACCTGTCGCCCCGCGGGCATACTGTGCCACGCGGGGCCGATAAGGGCCCTGGATAGAGTGACAGGACAAGACATGACAGACCGATATCCCTTTCTCGCCGCGAGTGAGCCCAAGTGCCCGCCTTCGTTGTTGAAGCGGGCGCAAGGCCTGCCACGGCCACGTGTGGCGCTGGTGAATGCCGGGGCGCCGAACCCGTTGCAGGGGATCCGCGAGGCGGCAGAGGCCGGGCTGGCCGATCCGGTGCTGATCGGGGACAGCGACAAGATCAAGGCGACGGCGAAAGAGATCGGGTGGGATATCGCGGGGCTGCCGCTGATACACGCGCCGAAGGAAAGCGCCGCGCCGGTGGCGGCCGAGATGGCGCGCGGCGGTGAGGTGGGGGCGATCATGAAAGGACAGATCCATACGTCGACCTTTCTGAAGGGCCTGCTGCCGTCGGCGGCGGGGCTGCGCGAGAGGGGGACGCGCTGCGGACACGTGTTTCACATCACGATGCCGGGGTCGGAGAGGCCACTCTTGCTGACCGACGCGGCGCTGAACGTGGACCCTGACGTGGAGACGCGGCAGGCGTGCCTGAGCCATGCGGTGATGTTGGCCTACAAGCTGGGGATCGAGCGGCCCAAGGCGGGGATTTTGGCCCCGACCGAAGACCCGATCCCGACGGTGCCCAACACGATGGAGGCAGTCGAGATCGCGGAGTGGGCGCAGGGCGCGCTGCCCGGTGCCGTGGTGCAGGGGCCGATGGCGATGGACCTGATCCTGTCGAAGGCGGCGGCAGAGGCGAAGAACTACGAGTCGGAAGTGTCGGGCGATGCCGACATCATGCTGACGCCGAACATCACCACGGGCAACGCGCTGTTCAAGCTGATGTCGTTCGGCATGGGGTGCTGCTGCGCCGGCGTGGTGTTGGGCGCGAAGGTGCCGATATTGCTGACCAGCCGGGCGCAGGGCGCGGAAGAGCGCATCGCTTCGGCGGAGCTGGGCGTGATCGGGGGCGCGGCATGATCCTGGTCGTCAATGCCGGGTCGTCCTCGGTCAAGGTGGAGCTGTTCACGCCCGGGCTGGAGTCGGTCCTTTCGGGGTCGGTGACCGAGATCGGCGGGCCGGGGCGGCTGAGCCTTGGGGGTGAGAAGCAGAACGTTTCGGTTGCCGACCATACGGCTGCGTTGGGTATGGTTCTGGAGAAGCTGGAGGCGGCGGGGCATCCGGTGTCGTCGCTGATCGCGGCAGGGCATCGCGTGGTGCATGGCGGGGCGCATCTGACGGCGCCGGAGCGGCTGACCGATGACGTGATCGCCAGGATTGAGGCGGTGGTGCCGCTGGCGCCGCTGCACAATCCGCACAACCTGTCGGGGGTGCGGGCGCTGGCCGGGTTGGCCCCGGACCTGCCGCAATTCGCCAGTTTCGACACGGCGTTTCATGCGACCAACTCCGATGTGGCGGTGACCTATGCCCTGCCGCAGGCGGAGCGGGACAAGGGCATTCGGCGCTACGGGTTTCACGGGTTGTCCTATGCCGGGATGGTTGCGCAGTTCGGGGATGACCTGCCCCGGCGGTTGCTGGGGCTGCATCTTGGCAACGGGGCCAGCCTGTGCGCGATGGTCGAGGGAAAATCGGTGGCGAACTCGATGGGGTATTCGCCGCTAGACGGCCTTGTGATGGGCACGCGGACGGGGTGCATCGACGGGATGGCCGTGCTGCGACTGGCCGAGGATCACGGGATCGAGGCTGCGGGCACGATCCTGAACAAGGAAAGCGGGCTAAAGGGGCTGGCCGGAACGAACGATATGGCGACGCTGCTAAGTCGCGATGATGAGGATGCGCGGTTCGCGGTCGAGCACTTCTGCTACTGGGCGGCGCGGCAGGCCGGGTCGGCGATTGCCGCAATGCGCGGCGTGGACGCGGTGGCGTTTACCGGCGGGATCGGCGAGAACGCCGAAACCATACGGGACCGTATCATGGCACATCTGAAGTGGCTGGGGGAGATCCCGGTGCACGTGGTGCCCGCCGACGAGGAACGGCAGATTGCGCGCGATGTGGTCGGGCTGTTGCCCGGCTGAGCGCATGAGAATTTCGGCTTTCCCGGCAGAGCACTTCGGGAAAGCGAACGAACCGAGAGAAGCGGTCGCGGGGCGGTGCGAACTGGCCTAGCGTGACCGGGACAAGCAAAGGGAGGCGACGACATGCTGGATCAGCCCAAACTGGACACCTCGCCCAAGGTATCCGACGAGGTGCGCAAGACGACCTGCTACATGTGCGCCTGCCGCTGCGGGATCAACGTGCATATGAAGGAGGGCAAGGTTGCCTATATCGAGGGCAACCGCGACCACCCGGTGAACAAGGGTGTTCTTTGCGCCAAGGGCAGTGCGGGGATCATGCAGCACAACGCGCCGGCGCGTCTGCGCGCGCCGTTGAAGCGGGTCGGGCCGAGGGGGTCGGGCGAGTTCGAGGAGATCAGCTGGGACGAGGCGCTGGAGATCGCCACCGGATGGCTGGAGCCGCTGCGGCAGAAGGCGCCGGAGAAGCTGGCGTTCTTCACCGGGCGCGACCAGAGCCAGAGCTTTACCAGCTTCTGGGCGCAGAATTTCGGGACGCCGAACTATGCGGCGCATGGCGGGTTCTGTTCCGTAAACATGGCGGCGGCGGGCATCTACACGATGGGCGGCGCGTTCTGGGAGTTCGGGCAGCCGGACTGGGAGAACACCAAGCTGTTCATGATTTTCGGCGTGGCCGAGGACCATGACAGCAACCCGATCAAGATGGGAATAGGTCGGGTGAAGGATCGCGGCGCCAAGGTGATCGGGGTGAACCCGATCCGGTCGGGATATAACGCGGTGGCCGATGAATGGGTCGGGATCACGCCGGGGACGGATGGTCTGTTCATACTGGCGCTGGTGCATGAACTGCTGCGCGCGGGGAAGATCGACCTGCGGTACCTAGCGGAGTATACCAACGCGCCGGTGCTGGTGAATTGCGATGAGAGTTCGCCCGAACATGGGCTGCTGATGCGCGATGAGAACGGCAAGCTGCTGGTGATCGACCGGGCGACAGGGCACCCTGCGCCGTTCGACAAGAAAGGCGTGAAGCCGGACTTGTCGGCCAGTTATGAGACGGATGGCGTGACGCACCGGCCGGTGATGCACCTGCTGGCCGAACGCTATATGGGCAAGGAATACGCGCCCGAGGCCGTGGCGGAACGCTGTGGCGTCAGCGCGCGGCGCATCCGGGCGATTGCCGCGGAACTGGCGCGCGTGGCCTTCGAGGAAGAGATTGTTCTGGACCGGGAGTGGACGGATTTCCGGGGGCAGACCCACAAGACGATGGTGGGCCGTCCGGTGAGTTTCCACGCGATGCGCGGGATCTCGGCGCATTCCAACGGATTCCAGACCTGCCGGAGCCTGCACCTGTTGCAGATCCTGCTGGGCTCGGTCGAGGTGCCGGGAGGCTTCCGGTTCAAGCCGCCGTATCCCAAGCCCGTGAGCATCCACCCGACGCCGCATTGCAAGGTGACGCCGGGCAAGCCGCTGGATGGACCGCACCTTGGGTTCGTGCGCGGGCCGGAGGATCTGGCGCTGAAGGACGACGGGACACCTGCGCGGATCGACAAGGCCTTCACCTGGGAGAACCCGATGAGCGCGCATGGCATGATGCACATGGTCATCAGCAATGCCCATGCGGGGGACCCGTACAAGATCGATACGCTGTTCATGTACATGGCGAACATGGCGTGGAATTCGACGATGAACACGCGCGGCGTGATCGACATGCTGACGGACACCGACGAGGACGGCGAATACGTCATTCCGCATATCATCTATTCGGATGCGTATAGTTCCGAGATGGTCGCCTATTCCGACCTGATCCTGCCCGACACGACCTATCTTGAGCGGCATGATTGTATCAGCCTGCTGGACCGCCCGATCTGCGAGGCGGATGCCGCCGCGGACGCGATCCGCTGGCCGGTGGTGGAGCCGGACCGAGATGTGAAGGGGTTCCAGACGGCGCTGGTCCTGCTGGCCAACAAGATGAAGCTGCCGGGCTTCACCAACGAGGATGGCAGCGCCAAGTGGGCGGACTATGCCGATTACATCGTCAACCACGAGCGCAAGCCGGGGATCGGCCCGCTGGCTGGATGGCGCAAAGGCGAGGAGGGGCTGACCCACGGGCGCGGGGCGCCCAATGAGGATCAGCTGAAGAAGTATATCGAGAATGGCGGGTTCTTCGTGAACCATATCGCCGAAGAGCACGCCTATATGAAGCCATGGAACATGGGCTATCAGGAATGGGCAGTGGGCATGGGCCTGTATGACAGCCAACAGCCTTATATCTTTGACCTTTATGCCGAGACGATGCGCAAGTTCCAGTTGGCCGCCGAGGGGCATGGCGAACGGCAGCCCCCCGAGCATCTGCGTGAGCGGATCAAGGCGACGCTGGACCCGCTGCCGGTGTGGTACCCGCCCTTCGAGGACGGGCATGTGGACCCGGTGGAATATCCCGTGCACGCGCTGACCCAGCGGCCGATGGCGATGTACCATTCCTGGGGAAGCCAGAACGCGTGGCTGCGGCAGATTCACGGCCGCAATCCGCTGTACCTGCCGACCAAGATCTGGGAGGCGAACGGGTTTGCCGAGGGGGATTGGGCGCGTGTGACCTCGGCGCATGGAGAGATCACGGTGCCGGTGGCGCACATGGCGGCGCTGAACGAGAATACGGTCTGGACGTGGAACGCGATTGGCAAGCGCAAGGGCGCCTGGGCGCTGGAAAAAGACGCGCCGGAGGCCACGAAGGGTTTCTTGCTGAACCACCTTATCCACGAGTTGTTGCCGCCCAAGGGGGACGGGTTACGTTGGGCGAACAGTGATCCGGTCACCGGGCAGGCGGCATGGTTCGATCTGCGCGTGAAGATCGAGAAGACGGCGGCGCCCGACGAGGTGCATCCGACATTCGCGCCGATCCGGTCGCCGGTGGGGACCGGGCCGGACGAGTTGCGCTGGAAGGTGGGCAAATGAGCGCGGGAATTTTCTTGAAAGAAAATTGCCAAGACTTTTCGAAAAGTCTTTGGCGGAAAATGCGTATTTTCCGGCCCATTTTCTGCGCAGAAAATGGTGCGGAGGTGCGGCGGTGAGCGGCAAGACTCTGACGTTAATCGCCATACTGGCGTTCGTGATCTTCGTGGTCGGGACCTTCGTGTGGTTCATCGGCAAATGGAATGCGAGCGAGGACGAGGCCCTGACCGGCGCCGTCCCAGCCAAGACAGAGGAGCGGCAGGCATGACGACGCTTCCCGAGACAACACGGCGCAAGATGGGGCTAGTGATCGACCTGGACACGTGCGTCGGCTGTCACGCCTGTGTGGTAAGCTGCAAGGGGTGGAACACCGAGAATTACGGCGCGCCGCTGAGCGATCAGGACCCTTATGGCGATGACCCGCGCGGCACCTTCCTGAACCGGGTGCATTCCTACGAGGTGCAGCCTCTGGCCGAGAGCGGGATGTCGCATCCGGCGGCGCAGCTCATTCACTTCCCCAAGTCCTGCCTGCATTGCGAGGACGCACCATGCGTGACCGTATGTCCGACCGGCGCAAGCTATAAGCGGGTCGAGGACGGGATCGTGTTGGTGAACGAGAGCGATTGCATCGGCTGCGGGCTGTGTGCCTGGGCCTGTCCCTATGGCGCGCGCGAGATGGACGCGGCGGAGGGCGTGATGAAGAAATGCACGCTGTGTGTCGACCGGATCTACAACGACAATCTGCCCGAGGAGGACCGGGTGCCGGCCTGCGTGCGCACCTGCCCGGCGGGGGCGCGGCATTTCGGGGATCTGGGCGATCCGGAGAGCGACGTGTCGAAACTGGTCGAGGAGCGCGGCGGAATGGACCTGATGCCCGAGCAGGGCACGAAGCCCGTGAACCAGTACCTGCCGCCGCGGCCCAAGGACCAGGTGATGGCGGCCCCCGACGCGCAGATCGACGTTCTGGCGCCGCTGCTGGCCCCGGTGGCCGAGGAGCCGAAAGGGTTCATTGGCTGGCTCGACAAGGCTCTGGAGAAGATCTGATGCATCCTGCACCGTCCGTTATCGTATTCACCACGCTGTCGGGCCTTGGGTTCGGCTTGCTCTTTTGGCTGGGGCTGGGGGTCATCGTGCCCACCGGATGGGTCGCGTTCACGTTCTTCGTGATCGCCTACCTTCTGGCGGTGGGCGGGCTGATGGCGTCGACCTTTCACCTGGGGCACCCGGAGCGGGCGCTGAAGGCGTTCACGCAATGGCGGTCGTCATGGCTGAGCCGGGAGGGCGTGTCCTCGGTCGCGGCGCTGGTCGTGATGGCGATCTATGGCGCGGGGCTGGTATTTTTCGACACGGCCTGGATGCTGGTGGGGATGATCGGCGCGGGGCTGTCGGCGGTGACGGTGTTCACCACCTCGATGATCTACACGCAGATGAAGACGGTGCCGCGCTGGAATACGCCGCTGACGCCGCTCTTGTTCATGGCGATTGCGCTGGCGGGTGGCGCCTTGCTGGCCGGGCAGGTGGCGCTTGCGCTGATCCTGATGCCCGTCGCGGCCGCCGTGCAGGTCATCTGGTGGCTGCGCGGGGACAAGGCGCTGGCGCAGAGCGGGACGGATATGGCCACCGCGACGGGGTTGGGGAGCATCGGCACGGTCAGGGCGTTCGAGCCGCCGCATACGGGCAACAACTACCTCTTGCGGGAGTTCGTCTACGTGGTGGGGCGCAAGCATGCGCAGAAGCTGCGGATGATCGCGCTCTTGTTCGGCTACACGGTGCCGTTCGTCCTGCTGCTGGTGCCGTTTTCGCATATCGCGGCGCTGGTCGCTGTGCTGGCGCATCTGGGCGGGATCGCGGCGTCGCGCTGGCTGTTCTTTGCCGAGGCCGAGCACGTGGTGGGCCTCTATTACGGCAAACGCTAGGCTTACAGGCGGTCGCGGCCCGGTTTCGGATCGGTCAGGCCCCATTCATCCGTGACGGGATCCACCCGGCGTTCGCGGAAGCGCACCCAGCGGGCGCGGATGGCCCAGACGAGCGCCGCGAGCATCGTCAGGAAGATGATGTTGAACCACGGAATGATAGTGACGTTCGGGCCCTCGACTCTCGCCACCGAGATGGCGTTGGGAAAGATCGACAGGAACTCGTTGCGCCAGCCGTAATGGGTGATCGATACCCATTTCGGCGTCTCAGAAGTGGAGCGCTGATCGGCGGCCTCGGCTTGAAGGTTCGTGGTGTCGAACTTGAAATACGGCGGCCAGCCCCAGCCGGTATCCTCGTTGCGGTAGACCATGACCTCGCCATCGGCGAGGCGGGTCTGGATGAAGAAGATGTCGCGGTTGACCGTGCCTTCGGCGTCGCCGCTGCCGACGTTCGACCAGAAGATCGAGTTTTCGCCGAAGTCGATGCGCTTCTCATAGGTGTCTGTGATGCGCGCGATGTCGTGTTGCGGCAGGGTGTAGTGCAGAAAGCCCGCGACCAGCAGCCAGAAGGCGGCGACGAAGATCCATTTGACGTAGTGCATGGCGGCCCCTTGCGGTTGTGTGTTTGCTTTCGGTTCAGCGCCGATGCGCCGGCTGTTGTGCGCGATATAGTGTGACATTGACCCGGGGGACAGGGCAAACCGGGATCTGGTTTGCGGTGTCGCTTCGGGGTTGGCTTTTGCGCCATGATGTATACTCCTGAACGAAGTTCAAGTTCGGAGGCTGCATGGCGGGTAAAGTTGAAGCGCGGCGCGACGCGCTGCGAAAGACGTTGATCGACCTGGCAGAGGTGAAGGTGACGGAAGGCGGTCTGGCCGCGGTCAAGGCGCGGGAGCTGGCACGGGAGGCGGGGTGCGCGCTGGGGGCGATTTACAATGTGTTCGGCGACTTGCACGACATCGTGATCGCGGTGAACGGACGGACCTTCGGGCGGCTTGGGCAGGCCGTCGAGACCAGCCTGAAAGATCGCGCGCATGACAGTCCGACCGATCGCATGATCGCGATGTCAGAGGCCTATCTTGATTTTGCGGAGGGCAATCGCAACGCCTGGCGCACCCTTTTCGAGGTGCAGACAGTGGCCGGGGTCGAGGCGCCGGATTGGTACCACGACCAGATGAAACGCCTGTTCGGCCTCATCGAAGACCCGGTGCGCGACTGCTTTCCGGACATGTCGGACGAGGACGTGGTGCTGATGGCGCGGGCGCTGTTTTCGTCGGTGCACGGGATCGTCGCACTCGGACTGGACAACCAGGTGTCAGAGGTGTCGCGCGCCGACATGACCCGGATGATCGCACTGGTGATCGGGAATGTCACCGGAAACAAATAGTTTCTGAACATCGTTCAAAATATTTCTTGAACATCGTTCAAAACACTGTATATGTCTAATCATGAACATTGTTCAAGAAAGGGATTGGAATATGTTCACGACACTGAAGACATTGATCGCCGGGGCGAATGCGCGGGCGGAGGAGCAGGTCAAGGACGCCTTCGCGATCGAGTTGATCGATCAGAAGATCCGCGACTCGGATGCGCAGTTGCGGGCGGCGAAAGCGACCCTGGCCTCGCTTATTCAGCGGCAGAGGTCGGAAAAACGGATCCTCGACGCGTTGCAAGGTCGGATCGACACGATGGTGCGACGGGCGGAAGATGCCTTGGCTGCAGAGCGCGAAGACCTTGCCCGACAGGCGGCGGATGCCGTCGCGACGATGGAAAACGAGGCGCAGCTTCGACAGGGCACGGTCGACCGGCTGGAGGCCAAGGTGATCCGGCTGCGCGGAAGCGTGGAAGTGGCGCATCGCCGGCTGATTGACCTCAAGCAAGGCGCGGTGACGGCCCGGGCCATCCGGCGCGAGCAGCAGGTTCAGGGCTCGCTGCGGACCACGATCGGAAACACCTCGGCCGCGGACGAGGCCGAAGAGCTGATCGCGCGGGTCGTGGGACGGGATGACCCGTTCGAGCAATCGCAGATCCTTCAGGGGATCGAGGCGGACCTGAACCACGAAAGCCTGGATGCCCGCATGGAGGCGCAGGGTTTCGGCCCGGTGACGAAAGTGACGGCGGACCAGGTGCTGGACCGGCTGAAGCGCAAGTAACCGAGCTTTTATTTTCTACTGAACGAGGAGACGACCAATGCAATTCAATGACAAACCCGACAATACCGTGATCATGGCCTTCAACGCGATTGGCGTTGCGGCGGCTTATGTGCTGCTGGGCATGTCGCTGTGGCTTTCGACCGAAGTGCCGCTGTCGACCAAAGGGTTCTGGGGGGTCGCGGTGCTGCTGCTGACGCTGAGCCTGGTGAATTTCGTGAAATACCGGTTCGAGAACCAGGCGCGGATCGACCGGATCAACCGGATCGAAGAAGCCAGGAACGAGAAACTGTTGGAGGATTACGTGGGCGAGAGCTATGGGCCCGAGCGCAAGGACGCGGCATAGGTTAGTGCCACAGATCAGGGCTGAAGCGCCCCCCGGGATTTTTCCGGGGGGCGTTTTCGTGTTTCAGCCGACCACATTGAAGTCCGGCCCGTAGGGGTAGCCGGTGATGTTCTCGTTCCCGTTTTCGGTGATGACCAGTACATCGTGTTCGCGGTAGCCGCCGGCGCCGGGCTGGCCCTGGGGGATGGTCAGCATCGGTTCCATCGAGATGACCATGCCGGGTTTCAGCACGGTGTCGATATCCTCGCGCAGCTCGAGGCCCGCCTCGCGGCCGTAGTAATGCGACAGGATGCCGAAGCTGTGGCCATAGCCGAAGGTGCGGTATTGCAGCAGGTCACGCTCGGCCAGGAAGGCGTTGATCTTGTGCGTGACCTCGGCGCAGGAGATGCCGGGCTGTAGCAGGGACATGCCGTATTCGTGCGCGGCGATGTTGGCCTGCCAGATCGCGAGCGAGGCGGCATCGACCTCGGCCGCAAACATGGTGCGTTCGAGGGCCACATAATAGGCCGAGACCATCGGGAAGGTGTTGAGTGACAGGATATCGCCGCGCTGGATGGCCCGTGCGGTTACTGGGTTGTGCGCGCCGTCGGTGTTGAGACCGGACTGGAACCAGACCCAGCTGTCGCGGTATTCGGCATCCGGGAAGCGGCGGGCGATTTCCAGTTCCATCGCGTCGCGCCCGGCCATGGCCACGTCAATTTCGCGGGTGCCGATGCGGACCGCGCCGCGGATGGCGTGGCCGCCCACGTCGGCGATGGCGGTGCATTGGCGGATGAGGGCGATTTCGGCGGGGGATTTTTCCATACGTTGGCGCATGGTGTGGGGTGCAATGTCGATCACCTTTGCCGGGGCGAGGAAGTGATCGAGCTTGTCCCGCTGCTGAAGCGTCATGTGGTCGGACTCAAAGCCGATCACGCCGCCGGTGCCGGTGACGGAGCCGATGGCGCGCCAGTAATTGTCGCGCTGCCAGTCGGTATAGGTGATGTTGTCGCCATGGCAGCGGCGCCAGGGCTGGCCCGCGTCGATGCCCGCCGAGATGGTGACGCTGTCTGTCGCCGTCACGACAAGGCCGTAGGGCCGCCCGAAGGCGCAGTAGAGGAAGCCCGAATAGTAGGCGATGTTGTGCATCGAGGTGAAGACGGCGGCGGTGACGCCGGTGTCGGCCATGATGCGGCGCAGGCCGGCAAGGCGCTGATCGTATTCGGACGCGGCGAAGGGCAACGGGGCCTTTTCGCCGTTGTGGAAGCGGTAGAATTCGGGGCGTGCGCCCGTAAGGTCTGTCTGGATTTGGGGTGCAGTCATCGTGTGACCCTCCTTGCAAAAAGAAAGGTCCCGGCGTTCAGGACTGTTGGGGTAAAAACCCGTGGTTGGGGCGACGCCATCGCCCGCGGGTCTGAAGCTGTTCTTGCAGAGCGGGGCTGGTCTGGCAAGATGGATTGCGACATTGCGAGGACGGGAACGGAACATGACGGCAAGACCGGGCAAGCGGAACCTGATCACGGATGTGCCGGGGATACTGGTGGGGCAGGCCGAAGATGCGGCGGTGAAGACCGGGGTGAGCGTGGTGGTGGGCGATACGCCTTTCACGGCGGGCGTGCATGTGATGGGCGGGGCGCCGGGGACGCGGGAGACGGACCTTCTGGCGCCGGACAAGGTTGTCGAGGAGGTCGATGCGTTGGTGCTGTCGGGCGGGTCGGCCTTTGGCCTGGATGCGGCGTCGGGCGTGGCGGACGCGCTGCGCGCCGAGGGGCGCGGGTTCGTCGTGGGCGACCAGCGCGTGCCGATTGTGCCGGGGGCGATCCTGTTCGACCTGCTGAACGGCGGGGAGAAGGACTGGGGGGAGAACCCGTACAAGCGGCTGGGGCGCGCGGCGCTGGCGGCGCGGGGAGAGGTGTTCGAACTGGGGTCGTTTGGCGCCGGCGCGGGTGCGGTGACGGCGGATTTCAAGGGTGGAATTGGCTCGGCCTCGGTCGTGCTGGCGTCGGGCGTGACGGTGGGGGCGTTGGTGGCGGTCAACGCGCTGGGGTCCGCCGTGGCGGGCGAGCGCGGAGAGTTCTGGGCGGCGCCGTTCGAGATGGAGGGCGAATTTGGCGGATTGGGCGTGGCGCGGAGGTTCGGCGACGTTCAGGAGCCGCGCACAAAGCTGGGACAACACGCGGCGACGACGATCGGGGTCGTGGCGACGGATGCGACGCTGACCCAGGCGCAGTGCACGCGGATGGCGGTGGCGGCGCATGACGGCTATGCCCGGGCGCTGATGCCGTCGCACACGCCGATGGACGGGGATCTGATCTTTGCCGCGGCCACGGGGCGTGGGGAGGCACCGGACGTGGCGGGGCAGTTGGCGCTGGGACATGCGGCGGCGAGTTGCGTGGCGCGGGCGATTGCGAGGGCGGTTTTTGCGGCACGTCCGGCGGAGAGGGACGGGGTGCCGTGTTGGGTGGAGCGGTTCGGTCAGGGATGAGGCGGGGGGACGCGTGGGTTTTCACCCACCCTACGCAGGACCATCGCGTCGGGCGCGTGGCGCGCGGCGGGATTTGAGTATTTTCGGCAAGAAAAAGCCGGGGTGGGTCAGCCGAGGATATCGCGCATCAGGGGGCTTTCGGGGTTCTTGAGGGCGTCGATGATGTCGAAGTGGTGACGGCCCTTGTCGATGCGCAGGGGGCAGGACCAGGCGTCGGCTTGCCAGCGGGCCTGGTCGAGGAAGACGGGGCGTTCCTCGGCACCGACCCAGATGCGGGTGGGGATGGCGAGGCGGTCGGTCATGAGGGCCGGGCTTTCGGCGGCGGCGCTGGCTTCGGTAAGCTGGAACTGGTCGTTCATCGACGTCTGCAGCAGCGGGCGCAGGTCGGAGACCGGGGAGATCGGGGTGATCGTGGTGATGCGTTTGGTGAGGTCCGGCGGCAGGAGACCGGGCTGGGCCATGCGCGAGACGAGATGGCCGCCGGCGGAGTGACCGGCAAGGGCGAGGGGGCCATCGGTCGTGCCCGCGATGGTCCGGATGGCGCGGGCGATCTGGTGGGTGATGTCGGCGATGCGGACATCGGGGCAAAGGTCGTAGGAGGGCATGGCGACGGACCAGCCACGGGCCAGCGCGCCGGTGGCGAAGTGGGACCAGTAGCTGCGGTCGAAGCGGAGCCAGTAGCCGCCATGCACGAAGATGAGCGTGCCTTCGGGCGCGGCTTCGGGGCGGAAGATATCGTAGGCTTGGCGCGGTGTGTCGCCGTAGGGCAAGCCAAGATCGTCACGCTCGCGCGGGCGCGCTTCGCGGAAAGCGGCGGCTTCGGCGGCCCAGCGGGGCGGGTAACCCTCGCCGCCGGGGATGTAGGGGACGTTGGCATAGGCGTCGTCCAGTTTCATGATTTTCTCCTTCGGTCTGGCCCTAGACATTCCGTGCCCCAGATGCTTTGCCATGAGCAACAGTTTTTGCCGGAGGATGCGCCATGCTCGATACTGCCACCAACCTGAAATCGCTTTTGAAGGATCCCGATCTGCTGGCCGAGAAGGCCTATGCCGGGGGCAAGTGGGTCGACGGCACGGATGGCGCCACGTTCGAGGTGGTGAACCCGGCGCGGGGCGACGTGATCGCCAATGTGGCGGACCTTGACCGCAAACAGGTGGCCGACGTGATCGCGGGCGCCGCCAAGGCGCAGAAGGAGTGGGCCAAGTGGACCGGCAAGGAGCGCGCCGCCGTGCTGCGCAAGTGGTTCGACCTGATGATGGAGCACCAGGACGACCTGGGCACGATCCTGACCGCCGAGCAGGGCAAGCCGCTGGCCGAGGCGAAGGGCGAGATCGCCTATGGCGCGTCGTTCATCGAGTTCTTCGGCGAGGAGGCCAAGCGGGTTTACGGAGAGATGATCCCCGGCCACCAGCGCGACAAGCGGATCATGGTGCTGAAGCAGCCGATCGGGGTGGCCGCATCCATTACGCCCTGGAACTTCCCGAACGCGATGATCACGCGCAAGGCGGCCCCCGCGCTGGCGGCGGGCTGTGCGTTCGTTGGCCGTCCGGCGGCGGAGACGCCGCTGTCGGCGACGGCGATGGGTGTGCTGGCCGAGCGGGCGGGCATCCCGGCGGGGGTGTTCAACATCGTGACCTCGTCGCGGTCGTCGGACATCGGCAAGGAGTTCTGCGAGAACCCGAACGTGCGCAAGCTGACCTTCACCGGGTCCACGGAAGTGGGGCGCATCCTGCTGCGGCAGGCCGCCGACCAGGTGATGAAATGCTCGATGGAACTGGGCGGGAACGCGCCCTTCATCGTGTTCGATGACGCCGACGTGGATGCCGCCGTGGAAGGCGCGATCATGTGCAAGTTCCGCAACAACGGGCAGACCTGTGTCTGTGCCAACCGGATCTATGTGCAGGCCGGGGTCTATGACGCTTTCGCCGAAAAGCTGAAGGACCGGGTCAGCAAGATGAAGGTGGGCGACGGGCTGGAAGAGGGTGTCGAACTCGGCCCGCTGATCAACCCGGAAGCGTCGGAGAAGGTCGTGGAGCATATCGAGGATGCGAAATCGAAAGGCGGCACGGTGATCTTGGGCGGCGCGGATGGCGAGATGGACGGCAATTTCTTCAAGCCGACGATCCTGACGGGTGTGACCCAGGACATGAAGGTGAGCCAGGAAGAGACGTTCGGGCCGCTGGCGCCCTTGTTCAAGTTCGAGAACGAGGATGACGTGATCGCCATGGCGAACGACACGATCTTTGGCCTTGCCAGCTATTTCTACGCCAAGGATCTGAGCCGCGTTTACAAGGTGGCCGAGGCGCTGGAATACGGGATCGTGGGCGTGAACACCGGGATCATCTCGACCGAGGTGGCGCCGTTCGGCGGGGTCAAGCAATCGGGGCTGGGCCGGGAAGGCAGCCACCACGGGATCGAGGATTTCCTGGAGCTGAAATACGTCTGCATGAGCGTGTGAGGCACGGCATGGACGGCGGGTTTCACGGGGTCTTTCCCTATCTCGTCTCGCCGCTGGATGGCGAGGGCCGGGTCAACCGGGAGGTTCTGACCCGGCTTTGCGACGACCTGATCGACGCGGGGGTGCATGGGCTGACTCCGCTGGGGTCGACGGGGGAGTTCGCCTATCTCAGCTGGGCGCAGAAGCGCGATATCGTCGAGACGGTCGTGGCCGCCGCGGACGGTCGTGTGCCGGTGGTGGCCGGCGTGGCGGCGACGACCACGTCCGAGGCCGTGCGGCAGGCGCGGGAGTTCGCGGCGATGGGTTGTGACGGGATCCTCGCGGTGCTGGAGGCTTATTTCCCGGTAAGCGATGCGGGCATCAAGGACTATTTCACCGCCGTAGCGGCGGCGGTTGAGTTGCCCATTGTCATTTACACCAACCCGAATTTCCAGCGCAGTGACCTGAGCGTGGCCTTGATTGCGGAACTGGCGGAGGTGGAGAACATCCGCTGTCTGAAGGACGCGTCGAGCAACACCGGGCGGCTGTTGTCGATCATGGACCGGGTGGGCGACAAGCTGGATATCTTTGCCGCGTCGGCGCATATCCCGGCCTGCGTGATGCTGATCGGCGGCAAGGGCTGGATGGCCGGGCCCGCGTGTATCGTGCCGAAGCAGAGCGTGAAGCTTTATGAGCTGTGCAAGGTCGGGCAGTACCAGGCGGCGATGGAGTTGCAGCGCGAGCTGTGGGCGCTGAATCAGGCGTTTGCCAAGTACAACCTTGCGGCCTGCGTGAAGGGCGGGCTGGAATTACAGGGCTACGACGTGGGCGCGCCGCTGCCGCCGCAGGACGGGCTGAGCGATGCGGGCCGGGCCGATCTGAAGGCCGTGCTGGAGCGGGTCGGGGCTCTTTAAGGAGCACGACAGGTGGGATGAAATCCCGTCAAGGTGGGATGAAATCCCACCCTACGCGGAGCTTCGGGCTTGACCCGAGGATTTCTGTGGCAAAGAGATCCCCGATCAAGTCGGGGATGACGGTGTGAAGAAAGTTCCACGGATCGCCAAGGATTGACGCTCGGGCGGCGTCCTACAATCGTGATGCGCATGACAGTCAGTGACGAAACCCTGGCCCAGGCGGCCGCAGATGGTGACGCGGCGGCGTTCTCGGCCCTGGTCGAGCGGCATTACGATGGCGTGTTCCGTCTGGCCTTTCGGCTGACCGGGTCACGGGCCGAGGCGGAGGACCTGACGCAGGATGTGTGTGCGGCGCTGCCGGGGAAGCTGGGCGGGTTTCGCGGGGCGTCGAAGTTTACCACGTGGCTGTGGCGGGTGGTGGTGAATGCCGCCCATGACCGGCGGCGCAGGGCGGCGACACGGGCGAAGTATTCCGAAGGCTGGGGCGACTGGGAAGTGGACCGGCGGGCGGCGGATGCGGAGGTGGCGGAGGCCGTCGACTGGCTGACACAAGCGATGCGCGCCCTGCCGGAGGAGTTGCGGGACACGCTGGCCCTGGTGCTCGATGACATGAGCCATGCCGAGGCGGGCGAGGTGCTGGGCATCTCGGGCGGCACGGTGGGGTGGCGCGTGTCGGAGGCCAAGAAACATCTGCGCGCGATGCGGGCGCGAGAGGAGGACGCATGAGCGACGACCTCGACGATCTCAAGGCCATGATGCGGGCCGCGACGCCGAAGCCGGATGCCGACAGGAAAGCGGCGGATCTGGCGTTGGCGCGGAAAAACTTTGCCGATCTCCAAGACGCGCGGGACGGCGCGCGTCAAACCTTTGATCGCCCGGGAAAGGGGCTCATCAGAGGAGTGACGGATATGTTGATGCGGATGAATACGCGCGGGGCGCTGACGGCGACGACGGCGCTGGTGGCGCTGGGAATGGTCGTGGTCGTGCCGGATTGGCAGGATGCGCCGGCGCTGCGCGGGGCGCAGCCGGTGGTGACGGAAGCCGATGGCGACATGGCCGATGCAGTTCGGCGGGAAGCGCCTGCGCAGGAAGCGGCGGAGGAGATGGTGCTGGACGTCGCCCCGGCCGAGCCGGCACCGGAGGCCGAGGCGCCCCGGCCGGTGCCGATGCCGTCGCCGCAGGTGGCGCGGCCGGAGTCAGGCGTTGCAAAGCAGAGGCAGATGGCCCCGCAGGCGATGCAGTCGCAAGCTTTGTCCGATGCGGAGGGATATGCCGGGAGCGCGGCGAACACGACGCCGGTCGGGGGCATCGCGCAGCCGGACGCGGATGACGGGGTGGTCCTGCCCGAAAGCGATACCGAGGCGTTTCCCGAGGCCGCGCCGAACGCGCTAAAGATCACCGGCGAAGAGCCGGTGTCGACGTTTTCCATTGACGTGGATACGGCTTCGTATGGTGTTGTGCGGTCATCGCTGCGGGCGGGATACCTGCCGCCGCGGGAGGCGGTGCGGATCGAGGAGATGGTGAACTATTTCCCCTATGACTATGCCGCGCCCGAGGGTGACGCGCCGTTCGAGCCGACGGTGAGTGTGACGGACACGCCGTGGAACCCGGACACGAAGCTGGTGCATATCGCGATCCAGGGCGAGGTCCCCCCCGTGGCGGACCGCCCGCCGCTGAACCTTGTCTTCCTGATCGACACGAGCGGGTCGATGCAGGCGGCGAACAAGCTGCCGTTGTTGAAGCAGTCCTTGGCGCTGATGCTGCCGCAGCTGACCGAGCGGGACAGCGTGGCGATCGTGACCTACGCGGGCAGCGCGGGGAAGGCGCTGGCGCCGACACCGGCGACCGAGCGCGAGACGATCCTGGGCGCGCTGGACAGGCTGGAGGCCGGAGGCTCGACCGCCGGGCAGGCGGGATTGCAGCAGGCTTATGCGCTGGCCGGGGAAATGGGCGCCGAGGGCGAGGTGTCGCGGGTGATCCTGGCGACGGACGGGGATTTCAATGTGGGGATCAGCGACCCGGAGGCGTTGACGGACTATATCGCGCAAGAGCGCGAGAGCGGCACCTACCTGTCGGTGATGGGGTTCGGGCGCGGCAACCTGGACGATGCGACGATGCAGGCGCTGGCGCAGAACGGGAACGGGCAGGCGGCCTATATCGACACGCTGTCCGAGGCGCAGAAGGTGATGGTCGACCAGGTGAGCGGGGCGCTGTACCCGATTGCCGACGACGTAAAGATCCAGGTGGAGTTCAACCCGGCGGCGGTCGTGGAATACCGGTTGATCGGGTACGAGACGCGTGCGCTGCGGCGGGAGGATTTCAACAACGACCGGGTGGATGCGGGTGATATCGGGGCCGGGCACCAGGTGACGGCGCTTTACGAGATCACGCCGGTGGGCTCGCCCGCGCAGATGAGTGACGCGCTGCGCTATGGCGAGGCGGAGGCGGTCAGCGGAGAGGCCGATGAGCTTGGGTATTTCAAGCTGCGGTACAAGGCGCCCGGTGAGGATGAGAGCCGGCTGATCGAGCAGGCCATCGTCGAGGGTAGCGGGGCTGGTTCTGAGGCGCGGTTTGCGGCGGCGATTGCCGGGTTCGGGCAGTTGCTGCGCGGGGAGACGTATCTTGGTGATTGGGGGTATGCGGATGCGATTGCGCTGGCCAATGGGGCGAAGGGCGAGGACCCGTTCGGCTATCGGGCCGAGGCGGTGCAGCTGATGCGGCTGGCGGAAAGCCTGTCTCGGTGAGAGGCCCCGCGCGGAGTCAAGGCCGAAGGCCGCCGCGCTATCGCCAGACCGCCCGGACGGGCTGGCGATTGGGTGACGTTGGTGCTTTGATCGGAGGCCTTGCGGAGGAGGCGAGGATAAAGTGAGCTGAACAAATCTTGGTCGCCATCCCGCGGTCTGGCAATCGCGCGGCTTGGAAACGAAAAACGCCCCGTGGCTGCCACGGGGCGTTTCGCGCGGTAGGATCTGTCGTTTAGTTGACAGTTTCGGCGTCGACGACGTCTTTCTGCGTGGACGTGCCGCTGGCGATCTCGATGCGGCGGGGTTTCAGCCGCTCGGGCACTTCGCGCACCAGGTCGATATGCAGCATCCCGTCGGTATGGGTCGCGCCGGTGACCTTGACGTGGTCGGCCAGCTGGAACTTGCGCTCGAAGGCGCGGGTCGCGATGCCACGATGCAGGTAGGTGCGGTCACCATCCTCTTCGGCCTTGCGGGCCGAGACGATCAGCGCGCCTTCGCGCAGTTCGACCGACAGTTCGTCATCGCTGAAACCGGCGACGGCGATGGAGATGCGGTAGGCATCGTCGGCCGTTTTCTCGATGTTGTAAGGGGGGTAGGTGGGGTGATTGACGTCACCGGCAAGGACGCGGTCCATCATGTCGGCAATCTGGTCAAACCCGATGGATGCCCGGTAGAGCGGGGCAAGATCAAAGTTACGCATTGGAATCCTCCGTTGAGCGATACCTATGTGGGTGCCTTCCCGGATGGGACAGGCGGTCATGTCCGACCCGCGACGCGGCGTCGGACGACCGTTATTTGGGGAGCGAAAAACCCGGTTTCAAGACCTCCGTGCGGCTTTGAAACGCGGTGCAACATCCAATCGTCGCGCGCGTCGCCTGGCCGATGCCTCGGGTCACAGGCGAAACGCTTCAGGGTTTTGCGAATTTCGGACCGGGATGCGTGCCCGCGGTGGCTTGGCCGTTCGATCCGGTGGGGGGAAAGAGCACGGTCTTGGCGCTGTTGCGGCGTATGCCTGTGCTGGTCGGAAACGTGCTGGGCATCGCGCGCAGCTTGCGTTTCAGGGCGTCGACCGTGTCGGGCAGTTCCATGCCGTAGGCGATGGTGGTTCCGTGTTCGGTCTTGCGGCCGCCGACCACGAGGCTGACGATCCGCGCGCGATACCCGCCATCCGAGAACACCGGCGCGCCGGACGAGCCGAAGGTCACGTTGCAGTCGAAGGAAATCAGGCCCTGGCCCCGGCGCAGGACATCGCATTCCCGCTCCCATGACAAGGCGTCGTCGCGGTGCCGGCCATAGGACACCACGCTGACGTCATCGCCACGGGTGGGGTTCATGTGCAGCGCGAAGGGGCTGGCGGTGGCGGTGGGGATGGCGATGCTGAGTTCCAGCAGGGCGACGTCGCGGCGGATATTGTCCGCCGACATCCCGTCGGAGGGCGCATAGCCGTCGGCCACCACGTAGCGGCGAATGTTGCGCGCGGCGATGGCGGCCCCGTCGCGCAGCCCGGCGCGGAAGACGATCCGCTCGGGCAGTAGCGGTGCGCCGTGCTTGTCGAAGACGCAATGGGCCGCCGTCAACACGAGGTTGTCCGCGATAAGCGTGCCGGTGCAATAGCTGTCCTGCCCGAGGTCGACTCGGCCCACGGCCTCCCACCCCAGCAGGTCGTCGCGGTCGGTCAGCCGGATCAACTCGCTGGGCGTGGCCAGGGTCGGCAGGGCGACGCTCGCGACAAGGGCAGACAGAGACAGCAGGCGGCGGATCATGTCAGTCCAGGTCCGGAGAGGCGAATTTTGCCCCGGTGTCGCGGTTCTGTCCGGTCGAGAACATCTCGGACCGGGCCTGGTTTTCCAGGCGGGCGCCACTGTCGAGCGCATCGCGCATCATGGCGAGGGGGCGGTCGAGCGAGGCCCCCAGCGCGACCTTCTTGCCGTGGATCTCGGCCATGGCGGAGACCACAGAGACGATCCGCGGATCGCCCTTGTCATCGAAGGAAAAGACCGGCGAGCCGGACGCGCCGTAGTCGACGTCGCAGGACATCACCAGCACGCCGCTGCGCTTTTCCAGGACCTGGCACATATCCTGAAGCGACGGCGCCTCGGAGCGTTCGCGGGCATAGCTGACCAAGCCGATGCGTTCATGCTTGCGCGGCTGGGTGTCGGTCAGGAACGGGGCGACGCCGGACTTGGCGATGGGATGATGCAGTTCCAGAAGCGCGATATCGTTGCGCACGCGGGCGGCGTCGATCCGGTTGGAGTAATCGTATTCGGGATGCACCACGGCGCGGCGGACCCAGCGATAGGCGGTGGCGCGGCCATTGCGCCAGCCGGCCAGGAACTCGATCTGCTGGGTGTCGACGGGCTTGCCCGTCGTGGCATCGAACAGGCAGTGGGCGGCGGTCAGCACCAGGTCCGGTGCGATCAGGGCGCCGGTGCAAAAGCCGCTGCCGCCGATGTCGATACGCCCCACAGCCTGCCACTGGCGGCCGTCATCGGTGGTGTCCAGCCGCTGGAGCATGGCATCCTGCGCGGTCGCAGGCGACATGGACCAGAGCAGGACCACGACCAGCCCTGTGAAACGCATTCTGTCGAACAAACCGGGTGCCTCGCTTGATTTGAAAGCGTGCTACCGGCGCAATATGTCGAAAATAGGGCTGGCCCGGGGTTATTGCCGCAGCGCGGGCGGTTTCGGTCCGCCGGTGGCCCAGTCGAGCAGTTCGACGGTGTGCACGACGGGCACGCCGGTGCCTGAGCCGATCTGCATCATGCAGCCGATATTGCCGGTGGCGATGATGTCGGGTGACTTGGCCTCGAGCGTCTGAACCTTGCGTGTTTTCAACTGCTTGGAGATGGCGGGCTGCATCAGGTTGTAGGTGCCCGCCGAGCCGCAGCAAAGATGCGCGTCGGCCGGTTCGACCACCTCGAACCCAGCCTTCTTCAGCAGGGTCTTGGGGTGGGTCTTGATCTGCTGGCCATGCTGGAGCGAGCAGGCGGCGTGATAGGCGACGCGGGTGTCGCGGGGCGTGCCCTCGGGCAGGTCGAGCTGCATCAGCAGTTCCGAGACATCCATGGCGATGTCCGAGACGCGGGCAGCGTCGTCGGCCAGCGGCTCGGTGCGGAACATGTGGCCGTAATCCTTGACGGTGGTGCCGCAGCCGGAGGTGTTGATGACGATGGCGTCGAGGCCGTCGCCATCCATCTCGGCCGTCCAGGCGCGGATGTTGTGGGCCGCCGTGGCGTGGCTTTCGCCGGTCTTGCCCATGTGGTGCGTCAGCGCCCCGCAGCATCCGGCGCCCTTGGCAACCACGACTTCGCAGCCGAGCCGGGTGAGCAGGCGGATGGTGGCGTCGTTGATGTCGGTGTTGAGCGCCTTTTGCGCGCAGCCGGTCATCAGGGCGACGCGTTTCACCGGCTTGTCCCTGGCCGGGAAGGTTTGCGGGTCGTCATTGCGGCTGACGGGCGGGACATTCTTGGGGGCCATCTCGACCATCGCGCGCAGGCGGGCGTCGGGGAGGGCCCATTTGAAGGGTTTCGCGATTTTCGCGCCCAGCATGGCGATGCGGAATCGGTTCGGGTAGGGCAGGATGCGCGCCAGTGTCCAGCGCAGGACACGTTCGAACATCGGGCGCTGGTAGCGGTCCTCGATATATTCGCGGGCGTGGTCGACAAGGTGCATGTAGTGCACGCCCGAGGGGCAGGTCGTCATGCAGGCGAGGCAGGACAGGCAGCGGTCGATATGCTTGACGGTCTCACGATCCGGGTCGCGGTCGTTTTCCAGCATGTCCTTGATGAGGTAGATGCGGCCGCGGGGGCTGTCCAATTCGTCGCCCAGCACCTGGTAGGTGGGGCAGGTGGCGGTGCAGAAACCGCAATGCACGCAGGAGCGCAGGATTTCGTTCGAGCGCTGGATGGCGGGGGACTTGAGCTGTTCGGCGGTGAATTCTGTTTTCATTCAGTCGGCAATCATCTGTGCGGTGTAGAGCCCGAACCAGGGCAGGGTGGTGGCGGCGGCGGTCACGCCATAGGCGATGCGGCGGGGGCGCTGCGGCAGCGCGCTGGTGCGTATGGCCAGCATCACCAGCGACAGGACGGTGATCCAGGCCAGCCACACCAGCAGCACGACGGCAAGCGCGCCGTAAGCGCCGTGCGCGCCGCCCCATTGGCGCAGGACGAAGGCGCCTGCAATCAGGGCGACGGAGACGGCCCAGAGCGCGGTGACATAGCGCCGCGTGGGCATCTGCCTGGCCAGCACCCAGAAGATGACCGGCCCGGCGAGAAAGCCGAGGGCAAAGAGCAGGGCGTCGATCATGCGGCGCGACCCATAAGGCCGGGATTGAGGATGCCGCGAGGGTCGAAGCGCGCGCGCAGCCCGTCCTGAAGTGCTGCGACAGGTGGCGAGAGCGGCTGAAAGACACCGCCCGCGCGGTTGCCGCGGATCAGCGTGGCGTGGCCGCCAGTGGCGTTGACGGCAGTGCGGATGGTGTCGGCGCCCGTGTCCTGCGGCACGCGCAGCCACACGAGGCCGCCGCCCCAGTCGTAAAGCGCCTCGGCCCCGTCGATCTGCGCTGTGATCCCGGGCGCGTCGGAGGGTTTGACCGAGAGGCGCCAGATATCGCCCGGACCGTCGTGGAAACAGGCGACGTCGCGGATGTCCTGCCACAGGGTGGCGTTGGCGTCGGGGTCGGTCTCGATTTCGGCGGTGCCGAGGTCGGCCAGAAGGGTCCGGAGTTGACCTGCGCGATAGGCCACGGATTTCTCGAAGCCCTCGATCCGCAGGCAGGTCTGGGGACCGTCCCCGGTCTGGCGGTGGGCGGCGCCGGTGATCTCGAACGGCGAGCCGAGCGCGCGGGAGAGAGCGGTGACGGCGGTGCTGTCGTCGAGACCCGAGAGCGTGATCGTGGCGGTGTGGTGCGACGCGGGCAAGACCTTGAGCGCCAGTTCGGTGAGCACCCCAAGGGTGCCGTAGCTACCCGCCATCAGCTTGACGAGGTCGTAGCCGGTGACGTTCTTCATCACGCGCCCGCCGTTGCGGGTGACCTGTCCCTGCCCGTCGACGAAGCGCACGCCCAGGAGGAAGTCGCGCGCGGCGCCGGCCTGGATGCGGCGGGGCCCCGAGACGTTGGCGGCGAAGACGCCGCCGATGGTGGGCTCGCCGGTCGTGCCCAGGAGGCCGCGATGGTCCATCGGTTCGAAGGCGAGGCGCTGGCCCTCTGCGGCCAGGGTCTTGCGCACCTCTGCGACCGGGGTGCCGGCCTGGACCACCAGCGTCAGCGCGCCGGGTTCATAAAGGTTTACGCCCGAGAGGCCCGAGGTTGTCAGCGGCTGTCCGTTGACCGGCACGCCGATGGGGCGTGTGCCGCCGCCCTGAATACGCAGCGGCTCGGAGGCGGAGGCGACCATCTCGGCCAGTTCGGCCTCGGAGGTGGGGGCAAGGGCTTTCATCGTTGCAAGATACTCCGGGGTCCGGGGCGGCGCCCCGGAAGGTCATTCAGCCGCGATGCGGCGGGTGTCGGAGGACGCCAGCGGAAAGACCTTGGCGGGGTTCAGCAGCCATTTCGGGTCGAACACGTCCTTGACGGCCATCTGGATTTCGAGATCGGGCGGGTCGTATTGGTGCAGCATCAGGTCGCGCTTCTCGATGCCCACGCCGTGTTCGCCGGTGAGGCAGCCGCCGACCTCGACGCAGAGCTTCAGGATCTCGGCGCCCAGCTCCTCGCAGAGTTCAAGGTCGCCCTCCTTGTTGGCGTCGAACAGGATCAGCGGGTGCATGTTGCCGTCGCCCGCGTGAAAGACGTTGGCGACGTCAAGGCCGTATTCCTTGGACATCTCGCCGATGCGTTTCAGCACATAGGGCAGTTCGTTGACCGGGATGGTGCCGTCGAGGCACATGTAGTCGTTGATCTTGCCCATGGCGCCGAAGGCGGATTTGCGGCCGAGCCAGATGCGCTTGCTTTCGTCGTCGGACGAGGATTGGCGCAGCTCGACGGGGTCGTGCTTGCGGGCGATATCCATGATGGTTTCAAGCTGTTCGTCGATCTCGGCGTCGGAACCTTCGACCTCGACGATCAGGAGCGCCTCGCAATCGGGGTAGCCGGCGCCGGCGAAAGCCTCGGTCGCGCGGATGCAGGGGCGGTCCATGAATTCGATCGCCACGGGCAGGACGCCGGCCTTGATGATGTCCGAGACGCACTGGCCCGCGACCTCGGAGGAATCGTAGCCGATCAGGACGGGGCGGGCGCCCTCGGGCTTGTGCAGGATGCGCAGGGTCGCCTCGGTGACGATGCCAAGCTGGCCTTCGGAACCGCAGATGAGGCCCAGAAGGTCGAGCCCCTCGGCATCGAGATGGGCGCCGCCGATTTCGGTCACGGTGCCGTCCATCAGCACCATGGTCACGCCCATCAGGTTGTTGGTGGTGACGCCGTATTTCAGGCAATGCGCGCCACCGGAATTCATGGCGATGTTGCCCGAGATGGCGCAGGCCAGCTGGCTGGAGGGGTCGGGGGCGTAGAAAAAGCCGTCTTCCTCGACCGCGCCGGTGACGGAGAGGTTGGTGCGCCCGGTCTGCACGCGGATGAAGCGGTTGTCGTAGTCGGTTTCCAGCACTTCGGACATGCGGGCGACGCCGATGATGACGCTGTCCTCGGTCGGGAGCGCGCCGCCGGCGAGCGAGGTGCCCGCACCGCGCGGCACGACGGGCACGCCCATGTCGTTGCAGATCTTGAGAGTCTCGGACACCTCTGCGGTCGAGGCGGGCAGGACCACGGCCAGCGGCGGGCACTTGTAGGCTGTCAGCCCGTCGCATTCATAGGCGCGGGTCTCGGCGGGGTCGTGGATGAGCGCCTCGGGCGGGAGGAAAGACGCCAGCCGGTCGAGCAGTTGCGACTTGCGGGCAAGGATGGTCGGATTGGGCTTTGGCATGTCCATGGCAGTCCTCCCGGTGGATTGGTAAGATAATATAACCAATTTGCGCCAGTCGCAAGTGCGGCATCCGTGACGCGGTCGCAAGAAGAATGCGGCCTGCACGCGGTTGTGAGTGCATGTGCCGCAGCGCTCGCCTATATTAACAGACATGAAGAGACTCGCCGCATTTTTCCTGGCCATTCTGTTGGCCGCGCCGGCATTTGCCGACGAACCGGAAGTACTGGACGTGACCGTCGAAAAGGCGGGCATGGTCTGGAATATCCACGTGACGATTCGCCATCCGGACACCGGGTGGGACCATTATGCCGACGGCTGGGAAGTGCTGGATGCGGCAGGCAACCGGCTGGGCTATCGTGAGCTGATGCATCCGCACGTGAACGAGCAGCCGTTCACCCGGTCGTTGAGCGGCGTGGTGATACCGGACGGGACGCGCGAGATTTTCGTGCGGGCGCGCTGTTCGGTCGATGGCTGGTCGGGCTCGCAAAAGCGCGTGGCGCTGCAACCCTGACAGAATGAACGCGCCCAAGGGGCGCGTGCCGGTTTGTCTCGGCGGCGGACCTGGGGTCCGACACCTCGGTGGCCCGTGGCGGCGTGACGTTTTTTTTGAGCGCGGGGCGGGGGGCCGGCGTGGGAGCCTCCGGCGGGGATATTTTGGGCCAGAGGAAGCGGGGCGCGATTACTGGCGGCCCTCGCGGAGCCAGCCGCCGACAATGAGGGTCGCGGCCAGCAGCAGCACCAGCCAGGCGGGCAGGAGCGGCGTCTGGGTGACCAAACGGGTCTGGTAGGCGTTGCGGTCCAGGAGGCCGATCCAGCCGCGACCGGACATGGCGCGGCCTTCGCGCACGGTGCGGATGCGCGGCGGGCCGTCGGCCAGCGGGTGGATGCCGCCGCCGGTCTCGGTGATGTAAGGTTCGAGCGTTTCGGTGTCGGCGATGGTGTTCTCGAATTCCACCGGGGAGGCGGGGCCGAGGCCGATGACCGCACTGTGCTCGCCGTTTTCCAGCCGGTAGAGGCCGATGGCGGGGCCGTCGAAGAGGGCTTCGAACCGGCCGGGCGAGACCTCTTCCAGCTCCATCTCGATCTGTTCGTCCTCTGGGGTGGTGATGGTGACCGGGCCGACGCTGTCTTCGAGCGAGCGGCGGACGATGCGCATCTGCTGGCCGGTGGCCTCGGCCCAGAGGGCCTCTTCTTCCAGTTCGGGTTCCTTCATCATCCAGTGGGCGAGGCGGCGCAGAAGTTCCAGTTGCGGCCCGCCGCCCTCGAATCCGCGGTTCCAGAGCCAGGCGTGGTCGGAGGCGAGAAGTGCCACGCGCCCTTCGCCGACGCGGTCGAGGGTCAGGAGAGGGCGGTCGCCGACGCCGGTCATGACGGTGTCGCCGGAGGTTTCCTCGACCTCGATCTGGCGCATCCACCGGCCCCATTCGCCGCCGAATTCCTGTTCGAGACCTGCGGTGACCGGGTGGCGTTGGCCCAGGTCGGTGATGGAGGGGCTGTAGCGTTCCTCGAGCACGCGGGCGGTGGGGCGGCCGGGCAGGATGGCTTCGAGCGGGGTGCGGTAGAGGCTGTCGGCGGCGGCGTAATCGGGACCGGCGGCGATCAGGACCGCGCCGCCGCCTTCGACGTAGTTGCGCACGTTGTCGAGATAGAGCGAGGGCAGGATGCCGCGGCGCTTGTAGCGGTCGAAGATGATGAGGTCGAAATCCTCGATCTTTTCGAGGAAGAGCTCGCGGGTGGGGAAGGCGATGAGGGACAGCTCGCGGACCGGTACGCCGTCCTGTTTTTCCGGAGGACGCAGGATGGTGAAGTGGACGAGATCGACCGAGCTGTCGGATTTCAGCAGATTGCGCCAGGTGCGGCCGCCGGCGTGGGGCTCGCCGGAGACGAGCAGCACGCTGAGCCGGTCGCGGACGCCGTTGATCTGGACGAGCGCGGTGTTGTTGCGGTCGGTGAGTTCGCCATCGATGGCGGGGGTGGAGAATTGCAGCACATTGCGGCCACCATGGGGCAGGCGCAGGGGCAGGTCGATATCCTCACCCAGGGGGACGTTGAACCGCTGCGGGTCCTCGCCGTCGACCGAGACGTCGACGGGCACGGTGCTGGTGCCTTCGGGGGCGGCGCCGTCGTCGGTGATGCGCAGGGTCATCTGGATTTCCTCGCCCAGGATGGCGAAGGCGGGGGCGTTTTCGACCACCAGCTTGCGGTCCCAGTCGTCCTCGCGGCCGGTATGCAGCAGGTGGATGGGCGCGGGCATGTCGGGGGCGCGGTCGAGGTCGTGCAGGCGGCCGTCGGACATGAGGATCGCGCCGGCGATGCGGGCGCGGGGTTCTTCGGCCAGCGCCTCGGACAGGGCGGTCATGAGCTGGGTGCCGGAGTTGTCGGCGCCGTCGGGGACGGTGATGCGGCGCAGTTCGGTGTTGTCGCGCGCGGCGATGCGGGCGGCTAGATCGTCGGCGGTGGAAGACGTGAGGGCGGCGCGGTCGCCAAGGGCCTGGCTGGCGCTTTCATCCTCGATCATCAGGACGATGTCGGTGAGCGGCTCGCGGTCCTCGGCCTGGTAGACAGGACCGAGGAGCGCGGCCAAGACGACCAGCCCAGCGAGCGCGCGGAAGGGCCAGCCGGAGAGGCCGCGCCAGATGGCGAGCGCCGTGCCGGTCATCATCATGCCGGCGAGCGCCGCGATCAGCCACGGGTTCAGAAGCGGCTCGAAAACGATGCTGCCGGTCATTGGCCAAGCCTGTCGAGAAGGGCGGGCACGTGCACCTGGTCGGATTTGTAGTTGCCGGTCAGCACGTGCATCACGAGGTTGACGCCAAAGCGGTACGCGAGTTCGCGCTGGCGTTCGCCGGCAAAGCCGCGGCCCACGGGAAAGAGCGGGTTGCCGCGGTCGTCCATGGCCCAGGCGGCGGCCCAGTCATTGCCGCCGATGACCACGGGCGTGACGTTGTCGTTGAGGTTGCGGAAGGGCATCCCCTCGACCTGTTCGGCGTCGGCGGGTGCGGATTCGACCCAGACGGAGCGGCCGGTGTGGCGGCCGGGAAAATCCTGGAGCAGGTAGAAGGTGCGCGTGAGCACGTGGTCCTCGGGGATGGGCTCCAGCGGGGGGATGTCGAGCGGGCGTGCGAGGCGTTGCAGCTTGCGGCCCGCCGGAGAGGAGGCGCCGAAGCCCGCGACATTGGCGTCGCGCGTGTCGAAGAGGATCATTCCGCCGGTGCGCAGGTAGTCGTTGAGCTTGACATAGGCTTCCTCGGACGGGATCGGCTGATCGGGGGAGATCGGCCAGTAGAGGAACGGATAGACCGAAAGCTCGTCGGTTTCGAGGTTCACGCCGACCGGGTCTGCCGGTTCCACGGAGGTGCGGAAGAAGAGGGTTTCGCCGAGGCCGCGCAAGCCGGCCTGGGCCGCGTTGTCGAGGCTGCTGTCGCCGGTGAGGACGTGGCCCAGAACGACCTCGGACGCGGCCATGAGGGCCTTTTCGTCGGCCTCGGTCATGGTGTCGTCCTGGGCGTCGGCCATCTGCGGGCTGAGCAGGAGCGCTAGAAGGAGGGCGGACATGGTTGCGCGGGTGGGCATCAGGTGGCCAGAGAGCCCCAGCGACGCTAGGATGTCGGCCATCAGTATCAGGAGCGCCCCGGCGAGGAACCAGCCGCCGAGCGCGGCCTCGGGCGGGCGGTCGAGGCCCAGGACGGGCAGGTTCGCGGGCCAGCTGACCGGGGTGAGCGTGGTGCCGGAGGGCAGCACGTTGAGCGCGAGGCGCCGGTCGGGGCCGTCGTACAGACCCGGGCGGAAATCGGGGCCAGGGACATCCTCGACGAAGCGGGTGCCGTCGACGCCGGGCAGGGTGCTGGCATCTTCCAGGAGGCCGGAGCCGGAGAGGACCTGCACGGGCTGCCAGGTGGTGCCTTCCAGCTCTGCCAGATCGGGCAGGGCGAGGCTGGAGGAGATGGCCAGCCGTTCGAGCATCTGAACGAAGAGGCCCGAGAGCGGCAGGGTGGACCACTCGGCATTGGCGGTGACATGGAAGAGGACGACCTGGCCCTGACCGATACGTTTGCGGGTCACCAGCGGCGTGCCGTCGCTGAGCTGGGCGATGACGCGGTCGGCGAGCGTGGGGTCGGGCTGGGCCATGACCTGGGCGGTGACGGTGACGTCATCCGGCACGTCGAGGCCGAAGAAAGGGCTTGATTCTGGGAAGGGAGCCAGTTCCTTGGGTTCGCCCCAGCTCATGGCGCCGCCGACGGAGCGGCCACCGGCGCGCAGGCGGACGGGCATCAGCGGGGCCTCGTCGCTGCGCGAGACGTCCGAGGCGGCGAGACGCGGCCCGGCGAATCGCAAAAGCATGCCGCCACGATCGGTCCAGTCCAAAAGGTCGGCCTGTTCCGCGCCCGAGAGCGTGGCGACATCGGCCAAAACGACGACATCGGGATTGGCGGGTAGAATGTCCGACAGGCTGCCATCGAGCAGGTCGGCGGTGGGTTCGAGGGCCTGTTCGAGATAGTGGAGCGGCGACAGGAGTTCGAGCCCTTCGCGGTCTTCGCGGCCGGCGATCAGAGCGACCTCGCGGCGCTTGAGGCTGTCGTCGGTCAGGGTGACTGCGCCGGCATGGGACTGGCCGGCGATTTCGAACCGGGTGAGACGGGCGCGCAGCTCGGCGGGCAGGGACAGGAGCGTGGTGGCCTCTTTCGCGCCGGCCTCAAAAGTTATGTCCTGAGTCGCCAGAAGGCGTTGGGCGCCGGAGGGGTCGCGGCCATGCGCCTCGACCGTGATATCGCGGGCGGGTCCGGGATTGGCGCGGGTCGCGGTCAGGCGGATCGCGTCGTCCTCGACCACTGCTGGCGTCAGCGCATAGATCGGCACGGCGCTTTCGTGGATGGTGACAGGGCCGCGATCCTGCAAGGCGTCGAGAAGAGTTTGCCGGCCCTCGCGGGCAAGGCCGTCGGAGAACAAGCGGGTCTCGAAATCCTCTTCGCCGAGCATGGTGGCGGCTTGCTCGTAGTCCTCGGGCTGGGGCGCCCATGCGGCGGGCGAAAGGCCGGTCAGGCGGGTGCGCCACGTCTCGGCGGACTGGAAAACCGGGGTTTCGGGGTCGGAGAGTTGCATGATGCCGACGGGGCGGGCGTTGCGCCCGGCCTCGGCCAGCAGGGAATCCAGCAGATCTTCCTGCGCGGGCCAGTCGCGGGCGCTGGCCCAGCTGGAATCGAGCACGATCAGCATGGGGCCGGTGCGGTTGGCCTGGGCCTGGTCCTGCGGGTTGAGGATGGGGCCGGCGAGGCCGATGATGACGGCGGCGACGGCCAGCATCCGCAACAGCAGCAGCCACCAGGGTGTGCGGTCTGACACGCTGTCGTCGTCGCGCAGCCCCAGGAGAAGCGCCACGCCCGGGAAGCGGCGACGGATGGGGGCGGGCGGCACGGCGCGCAGGATCAGCCACAGGATGGGGAGTGCTGCCAGCGCCACCAGAAGCCAGGGCGCGGCAAATCCGATGGGGCCGATGGTCATCGTCCGTGCCCCCCGTCGAATGCGTTATAGAGCCACAGGAGCGCGGATTGCGCGGAGTCCGACGTGTGATGCGTGCCGTAGAGCCAGCCGGTGGTGGCGCAGAGGTGGCGCAGGTCGTCCTTGCGGGCGGCAAGGCGTTCCAGGTAGCGGTCGCGCAGCTCGGACGCCTTGAGCGTTTCGTGCACCATGGTGCCGCCCACCGATTCAAAGATGGTGCGGCCGCGGTAGGGAAAGCTTTCCTCGGCGGGGTCGAGGATCTGGTAGAGGACACCGCGCACGCCCCGGTCGGCGGCGGCGGTCAGCGCGTGGCGCACCGGGTCGAGATCACCGAGGAAGTCCGACAGGAAAAGCGCGCGTCCGTGCGACAGCATCCCTGTGGTCTGGGGCGCGCCGTAATCGTCGGGGCCATCCTGACCGAGGGCCATGGCTAGGCGCTCGATCTGGGCGTCGCCGCGACGGGGGGGCAGGTCGGCTCCGGATAAGCCGATGCGTTCGCCAGCGCGGTTCAGCAGGATGGCGATGGCCAGCGAAAGCAGGCGGGCGCGGTCGGCTTTTTGCGGCAGGCTGTCATCTGAGGCGAAGCGCATGGACGCCGCGCCGTCGACCCAGAGCGTGACGCTTTGGGCGATCTGCCACTCGCGCTGACGCAGGAACTGTGTGTCCGAGCGGGCCGAGCGGCGCCAGTCGATGTGGCGCAGCTCGTCCCCGGCCTGCACCGGGCGGTACTGCCAGAAATCGTCGCCCATGCCCGCGCGGCGGCGGCCATGCTCGCCCAGAAGGACGGTCCCCGCCAGATGCTCTGCCCGCGCCAGGAGCGCGGGAAAGCGGGCGGCCTCGGCCTCGGACCGGGCGCGGAGAGGGGCGATCTGGGTCAAGCGGCGGCCTCGGTCCTTGTCACTTGGGCGACGGTGGCGGCGATGAGGTCGTCGAGGTTTTCACCCCGGGCACGCGCGGCAAAGTTGAGCGCCATGCGGTGCGTCAGGACGGGCTGGGCCATGGCGGCGATATCGTCGGCATCGGGGGCAAGGCGGCCCTGGATCATGGCGCGGGCGCGGACGGTCAGCATCAGCGCCTGCGCGGCACGGGGGCCGGGACCCCAGGCGACGTTTTCGCGCACCGTCTCGGACGAGGTGGCGTCGTCGGGACGGAAGGCGCGGACAAGGTCGATTATCTGTTCCATCACCGCCTCGCCCACGGGCATCCGGCGCAGGAGGGTCTGCGCGGCGATGAGGTCCTCGGCGGTGAAGACCTGGTGGGCCACATCCTCGGTCGCGCCGGTGGTTGCGAGCAGAATCGCGCGCTCGGTGTCGCGGTCGGGATGGGGCACGTCGATCTGCACGAGGAAGCGGTCAAGCTGGGCCTCGGGCAGGGGATAGGTGCCTTCCTGCTCGATGGGGTTCTGCGTCGCCAGCACGTGGAAGGGCGGGGTCAGGGGGCGGTCTTCGCCCGCGACGGAAACCTGCCGTTCCTGCATGGCTTGCAGGAGTGCGGACTGGGTGCGGGGGCTGGCGCGGTTGATCTCGTCGGCCATCAGAAGCTGGCAGAAGATGGGACCGGGAATGAACTTGAACGCGCGGGTGCCGTCAGCGCCGGTTTCAAGCACCTCGGAGCCCAGAATGTCGGCGGGCATCAGGTCGGGCGTGAACTGCACCCGGTTCGAATCAAGGCCCATGACGACGCTGAGCGTTTCGACCAGCCGGGTCTTGCCGAGGCCGGGCAGGCCCACCAGCAGGCCGTGCCCGCCACAAAGCAGCGCCGAGAGCGACAGGTCGACGACCCGTTCCTGCCCGATGAAGCGGCGGGTGATCGAGGCGCGGGCCTGGGCCAGCTTGTCCTCGAGGGCTTCGATCCCGGCCAGCAGGTCGGCGTCGTCGGTCATGGCAAAACTCCGGTATGGGCTATATCGCTTGGGTAGAGTGTATCGCGCACAAGCAAAATGGCAAAAGCAATGAGCAATAAATCGGTCACAACCCCGTCAGCGGAAAGCCTTGCCGAAACGGCGCGCCGGGAAGGCGGCAAAGGCCTGCCGCCCGTGCACCTTTGGACGCCCGAGTTTACCGGCGAGATCGACATGCGGATCGCGCGGGACGGGACATGGTATCACGAAGGCACGGTCATCGAGCGCCAGGGCCTGGTGCGGCTGTTCTCTACGATCCTGAAGAAGGAAGGCGACCGCCATTACCTTGTCACGCCGGTGGAAAAGGTCGGGATCGTCGTGGACGACGCGCCTTTCGTGGCGGTGGATTTCGAGGTGGAAGGCGAGGGCGCGGCGCAGATGCTGGTCTTCGTGACCAACGTGGGCGACCACGTGCTGGCGGGGCCGGACAACGCGATCCGGGTGGAGCGCGACCCCGAGACGGGCGAGCCGTCGCCCTACCTGCATGTGCGGGCCGGGCTTGAGGCGCTGATCGACCGCAAGTCGTTTTACCGGCTGGTGGATCTGGGCGCGCACGAGGACGGCTGGTTCGGTGTGCGGTCGGACGGGGCGTTCTTTCCGATGATCCCCTCCGACGAGCTGCCGACCTCGTAAATCTCGGGCAGCCTCAGCGGCGGAACGGTGTCGGACGCCGGTTCGAAGCGGCGCTGTCGACCACATCCTCGATGCGTTTATTGCGGGTTCGCGTGGTCCTGGCCGTCTTGATCCATTCGAGCGTGCCGCGCCGGACGCTGCGCGGCCAGTGATCCCAGACAGACACCAGATCGCCCAGCGCACGGGTCAGGTCGTCGGGGCGTTCGAGACGTTCGACATCGTCGAGGAACGTCCACATGCCGGATTCTTGGGCGGCGGTTACGAGGGCCTCGCCGGCAGGTTGAAGCCGTCCTGCGGCGCGCAGGTCGTCGACTCTGGCCTTGTTTGCCGCGGACCACGCGGATCGGGGATTGCGCGGGGCGATCAGGAGACCGGTGCGGTCGTCATCCACCTTGCGCGGCTGGCTGTCGATCCAGCCCCAGCAGAGCAGTTCCGAGACGATGTCATCGTAGGGCAGGTGGAATGCGGTATGCTTGCGGAAGGTGACGAGCCAGACCGATGGCGACGAGGCGTGATTGGCGGCAAGCCACGCGTGCAGTTCGTCAAGAGATTTGACCTCAATGCTTTCTGCGGTGTCTGCGGCGCGTTTGACCATGATGTAATGGATACGCGGGATCGTTGAAGGCGGATCTTGCAGACACAAAAAAACCCGATGCGGAGGGCATCAGGCGCATTGGCCTTTGCAGGCTCAGGAAGGATAACCCGGGTCGGAACGGGCACCCGAAGGTGCTATGCCCCGACCCGGGAAAACGTCGAAGATTAGTACTTCGTCGTTACGGGCTCAGGCTCAACCGGAACCACGACTTCTTCTTGTTGTTGCTGTGCACAGGCGGCCAGGCCGACGGTTGCGATGAGAGCAGCAATCATTGCGATCTTGTTTTTCATGTGAACAAATTCCTTCCATGTCACGCGCCCGATACTGTGTTTGAACGCGATTTGTTGTCAACACAAGAGCTTGCGTAAAAACGCGAATCTCCGGCTGCTATGGCTTCTAGGACAGCATTTTTGTCACGTAAATGCCTTTTTGAGCGGGATTCCGCGATTTTCAGTGGGTTTGACACTGTTGCAACTGTGCTACTTTTGCACTTCGCCTTGGAAAAGTCACTTTCCCGGACCGCGAAACGACCTACTGCGCGGGCGCTTGATTCCGGCAACTCGTGCTTGGTTCCAAGGCTTTATGCGGAGTGCTTGGTTCCAAGGCTTTATGCGGAGTTCAGTGCGCTTCGGCCCAGTTGCTTCCCCGGCCTGCGTCGACCACCAGCGGCACGTCCAGATGCAGGGCCGGGCGGGCGGCCTCTTCCATCACCTTGCGGGCGGTGTCGATGACCTTGTCCTCGGCGCCATCGGAGACCTCGAACAGCAGTTCGTCGTGGACCTGGAGCAGCATGCGGCAAGGCAGGTCGGCGATGGCGTCGGGCATGCGAATCATGGCGCGGCGGATGATATCGGCGGCGGTGCCCTGGATCGGCGCGTTGATTGCGGCGCGGCGGGCAAAACCGGCGCGCGGCCCCTTGGCGCCGATCTCGGGCGTGTGGATCTTGCGGCCGAAGAGGGTCTGGACGAACCCGTGTTCCTTGGCAAAGGCGACGGTGTCGTCCATGTAGGTGCGGATGCCGGGAAAACGCTCGAAATAGCGGTCGATAAAGGCCTGTGCGTCGGCGCGGGGAATGCGCAGGTTCCGCGCGAGGCCAAAGCCCGAGATGCCGTAGATCACGCCGAAATTGATCGCCTTGGCGCGGCGGCGGATCTCGGGCGTCATGTCGTCCATCGAAACATCGAACATCTCTGACGCCGTCATGGCGTGAATGTCCTGACCGTCGCGGAACGCCTCCTTGAGCGCCGGGATATCGGCGATATGGGCAAGGATGCGCAGTTCGATCTGGCTGTAGTCCAGCGCGACGAGGGTGTTGCCCTTTTCGGCCACGAAGGCCTCGCGGATGCGGCGGCCTTCCTCGGTGCGGATGGGGATGTTCTGCAGGTTGGGATCGGTCGAGGCGAGGCGGCCCGTGCTGGCCCCGGTCTGCACGTAGGAGGTGTGGACGCGGCCCGTGTCGGGGTCGATGTGGTCCTGCAGGGCGTCGGTATAGGTGGACTTGAGCTTGGAGACCTGGCGCCAGTCCATCACCCGGGCGGGCAGGTCGTGTTCGGTGGCGAGGTCCTCGAGCACGTCGGCGGGGGTGGAATACTTGCCGTTCTTGCCGCGCTTGCCGCCCGGCAGGCTCATCTTGTCGAAGAGGATATCGCCCAGTTGGGCCGGGGAGCCGACGTTGAACTTTTCGCCGGCCAGTTCGTGAATCTCGGCCTCGAGCCCGGCCATCTTCTGGGCGAAGGCGGCGGACATGCGGGAGAGCGTGTCCTTGTCGACCTTGATGCCGTTACGCTCCATCTGCGCCAGCACGGGCACCAGCGGGCGTTCGAGGGTCTCGTAGACGGTGGTGACTTTCGCGCGGTGCAGCTGCGGCTTGAACGTGTGCCAGAGGCGCAGGGTGATGTCGGCATCCTCGGCTGCGTATTTCACGGCCTCGTCGATGGGCACGCGGTCGAAAGTGATGGCGGATTTGCCGGTGCCCAGAAGCTCCTTGATGGGGATCGGCGTGTGCGACAGGTAGCGTTCGGCGAGCGTGTCCATGCCGTGGCCATGCATCCCGGAATAAAGCGCGTAGGACATCAGCATCGTGTCGTCGATGGGCGCCATGGCGATGTCGTAGTTGGCCATGATCTTGGTGTCGTATTTCATGTTCTGCCCGATCTTGAGGATCGAGGGATCCTCGAGCACGGGTCTGAGCGCGTCGAGCGCGTCCTGCATCGGGATCTGGCCGTCGAGCAGGGCGTCGGAGCCGAAGAGATCATCCGCATTGCCGTCCTTGTGGCCGAGCGGGATATAGCACGCCTCGCCCGGGTCGATGGAAAGGCAGATGCCCACCAGATCGGCCTGCATTTCGTTAAGCGAGGTGGTTTCGGTATCCACGGCGACGTAGCCGCGGGCGATGATGCGGTCGATCCAGCCTTGCAGCGCATCCATGTCCGAGACACGTTCGTATTTCGCGGGGTCGATGGCGGGCCAGTCGGGGGCGCTGTCCTCGCCCGACTCCGGCGCGGTGGGCTCGGGGATGGCGGGGGCCTCGACATCCAGCGCGTCGGCGATGCGCTTGGTCAGCGTGCGGAATTCCATCTCGGTCAGGAAGGCCAGCAGGGTCTCGGGATCGGGCTCGCGGACCTCGAGGTCGTCGAGGGTGAAATCGAGCGGGGTTTCGCAGTCGAGCTGGACGAGTTTCTTCGACAGTTCGATCTGTTCGCGCTTTTCGATCAGGGTCTCGCGGCGCTTGGGTTGCTTGATTTCCCCGGCGCGGTCGAGAAGTTCCTCGAGGCTGCCGAATTCGTTGATCAGGAGCGCGGCGGTCTTGATGCCGATCCCGGGGGCGCCGGGGACGTTGTCGACGCTGTCGCCGGCCAGGGCCTGCACGTCCACGACGCGTTCGGGGCCGACGCCGAATTTTTCCTCGACCCCTTCGCGATCGATGCGGCGGTTCTTCATCGCGTCGAGCATTTCCACGCCGCCGCCGACCAACTGCATCAGGTCCTTGTCGGAGCTGATGATGGTGACACGCCCGCCGGCGTCACGGGCTTGGACGGCGAGAGTGGCGATCATGTCGTCGGCCTCGTAGCCTTCCATTTCCTTGCAGGCGATGTTGAACGCCTCGGTCGCGCGGCGGGTGAGGGGTATCTGCGGGCGCAGGTCCTCTGGCATCTCGTCGCGGTTGGCCTTGTACTCGGGGTACATGTCGTTGCGGAAGGTGTGGCTGCCCTTGTCGAAGATCACGGCGACATGGGTGGGCGCATCGGCGCCGGTGCTGTCTTCGACATATTTCTGCAGCATGTTGCAAAAGCCCGAGACCGCGCCGATGGGCAACCCGTCGGATTTGCGGGTGAGCGGGGGCAGCGCGTGGTAGGCGCGGAAGATGAAGGCCGACCCGTCGATCAGGTGCAGGTGATGTCCCTTGCCGAATGCCATGTGCCGCGCCTTTCCTTGCTGTCGGGTTACATATCTCACGCCCGCCATGGCAGTTCCAGCCTGAGTTTTTGCCGGGGATCAGCGGGGGTGGAACCAGCGGTGCCAGAGGGCCACGGCATGGGGCGTTGGCGTCCATCCGCCGAAGGCGATGGACGTGGCAGTGCGTGCATATCCGTTGGTGGGGCGAGGAGAAATTGTTGTCTAACAGGTGGTTGTCTGATTTTGCCGGATTTGGAGACACTGATTTTCTGCCGTGACGCTGGACCGAACATCCTGCATCGGGCACACTGTCAGGTGTAGAAAGGCTGATTTTTTAAAGAGATTTGAAGATGTGACCGCTGTATTACGGTCGGCCTTTCTGCACGAAACTTGAAACCTGTGGCGCCGGTCGAGCGCGCCTTGGCCCGGACGCCGCCTCAAGCGGAGAAGGAAAATGGCCAAGACAGATCCCAAACCCCCTGATGCGACACGGCCCAAGCCCGGTGAGCCGGTCAAGACCAGCGATACCGAGAAGCCAATCGTCATTTCGAGACGGGTGTTCAGCGATTTCGCGATGATTTGAGGCGCGGAACCGTCGAAAAAGCAATTTCAGGATCGGCCAGGTCGTGACCGCGCGATATGCGAGGGATGACATTTCAAGGGCCATAGGTCAGCCGCCTGCTTACATTTCCTAGGCTGGCTGGCGATGTTCAGAAATCATCCCCCAATGCGTCTTGCACCGGCGTGGCGATGGAAGGGTAAGATTTGCGTGCAGTCAGCCGGGATGGAAGCGGCGGTGCGAGAGCGTTACGGCGTAGGGTGTCGGGGTCCACGCGCCGAAGCGGATGCCCGCGCGACGCAGGGTGCGAGAGACCCAGGTGTTGCAGGTGCTGAAGATGTGAAAGCGGCCTGTCGCCTCGAAGAACATGTCCGTGCCGGTAAAACCGGGGGCGGTGAGCGCGATGGCCGCGAAGTCGGCGTCCGGTTTCAGCTGTTGCAGGATTGCCGTCAGAAGCGCGGCGTACTCTGCTTGTGTCACCTTCAGGACCGGGCTTTCATACCCTCGGGGAAGCGGCCCGATCACGTCGGCGCGCAGGACGGCATCGTCGCCGGTGACGGCGCGCCAGAGCGTGGCGGCGGGGACATCGCTGTAGGGGCCTTCGTGGGTGTAGAACGCGCGGCTGCCCCAGCCGATCACCAGCCACTCGGCCTGGGGGTCCGAGAGCGGAAGGCCCGCCTGTTCGAGGTGGAAGAAGCGCGCCCGTGTGCGGGGTGTCAGCGGCAGGAGAAGGTCATAGTGGATGGGGCCCGCGACCAGCCGGATCTCGACCGGAGGGCCGTCTTCGGCTGACGGGTTGGGAGAGAGCGGGCCGGGGATGAGGGCGCCTGCAATAGAGGCGAACAGATAGAGGCCGACCAGTGCGACAAGGCCGAGCGCGATGCGGAAGACGGCTTTGCCGATCGTCCGGACTGCGTGGCTCAGACCTTTCCCTCGAAATCGCGGTGCACCAGCTTGGCGTCGCAATAGGGGCATTCGACGAAGCCGATGTCCTGCGGGATGGTCAGCCACACGCGCGGGTGGCCCAATGCGCCTTCGCCGCCATCGCAGGCCACGCGGTAGCTGTCGACGATCCGGGTCTCGGGGGCTTCGGTCACCATTGACGGCGTTCCTTTTGGCTGCAAGTAGGTCCGGGCAGACTATATCCGACAGACACCCGGGGACAAGAGCCGCCATGCCGACAAATGCAATCGAAGTGAGAGGCCTGGAGAAGGTCTATGGCGGCGGCAAGCACGGCATGTCCAAGCCGGCGCTGACGGGCGTGGACCTGGACGTGCCCAAGGGGTCGGTCTTTGGCCTTTTGGGGCCCAATGGTGCGGGCAAGTCGACGCTGATCAACATCCTGGCCGGGCTGGTGACCAAGACCAAGGGGCAGGTGAAGATCTGGGGCTTCGACCAGGACGTGAACCCGCGGCAAAGCCGGGCGTCGATCGGGGTGATGCCGCAGGAGTTGAACCTTGATCCGTTCTTTGCGCCGCGCGCGGCGCTGGAGGTGCAGGCGGGGCTGTATGGCGTGCCGAAAAAGGACCGGCGCAGCGACGAGATACTGGAACTGGTGGGGCTGAGCGACAAGGCCGAGGCCTATGCGCGTACCCTGTCGGGGGGGATGCGGCGGCGGCTTTTGCTGGCCAAGGCGTTGGTGCATCACCCGCATATCCTGGTGCTGGACGAGCCGACGGCGGGCGTGGATATCGAGCTGCGCCAGATGCTGTGGCAGAACGTGCGCAAGCTAAACGAGCAGGGGATGACGATCATCCTGACCACGCATTACCTGGAGGAAGCCGAGGAGATGTGCGACGAGATCGCCATCATCAACGAAGGCTCGGTCGTGGCGCGGGACAGCACGGCGCATCTGCTGGGCCAGATGGACCGGCGCACGATGGTGATCGAGCCCGAGGAAGAGCCCGGCAAGCTGCCCGAGGGCGAAGGCCTGACCGTCGAGACGCGCCCCGGGGGGCAGGTGGCGATCAGCTATCGCGCGACCAGGATGTCGGCCGAGGCGGTGCTGGAGGCGGTGCGGGCCTCGGGGATGCGCATCCGGGACGTGCGGACCGAGCAGGCGGACCTGGAAGAGGTGTTCCTGGAGCTGACGCGCTCGCGCTGAGGGCGCCTACTTGTCCTGCAGCTTGTCCTCGATGGATTTCAGGCGTTGCAGCACCTCGTCACGGTAGGTGTCGGTGCGTTCCTCGGCTTCGAGGTTGTGGGCGTCCTGCATCGAGTTCACGATCAGGCCGACGACGAGGTTCACCACGGCGAAGGTGGTCACCAGGATGAATGGCACGAAGAAGGCCCAGGCGTAGGGGTAAACCTCCATCACCGGGCGGACGATGCCCATCGACCACGATTCCAGCGTCATGATCTGGAAGAGCGAATAGCCCGAGCGTCCGATGGTGCCGAACCACTGGTCGAACAGCGCGGCCTGTTCGGGGGTGCAGGCGGGGCATCCGCCGCCGAACAGCTTTGTCGCCATGACCGAGCCGATGTAGAAGATGATCCCCATCAGCAGGAAGACCGAGCCCATGCCGGGCAGGGCGTTCATCAAACCCTCGACGACGCGGCGCAGGGACGGGGTGACCGACAGCACCCGTAACAGGCGCAGGATGCGCAGGGCGCGAAGCACCGAGAGACCTTGAGCCGAAGGAATGAGCGAGATGCCGACGATCACGAAGTCGAAGACGTTCCAGCCGTTGCGGAAGAACCCCGTGCCGCGGGCGAAGAGTTTCAGCCCGATTTCGACCACGAAGATCGCGAGACAGATCGTGTCCAGCATGACGATCAGCGGACCGGCGGCCGTCATCGCGGTTTGCGACGTCTCCAGCCCCAGCACCACGGCGTTGAAGAGGATCACCGCGAGGATGAAATTCTGAAAGCTCGTGCGGCTGACGAGGGTTTCGACGCGGGCGCGCAGGCCCTGTGGACTGGACTGGATTGACTGGCTCATGGCGCTGGATATGGGGCAGGCTGCGCAGGGGCGCAAGGTAGGGGTTCGATCAGCTGTCGGCCTTGGCCAGCATCCGCCCGAGGCCGCGCCCGCCAAGGATGTGCATGTGGTAATGCGGCACTTCCTGGACCCCGGCCTCGCCCGCGTTCGAGATGGTGCGATATCCCGGTTTGCCGCCGCCCGGGGAGACGCCGGTCATGGCGCAGACCTGCGCGGTGACCCGCATGAAGTCGACCAGTTCCGCCTCGGACGCCTCGGCGGCGAAATGGTCGTGGCAGACATACGGTCCCTTGGGGATGACCAGCACATGCACCGGCGCCTGCGGTTCGATGTCATTGAAGGCGAGCGTGTGCTCGGTTTCCAGCACGGTGTCGTTGGGGATCTCGCCGCGCAGGATCTTGGCGAAGATATTCTGGTCGTCATAGGCAAAGGACATGATGTGCGGCCTCAGTCGGCATAAAGATGGTCGGTTCGGGCGATCTCTAGCGCCTTGTCGGGCGCGATATCAAGGAAACGGGCGATCAGCCCGGCGTTTTCCTCGGGGTCGTTGGATTGTTTCATGATGCCGTGGTTCTCGAACTCGGCATCGCGGATCCGGTCGGATTCGAAGTTGATGTCGCCGCGGATGGTGGGCAGCAGGCGTTCCAGCGTTTCCTTGGGCGTCTGCTCGCCGGCAAGGCCGACGCGGCGGGCATGGCCGACGAGGTAGTGGTCGGTGAACTCGCACTGGATTTCCAGCAGCTTGGTGGTGGACCGGTCGTTGCAGAAATCCTCGAGCAGGTCGAGATTGCCGGGATCCATGCAGACGATCAGGCGGTCGGTCTCGAAATAGTCGAACAGCATCCGCATGAGCGCCCGGCGATGGCGCGTGCGCTTGCCCAGCGTGGCCTGGATGCCGCCCAGGTCGGGCAGGTGGGTGTTTTCCTCGTTGAAGAGGTATTCGATGGCAGGCACGTTGGTGATTTGCCGGATCTTGTCGATCATGCGCTTGGCGACGTGCCATTTCTTGCAGACGATGATCATCAGCTCGCGCTCGCGGCCCAGGGTGCTTTCGGTTTCCCAGAAACGCAGGGCGAAGCGGCGGCCGATGCGCCCGCGCCCGGTGAGAAACTTGAACAGGCTGCGCCCCTCGTCCGAGATGTTGAACCGCGCGGTCTCGTCAGCATAGAGCGCGCCCAGGCGCGTCTTCAGTTCGGTCGCCTCGGCGCTGATCTTGCGGGCAAAGAGGGCGTCCTGGCTGAGCAGCAGGTCGTAATGGTCGTTGTAGAACGTGACCGGCATCCCGTAATCGGTGAACATCAGGAAGGTCAGCGTCCGCGTCCGGATCTCGTCTTCCGGCACGAGGTGCCGCACGAGGGTCTGAAAGAAGGTCTCGTCCGGAATCCAGGTGGTGCGGAAAAAGCGCATCACGTCGCGCCGCTTGCGGGTGAACGCAAGGATCCATTCGATCGTGCGCCGGCGCAGGCACCACCACTGGCTGCCGATCTGGATCTGCAGGTCGGCGGGGATCTCGCGGGTCAGGCGCAGCTTCTTCTGGATGTTGTACGAGGTGTAGAACAGCCACTTGCGGTTCCGCTCGTTGAAGAAATGGCGGTAGATCAGCCGCTCTTCCTTCATGCCGGTCTTGATCCAGTCGGATGCGAAATAGTCGAAGCTTTCGATGTAATCGACATCGTTGGCATCGAGAAAATCATGGGTGTAGCGGGCCGACTTGATGGCCGCGCAATCGCCCGAGAGCATGTAGAAATGGGTCGCGCGGGGGAAGGCGTCGACCGCCGCCTCGATCGCGTGCAGCGTGGCCTGGACGAGCGACCATTCGCCCCAGCCGCACTTGATCCGCTTGCTGGCGAAGGTGACGTTGGGATTGTCGGCCAGCGCCGCGCGTATCTTCCTGTAATGATCGGGATTTGCGCGGGCGTCGAAGTGGATCGACATGTAGTCGCCCGCCGCGGTCAGCATGTTGGCCTGTCCGATGATCGCATCGGGGTCCTTGTGGCACAGCAGAATGAAGGCGATCCTGGCCATGGGCGAAACGATTGACCTGCTCTTTCGTCGATTGATTATAGTGATAGAGGTGAACGTCCGTTGAATAAACAGGCTTTCTTTGGTTTTTTTAACGGGTTAAACACGACTTGACCCGAGAAAACCAAAGCAGCGGGGTTGGAGGCAGGCGAATGGGCTTTCCCGGTACATGGATGACGGAAAGCGAGAGCATGGTCTATCGCGTGGTGCCGAAATGCGCCTGCTCGACCATTGGGCAGATCATGTATTTCTCGGACCATGGGGAATTCTTTGACGGTGACATCCACGACGCCACGGATGGCCTGCACAAATGGGCCCGCGACGAAAGCCAGCCGCTGATCAAGGCCAACGTGCGCACGCACACGTCTTACGCGTTCACCTGCGTGCGCAACCCCTATACCCGCATCCTGTCGTCGTTCTTCGACAAGATCTGCGGCATCCAGCGCAACGGCAAGCGGTACCGCGGCAAGCTGGTGCCCCTGTTGATCCAGAAATACGGCATCGAGGTGGGCGGCGAGGACGGCAAGCAGGAGTTCGACCAGATCAAGAGCTTCCGGCGGTTCCTGCTGTTCACCCGCGATACCATCCGCTGGAAACGCCCGATGGAACCGGACATTCACTGGTCGTCGATGTCGGGGCACGTGTCGACCTTCATCGTGAACGGCGGCACCTATGACAGGATCTTCTGGACGGAGCAGTTCAACGACGGGATGGCGGATGTCCTGAAGGCGACCCGGACGCCGAAGAAGGTGGACCTGAAGACGATCCCGCGTTTCAACGAGAGCGAAGGGCACGGGCCGAAACGGGCGCACCCGGTCGAGGACTATTTCGACGACCTGTCGATGCACCTGGTGAAGGAAATCTATCACCGCGATTTCGAACTGTTCAAATACGATTTCGACGATCCGTCGAACAAGATGCCCATCGGCGAGATCGACCTGGACGAGGTCCACGCCAAGCTGGGCGCCTAGGCGGGGCGCGCGTGCCGCGCGCGCAGGTCTGTCTCGTCGTCGTGCCTCCTCCTCGGGCATATGGCGGGCGTGACGCTTTCGCCCGACCCTCGACAAGATGGCGAGCGCGGTGATCTGAGTATTTGCGGCAAGAAAAAGCCGGGAACGGTATTTTAACGAAGCCGCGGCACGATCGGACTGCGGTACAGGCTGGAGAGCCGATGACCGTGCAAGGAAAAGTCGCATCCGGGTCTCGGGTCTGCATCGGCGCCGTGCCGAACGACGCCCGGCCCGGAAGCGCATCCATGGCTTCTTCTTGCTGAAAATACTCGACTGGCCTGACGCCGGCCTTTCGGGCGGCCGCGTGTCGAACGCGCGGCCCGTCGCAACCGGCGCGGAAAATCCAGGATTTTCCGGACCATTTTCTTTCTTCAAGAAAATGGCCTTTCTCAGACCAGCCCTTCGGCCCTAAACATCGCCTTCACGTCCGCCTCTGGCCGGGCGCCGTAGTGGCTGATCACCTCCGCGCCCGCAATGCAGCCCATGCGCCCGGCCACTTCCAGCGACGCGCCGGTGGCCAGGCCATAGAGAAAGCCTGCAGCAAACTGATCGCCCGCGCCGGTCGTGTCGACCGGGGTGATTTCATCGACGGGGACGGTCACGGTGTCTTCGCCGCGCACGATCACCACGTCCCGGCCCGAGCGGGTGCAGACAATCAGGCCGCTTTCCGAGGCCGCCTGTTCCAGCGCGGTGCCAAGGTCGTCGGTCTTGTAGAGCGCGCACCATTCGTGTTCGTTGCCGATCACGTAGTCCAGTTCGGTCACCAGCTTGCGGAAGTCGGCACGGTGGCGGTCGACGCAGAACGGGTCCGACAGGGTGATGCCGGCCATGCCGCCGCCGTCGCGGCAGGCGCGCGCGGCGGCGAGGAAGGCCGCTTTGCCCTTGTCCTTGTCGAAGAGGTAACCTTCGAGAAAGAGCAGGCCCGCATTGCCCGCGACCGCGTCGTCGACGTCATCGGGGCCAAGTTCGGTCGAAATGCCGAGATAGGTGTTCATCGAGCGCTCGCCGTCCGGCGAGACGAAGATCATCGAGCGGGAGGTCGGCAGTTCGCCTTCGCTGGCCGGCGCGTTCACGAAGTCGGTTCCGACATCCGACATTTCCCGCGCATAGTCGCGCCCCAGGGCGTCGTCGGCCACGCGTCCGATAAAGGCGGTGGAGAGGCCCAGGGCCCCCAGCCCGGCGATGGTGTTGGCCACCGAGCCGCCCGCCATCTGGGTGCGGTTCTGCATGTTGTCGTAAAGGTGTTCGGCCCGGTCCTGCTCAATCAGCTGCATGATGCCCTTTTCGATGCCCATGCGGGACAGAAACCCGTCATCGGCCTGCGAGAACACGTCGACGACGGCGTTGCCGATACCCACGGCCTGGTACTTGCTCATATGGTCTTTTCCTCGAACTGGCAGAGGTCGCGGATGATGCAGGACCGGCACATCGGGGCGCGCGCCTTGCAGTGGTAGCGGCCGTGCAGGATCAGCCAGTGGTGGGCGTGCTGCTGGAAATCCACCGGCACGTGGTCCTCGATGGCGCGTTCGACCGCGTCCACATCCTTGCCCGGGGCGATGCCCGTGCGGTTGCCGACCCGGAAGATATGCGTGTCGACCGCCTGTGCGGGATAGCTCCACCACATGTTCAGCACGACGTTGGCCGTCTTGCGCCCGACGCCGGGCAGCGATTGCAGCGCGGCACGGGAATTGGGCACCTCGCCGTCGAACTTGTCGATCAGGATGCGCGACAGCTTCATCACGTTTTTGGCCTTGTTGCGGTAAAGGCCGATGGTCTTGATATGCTCGATCAGCTCTTCCTCGCCCAGGTCCAGCATCTTCTGCGGGGTGTCGGCGATCTTGAACAGCTCGCGCGTGGCGCGGTTGACCCCCGCATCGGTCGCCTGCGCCGAGAGCGCCACGGCCACGAGAAGCGTGTAGGCGTTCACGTGGTCGAGCTCGCCCTTGGGTTCGGGAGACGACTCCTGGAACCGGGTGAAGATCTCGCGGATCGTGTGGTAGTCGAGTTGCTTGGCCATGGTTTACCTTGTGCCCGCTTTGGTCGGGATGCGCAACATTCGGGTCGCGGCGATGCGGGTGTGCGACTACATTCCGTATATCGAATGGAGAGCCGTCATGAGCGCCGAAATCAACACCGAAATCCGCGACGGGTATCATTTCAATGTCATGCGCCGGGCGATCGACCTGATCGACGCGGGCGGGCCGGGTGTGCGCCTGGCGGACCTTGCCCGCGACATGAACATGAGCCCCGCGCATTTCCAGCGGCTGTTCACGCAATGGGTGGGCGTGAGCCCCAAACGGTACCAGCAATACCTGGCGCTGGGCCAGGCCAAGGATCTGCTGGCCGGGCGGTTCACGACGCTGGACACCGCGCATGAGCTGGGTCTGTCGGGCACCGGGCGGCTGCATGACCTGTTCCTGCGGTGGGAGGCTATGAGCCCGGGCGAGTTTGCGCGGCGGGGCGAGGGGCTGAAGATCACGTGGGGGTGGTTCGACAGCCCCTTCGGACTGGCGCTGGTGATGGGCACCGAGAAGGGCATCTGCGGCATCGGGTTTGCCAGCGAAACGGGCGAGGAGGCGGCGATGGGGGACATGATCTCGCGCTGGCCGAACGCGGAATTCGTGGAGGACCCGATGATGCTGCGCCCGTGGGTGTTGCAGGCCTTCGGCGCGGGCGACCAGACGGCAGAAAAAGTGCCGCTCTACATGATCGGGGCGCCGTTCCAGATCAAGGTTTGGGAGGCCTTGATGCAGATCCCGTCGGGCCACGTGACGACCTATTCGGAAATCGCGCAGGCCATCGGAAACCCGAGGGCCGTGCGCGCCGTGGGCACCGCTGTGGGGCGCAACCCGGTGAGTTTCCTGATCCCGTGCCACAGGGCGCTGCGCAAGTCGGGCGGGCTTGGCGGGTATCACTGGGGTCTGCCTGTCAAACGCGCGATCCTGGCATGGGAAAGTGCGCGGGCCGAGGCCGGGTGAGCGCATTTTCTGCCGCCGCCGGGCGGCGGGCGCGGCGGTTCTGCGCGGATCGCCGCCGGTTTCCCCGTAAAAAACGCTTGGGCCTTGGTCGTAAATTGCTTAGAATCGATGTCAGACCCGGCAAACGGGCGCTTGGAACATGAGGCATCAGGATGAGCATTTCACAAAAAACAGTCACCCTTATTGCGGGTTTGTCGATGTTGGGGGCCACGGCCTGCACCAGCCCGGCCTACCTTGACGACACCGCTGTCGACCGCAACCAGAAGGCCAAGCAGGGTGCGCTGCTGGGCGGCCTGATCGGGGCGGGCGCGGGCGCGCTTGTCGCCGACAAGAAGGTCAAGGGCGCGCTGATTGGCGGCGCTGTCGGCGCGGCGGGCGGTGCCGTGGCCGGCAACATGCTGGACCGGCAGGAAGCCGAGCTTCGCAACAACATCGGCAATGACAATGTCGATATCCAGAACACCGGCGACCGCCTGATCGTGACGTTGCCGCAGGATATTCTGTTCGACGTGGACAGCGCGGCGGTACGTCCGGGCCTGCGCAGCGACCTGTCTGCGGTGGCGCAGAACCTGCAGGATTACCCCGACAGTCGGGTGCAGATCGTCGGCCACACGGACAATTCCGGCGGGGCCGAGCACAACCAGGCGCTGTCCGAGCGGCGCGCCAATGCCGTGGCGGACGTGCTGATGAACGGTGGCGTGGCCTTCAGCCGGATCGACGCGTTCGGTCGCGGCGAGGACGCGCCGGTGGCGTCGAACCTGACCGAGGATGGCAAGGCGCAGAACCGCCGCGTCGAGATCGTGATCCTGCCCAACGCGGCGTGACGCCGGCGCAGATTATTCTGCGAATAATCTGGTCCTGAAACAAAGCGCCCCGCCGGAGGACCCGGCGGGGCGTTTGCGTTGCAAGGCTTGCGTTCAGCCGAAGACGCGGCCCAGGGCCTCATCGACCGAGGCGACGATCTGGTCGATGTCGTCCTTGGTCGAAATCAGCGCGGGAGAGAAACACAGCGTGTTGTTGAAGCCCGGGATCGAGCGGTTCGTCACGCCGATGATCGTGCCCTGCGCCATGCAGTCGGCGACGACGGCCTGGGCCTGTTTCTCGGGCACAGGCTCTTTGCTGGCGCGGTCGGAGACCAGCTCGGCGCCGAGGAAGAGGCCCTTGCCACGCACCTGCCCGATGACGGCGTGCTTGTCGGCCAGAGCGTTCAGCTGGTCCGTCATGTAGTCGCCCATCTTCGTGGTGTTCTCGAGCAGGCCTTCTTCTTCGATGATGGCGACGTTTTCCAGCGCGGCGGCGGGGCCGGCGGTGCAGCCACCGAAGGTCGAGATGTCGCGGAAGTAGTTGAGCGGATCCTCTACATCGTCCTTGAACATGTCGAAGACCTTTTCGTTCGTCACGCAGCAGGCAATGGCGGCATAGCCCGAGGCGACGCCCTTGGCCATGGTCACGAAATCGGGCTCGACTCCGTAATGCTGGTATCCGAACCAATGGGTGCCGGTGCGGCCCACGCCGCAGACGACCTCGTCAATATGCAGCAGGATGTCGTACTTGCGGCAGATCTCCTGCACGCGGGGCCAGTAGCCTTCGGGCGGGGTGATGACACCGCCGCCGGCGGTGACAGGTTCAAGGCAAAGCGCGCCGACGGTGTCCGGGCCTTCGGCAAGGATTACTTCCTCGATCGCGTTGGCCGCGGCGATGCCGTACTCCTCGCCGGTCAGGTCCCACTGGGCGCGATACTCCAGGCAGTGCGGCACACGCACGAAACCGGGCGCGAAGGGGCCGTATTGCGCGTTGCGCTCGTCCTGGCCGCCCGCCGACATAGTGCCGATGGTGGAGCCGTGGTAGTCGCGCTCGCGGTAGAGGATCTTGTACTTCTTGCCGCCATAGCGCTTGTGCGCGATCTGGCGGACCATCTTGAAGGCTTTCTCGTTCGCCTCGGACCCGGAGTTGGTGAAATAGACCCGGCTCATGCCCGGCATCTTGGAAATCAGCTTTTCCGAGAAGAGCGCGCCGGGGATCGAGCCGGCGGATCCGGCAAAATAGGGCAGCTTGATCAGCTGGTCGCGGATGGCGTTGGCGATGCGCTCGCGGCCATAGCCGACGTTCACCGTCCAGACCCCGCCCGAGACGGCGTCGATATGTTCCTTACCGTGCTGGTCCCAGACGCGCATGCCCTTGCCCTCGACGATGATCTTGGGGGCGCCGGTCTGGAACGGCTGGTGTTGAACCAGGTGGTGCCAGACATGAGCGCGGTCGGCGTCCACGACTTTGTCGATATCATTCAGCAGGTTGCCATCCATCTCAAACTCCATCAAGTCAGGCCCGGCGCGGCGGCCGGGGGCGCGTAGGTGCACGTGCGTGCGATTGCCGTATAATCAGCCTTGAAACCGCGACTGTCGATAGGGCCAGGTGGGGTCATTGTTTAAGTCCAGGAAATTGTGCTTTGCGTCCAGAGTGATGGCGATTTCGTGCTATTCTGCTGATTTCTGAGACAGTTTTCCCGAAACTTCGGTTCGGAAAGGTGGAAGAAGTGCCTCCAGCCAGACAAAATCATTGATCGGAATCGTAAATTCGGCTCGGATGAGGCCGCATCTGCCATCGGGGGCAGCGTGGCGATATGGTTTCTGCCGTGCGGCTCACGACGCCCCCGCAAGGATGGCGCAACGAAAAAGAAACGACACTCCAGGGAGATAAGGAAAAATGACACTCAAGTCGAAATTCATGGCCGCCACCACCGGCGCGGCGCTTCTGGCCGGGGCATCCGCTTCGGCGCAGGACATCACGGTCGGTTACTTCCTCGAATGGCCGATGCCATTCCAGTATGCCAAGGCCGAAGGCATGTATGACGAGGCGATGGGCATGACCGTGAACTGGGTCAGCTTCGACACCGGCACGGCGATGAGCGCCGCGATGGCCTCGGGCGACGTGCAGTTGAGCGTGAGTCAGGGCGTGCCGCCCTTCGTGGTGGCCACCAGCGCCGGCCAGGACCTTCAGATCGTCGACGTGGCGGTGTCCTATTCGGACAACGACAACTGCGTCGTGTCGGCGGCGCTGGAAATCGACAAGGACAGCGCGGGCGAACTGGCCGGCAAGAAGGTCGCCGTGCCGCTTGGCACCGCGGCGCATTACGGCTTTCTGAAGCAGATGGACCATTTCGGCGTGTCGCTGGACAGCCTGACGGTCGTCGACATGGCCCCCGCCGAAGGGCAGGCCGCGCTGGCGCAGGGTGCCGTCGACATGGCGTGTGGCTGGGGCGGTGCGCTGCGCCGCATGAAGGAAAGCGGCAACGTCCTGCTGTCAGGCGCCGAGAAGGAAGAGCTGGGCATCCTTGTGTTCGACGTGACATCGGGCCCGGCATCGTTCATCGCCGAGAACCCGGACGTGGTGTCGAGCTTTCTCAAGGTGACGGCGGACGCCAACGCCATGTGGGCGGACGAGGCCAACCACGACAAGATGCTACCGGTGATCGCCGAAGATGCGGGCATGTCCGAAGAAGACACGATGGCCACCATCGAAACCTTCGTCTTTCCGCCGGTCGACGAGCAACTGACCGAGAAGTGGCTGGGCGGCGGCGCGCAGGAATTCATGCTGGGTGTCGCGAACGTCTTTGTGGAATCTGGTTCGATCGACGCGGCCAAGGCCTCTTACGAGACGAACGTGAACACCGGCCCGCTGGAAGCGGTGCAATAAGGCGGTTCGCAAAGGACAGACCGCGGGCCGCACAGTTGGCCCGCGGCTCCCGATACCACTACAAAATCTCGAAACGAAGGGGGCAGGCATGTCGACATTGAAGATCGACAATATTTCCATGCGCTTCGATCTGCCGAATGGCGGCCATGTGCAGGCGCTCAAGGACGTCTCGCTGGAGTTGCAGAGCGGCGAGTTGATGAGCGTGCTGGGGCCGTCAGGCTGTGGCAAGACCACGCTTTTGAACATCGTGGCGGGGTTTCTGGCGCCGACCGAGGGCAAGATCACGCTGAACGATCACAAGGTGACCGGCCCCGATGCGGAACGCGGCATGGTGTTTCAGCAAGGCGCGCTGTTCGAATGGATGAGCGTGCGCGACAACGTGAGCTTCGGCCCCCGGATGAAAGGCGAGAGCAAGTCCAAGTACATGCCGACGGTCAACCACCTGCTGGATGTGGTCGGCCTGAAGGATTTCAAGGAAAAGGCGATTTACGAGCTGTCGGGCGGGATGCAGCAGCGCGTGGCGCTGGCGCGGTGCCTGGCCAACGACCCCGACGTGATCCTGATGGACGAGCCGCTGGGCGCACTGGATGCGCTGACGCGCGAAAAGATGCAGGGGCTTGTGCTGAAGCTGTGGAAGGAAACCGGCAAGACGATCATCCTGATCACCCACTCGGTGGAAGAGGCGCTGCTGTTGGGCGAGCGGCTCTTGGTGATGGCGCCGCGGCCGGGGCGCATCCACAAGGAATACCGCCTGCCCTTTGCCGACCTGGGCGTGGGCAAGGATCTGCGCGAGGTGAAGAAACATCCCGAGTTTTCTGAGCGTCGCGAAGAGATTCTCGAGATGATCTGGAACATGGAAGAAGAGATCATGGGCCGGGTGGAGGAAAGCGCATGACCGGGTTCATCGTTCTCGCGCTTTATGTCGCCGCGTTCTTTGTCGCGTATCTCGCGGTTTCGGCGCTGTACCGGGCGTTTTTTGCGCGGGCCGATTTCACTGCGCTGAAGACGGTCACCTTTGGCGATGAAAGCGCCGTGCGCCCGAACCGGGCGGCCAGTGTGCTGTCGGTGATCACGATCTTCCTGCTGTGGGTGGCCTTTACCAATTCGAGCCTGCCGTTGCCGCAGGCCTCGTCGCCGTATCTGGGTGAGGTCACGTTCACCTATACCTCCACGTTGCCGGACGGACGGGCGGACGATGCCGAGGTAACGGTGCTGGTCTACCGCGAGGATATCAGCCAGACGGTGGATGCCGAGGGCAATCCGGGCCGCATCCCGGCCGCGCCCGAGGTGGAGCCGGGCGACGGGTTTGCCAAGAACGACAGCATCGTGGTGCCGCGATACGGCTACAAGGTGATCAATGTCCTGGGCAATGACGAACTGGGCCGGAGCGACGATGCGGTCGTGACCGCGCTCAATGGCACCGAGGTGCAGGCGGGCGAGATGATCCAGTTGCCCGAGGGCACGGTGGGGCTGACCGACAAGGGCACGCCGACCTTCTCGCCCTCGACCGGCAACCGCATGCAGCGGCTTTACCTGCCCGCGCCCGAGGTCACGGTGGACAGGTTCTTTGAGCTGAACGAGGAAGGATATCGCAACTACACGCTTTGGCAGCATACGTGGATCTCGCTGCAGCGGGTTCTGCTGGGCTTTTTCTTCGGCGCGCTGGTGGGGATACCCCTGGGCTATGCGATGGGGCTGACCAACTGGGCCCGTGGCTGGTTCGACCCGATCGTGGAGTTCATGCGGCCGGTGCCGCCGCTTGCGCTGATCCCGCTGATGATCATCTGGTTCGGCATCGGCGAGCAGTCCAAGGTGATCCTGCTGTTCCTGGCGGCGCTCTGGATCATGGCGATTGCGGCGCGGGCCGGCGTGTCGGGCGTGGCGATTTCCAAGGTCCACGCGGCCTATTCGCTGGGCGCGAGCAAGTTGCAAGTGCTGACCAAGGTGATCATTCCCAACAGCCTGCCGGAGATTTTCACCGGTGCACGGGTGGCCATGGGGGTCTGCTGGGGCACGGTGGTGGCCGCCGAACTGGTAGCCGCCGAGCGGGGCCTTGGCATGATGATCATGGTCGCGTCGAAGTTCCAGCTGACCGATATCGTGATCGTCGGGATCATCCTGATCGGAATCATCGGGTTCCTGATCGACGTGGGCATCCGGATGCTGGAAAAATGGCTGGTGCCCTGGAAGGGGCGCGTCTGACGGCCAGGAATACCGCGAAACGCCCGGCCACCCGTGCCGGGCGTTTTTCGTGGTGGTGAGTTGATGCCGATCAAGGAAACCTGCGCTTGCAACCGGGCAGGGTGAGGCCATGGAAATCGCGGAACTTCTAATGGCGTTGGGTGTGCTGTTCCTGGCCGGGCTGGCGGCGGACCAGGCGGGCCGGTTCACGCGCCTGCCTCGGGTGACGATGCTGTTGCTTCTGGGGCTTGTTGCCGGACAGGCCGGGCTGGACCTGATCCCGGGCGACCTGATCGCATGGTTCGAGATCCTGTCGATCGTGGCGTTGACGATGGTCGCCTTCCTGCTGGGAGGGACGCTGACACGCGAGACGCTGGCGCGGCACGGGCGGGCGATCCTGATGTTGTCGGTGGCCATCGCGGGCGGGACCGCGCTGGTGGTGGCGGGCGGTCTGACAGCAATCGGAGTGGACTGGCGCCTGGCGCTGGTGCTGGGGGCGATCGCCACGGCGACCGACCCCGCGGCGATGACCGACGTGATCCGGCAGGCGGGTGTGAAGATTGGGTTCACCGAGACGTTGAAGGGGATCGTCGCCATAGACGATGTCTGGGGCCTGATCCTGTTCAGCCTGGTCCTGTCGCTGGTGTCGCAATCCAGCGGCCTGGGCGAGATGCTGGCGGGCGCGGCGCATGACATCCTGGGCGGCGTCGCGCTGGGCGTGGCGCTGGGCCTGCCGGCGGCGCTGTTGACCGGACGGCTGACGCCGGGAGAGCCGCAGCAGGCCGAGGCGATCGGGATCGTGTTCCTGACCGCGGGGCTGGCCCTGTGGCTGGAGGTGTCGTTCCTGATCGCGGGGATGACGGCCGGGGCCGTGGTGGTGAACTTTGCGCAGCACCACGAACGGGCCTTCCACGAGATCGAACACGTGCAGTGGCCGTTCATGATCCTGTTCTTCCTGTTGGCGGGGGCGACGCTGGAGGTGGAGGCCCTGAAGGCGCTGGGCTGGGCCGGGGTGCTTTACCTTGGCCTGCGAATGCTGGCCCGTGTCCTGGGCAGTTTTGCCGGCGGCTGGCTGGCCGGGGCCAGCGCGGCGGAGCGGCGGTGGTACGGCCCTGCGCTGTTGCCGCAGGCGGGTGTTGCTGTGGGCATCGCGCTGGTCGCGGGCGAGGCGCTGCCCGACTGGTCGGGCACGATCATGGCGCTGACCATCGCCAGCACGGTGGTGTTCGAGATCGTGGGCCCGCCGCTGACCCTGCTGGCGATCCGGCGGGTGGCCCGGCAGGACGGTTAAAGCGTTTCGCAATAAAACTGATGTGCAGCTTGCCCGCGAGACGCAGGTGAAAAGCTTCAGGCGCGCATGTCCTTGGGTGAGCCCATCACCACGAAAGAGGTGATCGCGTTGACCTGCGGCAGGGTGCCGATGACATCGGTGTGGAACGCCTTGTAGGCGGGCAGATCGGCGACCTCGATACGCAGAAGGTATTCGACCGAGCCGGTGATGTTGTGGCACTCCACCACCTCGGGTGCCGCGGCCATGGCGCGTTCGAAGGCGACCTGGCTGTCCTTTGTGTGGGAGTTCAGGCCGACCGTGGCATAGGCGATGAAGCCGACGCCCAGCTTGGAGCGGTCGAGCACGGCGCGGAAGCCGGTGATGATGCCGCGGCGTTCGAGATCCTGCACCCGCCGCAGGCAGGCGGAGGGGGACAGGCCGACTCGTTCGGCGAGATCGAGGTTGCTGATCCGGCCGTCCCGCTGGAGTGCGTGCAATATTTTGTCGTTTATATGATCCATGGGTGCGATTAATTGCACAAAAGAGATTTTTGCGCAAAGGAACGCAATTTCACTGCGCTACTTACGCCATATGTTGCGTTCATGACGTTCCAGCTACTGATCCTCCTTACCGGCTTTGCTTTCACAACGGTGATCACGCCGGGGCCCAACAACCTGATGCTGATGGCCTCGGGCGCGAATTTCGGTTTTCGCCGGACCGTGCCGCACATGCTGGGCATCACGCTGGGATTTCCCTGCATGATCGTACTGGTGGGGCTGGGAGTTATGCAGCTGTTCGACCTGTGGCCGCCGGCCTATACGATCTTAATGGTGCTGAGCGTTGCGTATCTGCTGTACCTGGCGTGGAAGATCGCCAATGCCGCCCCGCCGAGGGAGGCCGAGACGGAAGGCAAGCCGCTGACCTTTCTGCAATCGGCCGCTTTCCAGTGGGTCAACCCGAAGGCGTGGAGCATGGCGCTGTCGGCGATCACGCTTTACGCAACGAGCCGGGACCTTGGCGCGGTCTTGTGGGTGGCCGGGGTCTATGTGGTCGTGTCGGTCGTCAGCACCACAAGCTGGACGGTTCTGGGCCAGCAGATGCGCCGCTTTCTGAACAGCCCGAAACGGTTGCGGGTATTCAACAGGGTGATGGCGGCCTTGCTGGTTCTGACGCTGGTCTTGGTGTTGGCACAGCAGGGCGCGGGATAGTCCGGACTTGCGCCGTGCCGGGTATGCTGCGATGACGGCGGGCATGACGGTTACCTTGCTTCATACGGCCGAAGTGCACCGGTCGCGGTTCGATGATTTGCGTGACCAGATTTCACCGGACGCGGAGTTACGCCACGTGGTGCGACCGCGTTGGTTGCAGCGGGCGCAGGACGGCAGCGCAGCGGCGCTGGAGGAAGAGATCGCAGGCGTCGTTGCGCGGGCGCAGGGGCCGGTGCTGTGTACTTGCACGACGCTGGGGCCGGTGGCCGAGAGCGCAGGAGCGATGCGCGTGGACTGGCCGATGATGCGGGCGGCGGCGCACGCCCAAGGGCCGGTTCTGATGGCGTTCTGTCTGGAGAGTACCTATGCGCCCAGCCTTGCCCTTTTGGAGCGGGCGCTGGCCGAGGGCGGCACGCCGCAGAAGGTTTATCCCCTGCCGATGCCGCAATACTGGCCGCTGTTCGAGGCGGGCGAGACGGACGCCTTTGAGGCCGTGATCGCCGGCGAGGTGCGGCAGGCCGTGGCCGCGCAGGGCGACGTGGCGGTGGTGGTGTTGGCGCAAGCCTCGATGGCGGGCGCGGCGGCGCGGCTGGAGGATCTGGGTGTACCCGTCCTGAGCTCGCCGGAGTTGGCGCTGCGAGCGGTGCTGGACGTGGCGGGCGGCTAAAGCCGTTTGAACATGTAGGTTGTGGAATGCAGCGTGCGCCCGTCGGGATCGAGGGCGAAGTCGGGGATGATGCCCGCCACCTCGAAACCCACGGACGCGTAAAGCGATTGCGAGACGTCGCCGCTGCGGGTGTCGAGGGTGACGTTGGTCTTGCCCAGGGTGCGGGCGTGGTCCAGCGCGGCGGAAAGCAGCATACGCCCCAGGCCGCGGCGGCGGGCGATGGGATGGACCATCATCTTGGCGATCTCGGCCCGGTGCGGCTGGTTTTGGGGCATGGCGGTGATCAGCTGGACCGTTCCGGCAAGCGTGTCGCCAAGGTGGGCGGCGAACAGGCTGCGGGCGTTGGCCGTCACATGCGGAAAGACATTGTCGCGCCAGAAGGCGCTGGCCGTCTCGGGGGCGAGCGGGTGCAGAAAGCTGACGGCGGCGCCATCGGCCACAGTGTCGATCAGCAGGCGGGCGAGGTCATCGAGGTTTTGCTGTAGCGCGGGGCCGGTCAGCGCGGTAATCCGGGGCGCGGTCATGCGAGCGCCAGAAGGTAGCGGGCGCCGTCCGGTCCGGCGCGAAATTCCGAGACGCCGTGAAGGCGGTAGCGCAGACAGTCGCCGGGCCCGAGGCTGTGGGTCCCGCCGTCGACGGTGATGTGCAACGTCCCTTCCAGCAGCACGAAATGATGTTCGTGGCCCGGCACACTGGGGTGGTCGTAGGAAATGTGCGCGTCGGGTTCCAGCGTGGCCTCGACCAGTTCGATTTGCAGATCGGCGCTGGGAGGTGAGACGTTGCGGCGGTGAAAGCCGTGGCTGGCATCGTGGTAGACCGGCTGGGCATCGCGAGGCACCAGCGCCTGAAAGCGGCTTTCCAGCGGCGAGATCAGATGCGAGATCGGCAGGCGCAGGGCGGTCGAGAGCTTGGCGAGCGTGTCGGCCGTGGGGCTGACCTCGCCATTTTCGATCCGCGAGAGGCTGGCGCGGCTGATGGTGCTGGCGGCGGCCAGATCCGCGAGCGTGAGGTTGCGCGACTGGCGCAGGTCGCGGATGTGTCTGGCCAGCGGGGGCGGTGTGGCGAGCGATGATTCCATAAATGGGAATAAATTCCACTTTCGGGATTCGCGCAAGCCGGAACTTGCGAAGTCTGTTGAACCCTCCGGCCATTTCCATATATCCCGTTGGCCAAACAGGAGCATGGGCATGACCAATTACCTCGACTTTGAGAAATCCCTCGCGGAAATCGAAGGCAAGGCCGAAGAGCTGCGGGCGATGGCGCGGACGACCGAGGGCATGGATGTCGAGGACGAGGCCGGGGCGCTGGACCGCAAGGCGGCCACCATGCTGACCGACCTTTACAAGGACCTGACGCCGTGGCGGAAATGCCAGGTGGCGCGGCACCCGAACCGGCCCCATTGCAAGGATTACATCGAGGCCCTGTTCGAGGAATACACGCCGCTGGCCGGTGACCGGAATTTCGCCGACGACCAAGCGGTGATGGGCGGTCTGGCCCGGTTCCGCGACACCCCGGTGGTGGTGATCGGCCACGAGAAAGGCAACGACACCAAGTCCCGGATCGAGCGGAATTTCGGCATGGCGCGGCCCGAGGGCTATCGCAAGGCGATCCGGCTGATGGACATGGCGGACCGTTTCGATCTGCCGGTCATCACGCTGGTCGACACGCCCGGCGCCTATCCCGGCAAGGGGGCAGAGGAGCGCGGGCAGAGCGAGGCGATTGCGCGCGCGACCGAGATGTGCCTGAAGGCCGGTGTGCCGCTGGTCAGCGTGATCATCGGCGAAGGCGGATCGGGGGGGGCGGTCGCCTTTGCCTCGGCCAACCGGGTGGCGATGCTGGAGCATTCCGTCTACTCGGTCATCAGCCCCGAGGGCTGCGCCAGCATCCTGTGGAAGGATTCCGAGAAGATGCGCGAGGCGGCCGAAGCGCTGCGCCTGACCGCGCAGGACCTGATCAAGCTGGGTGTGATCGACCGCGTGATTGACGAGCCCAAGGGCGGGGCGCATCGCGATCCGACGGGGGCGATGGCCTCGGTCGGAGATGCGATCGGGTCTATGCTCGGCGGGCTGAAGGACCTGTCGCGCGAAGAACTGGTCCGCGACCGGCGCGAGAAGTTCCTGAAGATGGGGGCGAAGGGGCTGGCCGCCTAAAGGGTGACTCCCAGCCGTATGAGCGCCCAGGCCGCGCCCGCGATATGGGCCAGCGTGATCATCACCGACGCAAGGTGCAGCAACTTGAACCGCTTTGAGTGCCCGGCATCGGTCGCGGCGTTGATCCGCGGCATCAGGGACTGGCGCGCATAGAGCGTGGTGAGCGCTATGACCACGAGAATTGCCATGGACAGCAGGTCGGCGAAGGCCGCGCAGAGGGCGGCAAGGCCGGACGTGCCCAGCACGAACAGGTAGAAATGCGGAAAGGCGCGGCGGATCAGCGGGCGCGCCGTTTCTTCCGGCAGGGCGCGCAGGACGAAGGCGGCGAAGCCGAAGGAATAGAGTGTCATGCCGCCGAACAGCAGCGCGGTCAGAAGCAGGGCGAGGATCGTCATGTGACCTTCTCCGGTTTTCGTGCGGTGCCGATATAGATCACCTGTCTGAACGGCAGCACGCCGAAAGTGAAGTCCAGCTTTCGATTCAGGCCGGTGGGGCCGAGACCGGCCATCTTGCCGGGGGTCAGCCCGGCCTGTCGCAGCCCGTCCTCCAGCTCGCCGGGCTTGATGTACATCGCGGGATCGTGGGTGCCCTTGGGCAAGAGGCCAAGCAGGTCCTCGGCCACGGTGATGGTGGCCAGCCGGGCGACGACATTGCGGTTGATCGTGTCGTAGAAGAACAGACCGCCGGGTTTCAGGACGCGGGCGACCCCTTGCAGGACCTGCTCCAGGTCCGAGACATGCTCCAGCACGTCGACGCAGACGACCGCATCGAAGGCCGCATCGTCATAGGGCAGCGCCTCGCCCATGCCGGTGTCATAGCGGATGTCGAGGCCCGATTGCGCGGCATGGCTGCGGGCCGCGGCGATGGCCTCTTTCGCGGGGTCGATGCCGGTGACCTGCGCGCCGCGCTGCGCCATTGCCTCGGCCATGAAACCGCCCGCGCAACCAAGGTCGAGCACGCGTTTACCCGCCCAGTCGAAATGCCGGTCAAAGAATTTCAGGCGGGCGGGCACGAGGTTCTTGAGCGTGCGCACCCAGCGCAACTCGTCCGACCACCACGCTGTGGCGGCGGCGTCGTAAATCTCTTGCTTGTTGCGGGTGTTCGCAGTCATGGGCCGGAGATAGGCCGGCGAGCGCGGGCATCCAGAGGCGTCGTCAGGCCAGCAGCATCTTCAGCCCCTGCGTCACGTCCGAGCGCACGGCGAGGCGCAGGCCCGGCTCGTCCCCGGCCTTGAGCGCCGAGATGATCAGGCGGTGATAGCGCGGCGGTTCCTTTTGTTGCAGCTTGCCGTAGAGCGCGCGCATGGTGGGGCCCAGTTGCAGCCAGACGGTCTCGGCCATGGCCAACATCGCGGGGGCCTGGGCGCGCAGGTAGAGCGTGCGGTGGAATTCGAGGTTCGAGCGGATGTAGCCGACCGCGTCCTGGTGGGCGATGTGATCGGTGATCCGAGCGTTGATGGATTGCAGGCGGTCGATCAGGGCCATGTGTGCGCGGGGCAGGGCGCGGCTGGCCAGTTCGACCTCGATCAGGGCGCGCAGGGCGGCCAACTCCTCGATCCGTTCATTGCCAAGCTCGGGCGCGGCAAGGCGGCCCGAGCTGCTGACCGTCAGGGCGCCCTCGGCGGAGAGACGGCGCACGGCCTCGCGGGCGGGGGTCATCGAAACGTTGTACTCGGCACCGACGCCGCGCAGGGTCAGGGCCTGTCCGGGGCGCAGCTCGCCATGCATGATGCGGCTGCGAAGACCGCGATAAACGCGATCATGGGCCGACCCGGTCGGGGCGGTGCCGGGGGCCGGGACAAGCCCGGCTTCGGAACGCGGCGGAAAGTTCATGGCGCATTTGTGATCACGGATTGGTCCGCGGTCAATCCCGTCGCATCACTCGAAGCGGTAGCGATGCAGTTCCGCGCCGTTTTCCCGCAGCCAGCGGCGGGGGGCCTCATAGCCGGGGCAAAGCCGTGCGACGATCTCCCAGAAGGCGCGCGAATGGTTCATCTCGACAAGATGCGCGATCTCGTGGGCGGCGACGTAATCGAGCACCTCGCGCGGGGCGAGGATCAGTCGCCAGGAATACATGAGCCCGGCATCATGGGTGCAGGACCCCCAGCGCGAACGGGTGTCACGCAGGGTGAGGCGGGCGTATGAGCGGCCGATCGCCCTTGCGTGATGATCCGAAGCGGCGGCAAGCTGGTCGCGGGCGCGTGCCTTGAGCCAGGCCTGGACGCGGCGTGGCGCGGTCTCGGGCGGGGCGGGCACCATCAGCGTGTCGCCGCTCAGTTGGATGCGGCGGCCCGAGCCGGGGGTGATATGGCGCAGGCGGCCCTCTACGGGCAGGTCCGAGCCGATTCGCACCTCGGTCATGTCCGGCTGGCGCGAGAGCTGCGCGCGCAGCCACGCGGCCTTTTCGTTGGCGAATTCCAACGCGGTGCGCTCGGCCACGCCGGGGGGCATGGTCAGCGTCACGCGCCCGTCAACGCCCGACACCCTAAGCGAAATCCGCCGCGCCCGCGCCGAGCGGCGCAGGGTCACATCGACCGGGGGGTTGCCGGGCAGAACATAATGCCCCATATGCCGCTCACCTCTTGCAGCGCCGCGCCGCACTTTATGCCTTTGACACCTGATACGTCTTATGGCAGGGGACGTCGAATGCCTGCAAGTCCACAGACACCGAAGGGGATAAGGATGCCCAAGGAAGAATGGGGTGTGAAGCGCGTATGCCCGACGACGGGCAAACGGTTTTACGACCTGAACAAAGATCCGATCGTCAGCCCGTACACGGGCGAGGTCGTAGAGATGCATTCCGGCAAGAGCCGGTCGATCACCGCGGATGCGGAAGACGCCGAGACCAAGAAGATGAAGGGTAACGAGGTCGACGACGAGGTCATCGAGGATGATGACGACGATGTCGATGTCGACCTGGGCGATGATGTTCTGGAAGACGACGACGATGACGACAACGTCTCGCTGGACGAGATCGCGGACGTTGCGTCGGACGACGACGAAAGCTGAACCAAGTTGCGAGAGGGCGGGATTTTCCACTTGATCCCGCCTGCCGCTTTACCTAGAAGGCGGCAAATGACGGTCCGGCGACGGACCATCGGTTTGGGGCCTTAGCTCAGCTGGGAGAGCGCCTGCATGGCATGCAGGAGGTCAGCGGTTCGATCCCGCTAGGCTCCACCAAAATCCTTCTGAACAGCACCAAATAGGTCTGCCTTTTCCGTCAGAAGCGTTGCCTCTGACAGGGCGACCTACGCCGAAGCGGTCATTCCCTGCGATGGTCGTGAGCGTCGGCAGTGCGGACCTTTCCGCCGTTCACAACGGAGGCGAGCGTCAGCCCCTGGGGTGGCGATCCGACGGCAATTCTGAAGCACTTTATGCCTGCGAAATACATCCTCGGAAGGGTCGTTGCGCCCGGCCTCAGACAAATCGCCAGCCCGAGGGAGGGGCTGACGATGGCCGGGCAGCTTCGCGGCTGTTAACCGGCCGGGTGCTCGATACCAGTGTCTAGCAACGGACTCGGACCGGACATATAAGACGTTTGATCTACAGCCCCGGCGCGGAAACGGGCCGCAGGCCCCGCGCCATCGCCGGGCCGCCCCCACGGCCCGGCGATTGGGTGAAGCTTGGTGCATCACTCGATCCTGTTTCGGATTTGGCCTGGATAAAGTGCTGCCGAACCACCGTCGGATCGCCGCGCCGCGGCCCGTCGATGGCGCTCGGAGATATAGATCATACGTGTCCGCGAAGGGCTTATTCTGTTGAAAAACTCTCGCTTGATCGGTGGGCATCACGCTGCTTCAATTCCGCCAATGGGTGGGAGGAACGGCGATGATGGGACCGAGGCAGGAGGCGCAGCCGGCACTGTTCCACGATTTCTCCTTGGAGGATCACGTCATGGTTGACCGCAAGATCGCCCCGCACATTCCGGTCTTCGACAAGTCCGGGCGCAACGGTGGAACATGGACCCGCGCCGACTTCGAGTGGGATGCCGAGAACAATCAATACATCTGCCCGGAAGGCCATGAACTGAAGCAGTTTCGCCGAAACTATTCCGACCCGAGCCGGAGGCCGACAGGCAAGGGCGTCGCCAAATGCCGTGGCCTGAAGCTCACCTGCCAGGCTTGCCCCTCGAAGCCTCGCTGCTGCCCTAACATGGACTTCCGATCCATCACCCGTGAGGAACACGAAGACGCCTGCCAAATCGCCCGGGATATCGCGAAGACCAAGCAATATGAGATCTCGATGAAGCTGAGGAAGAAGGTCGAGATGCTCTTCGCGCACCTGAAGCGCATCCTCGGACCGGGACGGCTCCGATTACGCGGCCCATGTGGCGCAAACGACGAATTCCTCCTCGCCGCCACCGCCCAGAACCTCAGGAAACTGGCCAAGATGCTTCCCGCACCGCAGCAAACGCGAAAAGCCTGATCAGAAAGGCACTCGCACGCTCTTCAGGGCGCGACTTTCTGCGCAAGCAACACGCTGTTTTTCCACAGAATCGGCGGAGAGCCGACAGTCGCTGCACGATGTCTGAACGGCAGCTTCCAGCGCTGAGGAATGCCACGTGGCCCGTGAGAGGCATACCTTTCTAACGAGAGAGGCAACTTTGGCGCGGAGCCGACCTTCCGCATTCCTGTTTTCGAACGATACTGCCCCGCCCGAGAGGCAGGACCTCGTGACCCGGCCACCTCCTGAAACGTACTGTCTGGAGTATCGCCCGTAAGCGCTGGAACAACTGCGGTCTTCCGCAAGTTGATCGGGTGATAGTGCCGCGCCGCGACGAGTGTGGCGACGAAAGGAATGTTGCGATGCCTCAAGGGTCCGAGCCGGGTGGTGACAGGGGAACGGCAACGTCGCCTGCGCAATCGCGTCACACGCCCGGCGAGATGCATGCGGATCGTGAGCGACGCCTCGCCCGGCTGGAGCGGATGGCGAACACGCTGGACACGAAATTCCGGCTGCCGCTCGTCGGTATCCCGGTGGGGTGGGATTCGATCCTGGGGCTTGTGCCCGGCATCGGTGATCTGGTGACTGTCGGGCCGGGGGCCTGGACGATCATCGAAGGTCATCGTCTTGGTGCTCGCAAGCGCGCTCTGGCTCGGATGACGCTCAATACCGGCATTGACGCCGTACTGGGCGGCATTCCCCTGATTGGCGACGCATTCGACGTTTTCTTCAAATCTCACCGCCGGAACGTCGCCTTGTTGCGGCGCGACCTGGCCGAGCGCGATCTGGTTCATCACGGCGAATCGAAGGACGCGGTCCACGCTTGACGGCATTTTGACCGGGTGGGGGCGACGGCTCTGCGGGTTCGGGCTGTTCGCCTGGATGCGCGGACTGGAGAGAACGATGCGGGGGTGACTCGAGCGCCATCCGGCTGCATAAATTGGGACGGGTGCAAGATTACGGCAAAGGTGCGGTGCTGCGGTCAGGAGAACGGATGCCAGCCAAGAAGGATTTTCCAATCGTGGGCATCGGCGCGTCTGCTGGCGGGCTGGAGGCGTACAAGAACCTGCTGCGCTCCATGCCGGACGACACCGGCGCGGCCTTTATCCTGATCCAGCATCTCGATCCCAATCATCCCAGCATGATGGCAGACCTGCTGGCACGGCAAACCAAGATGACAGTGGTGCAGGCCGAGAACGAGATGCGCCTGGCGCCGAACACCGTCTACGTGATTCCGCCCGGCAAATTCATCCGGCTTCTGGATCAAGGTCTGATCCTCGACGAGCCGGTCGAAAAGCGCGGCATGCGGATGGCGATCGACTATTTCTTTCGGTCGCTGGCCGAGGGACGTGGCGAAAAGTCGATCGGTATCGTTCTTTCGGGCACCGGAAGCGACGGCACGCTGGGCCTGCGCGAGATCAAGGCCGCGGGCGGCATGGTGATGGTGCAGGACCCCGAAGAAGCCGAGCACGACGGCATGCCGCGCAGCGCAGCCAATACCGGGCTAGTCGATTTCCTTCTTCCAGTCGCGGAAATGCCCGACCGGCTGGCGCAGTTCATCAAGCATCCCTACCTGCGCGAACCGCGGGAAGAGGAGGCGGGGCTGGCCAAGGCCGCGCCGGATGGATTCAACGAGGTGCTGCACCTCTTGCGCACGCAGACCGATTTCGATTTTCGGTGCTACAAGAAAGGCACGGTCGAACGGCGTATCCAGCGCCGCATGGGGCTGGGGCAGTTCGAAACGCTGTCAGGTTACGTTGCGCACATGCGCGACAACAGCGAAGAGGTGCATCACCTGTTCCGTGATCTGCTGATCGGCGTGACCCGCTTTTTCCGGGAGCCTGAAGTCTGGGACGCGTTGGCCGACCGGGTGATCGAACCGATGCTGGACCGCAAGAAAAAGGATGACGTGATCCGCGCCTGGGTGCCGGGCTGCGCCAGCGGGGAAGAAGCCTATACGTTGGCGGCGACCCTGTTTGCCCGCATGGACCGCCGGCGGGCGGCGCATCCGGTACAGATCTTTGCAACCGACCTGAACGCGCGGGCCATCGAAGTTGCCCGCGCCGGGCGCTATCCGCTGGCGGCGCTGCCGGATATCCCGGAAAGGATACGGCAGAGCTTTGTCGTCGAGGAAGACGAGTGGTTCATGGTCAACAAGCGCCTGCGCGAAACTGTCGTTTTTGCCACGCAGAACGTGATCTCCGACCCGCCGTTCTCGCGGCTGGACATCATCACGTGCCGCAACCTGATGATCTATCTGGAATCGGATGTGCAACAGCGCATGATCGAGATGTTTCATTTCGCACTCGGCGACGAGGGGCACCTGCTGCTTGGCAATTCGGAGAATGCCGAACGTCCCGGCCGCCTGTTCGTGCCGGTAGACAAGGCCAACCGGATTTACCGCAAAACGGTCAGCGCGCGCGTGCGGCCCGGAAAATTCGCCATTGCGGCGGGCGGCAAGCGCCAGCAATCGAGGCCCGCGGCAAAGGAAACCTCCTATGCGACGGTTTCGGACCTTGCGCGCCGCAGGTTGATGGACCGTTTCGTGCCGGCGTCTGTCGTGGTCAACATGCGGCTCGAGGTGCTGTATTTCCATGGGCCGGTGCGGGAATACCTGGATTTTCCGGCCGGCGAGCCGACCAGCATCCTGACGGAAATGATCTTGCCGGAAATGCGCAGCAAGCTGCGCTTCGTGATACACGCTCTGCAATCGGGCCAGGCCGACGCAGAGGCCGAGGCGCTCAGGGTGCCGCGTGGCGATCGAGAGCTGAACGTGCGGATCAACGGGGAACGGGTCGACGCGCTGGACCGGGATCCGGCCTACCTGATCCATTTCCATGACGCGTCGGAACCGCGCGATGCGACCGCGGGCCAGGCTGCGCGCGAGAAGGCGCGCGAAGAGGCCGATCCCGAAGAACGCGATGCGGTGGCGGCGCTGGAATACGAATTGCAATCGACCCGCGAGGATCTGCAATCGACCATCGAGGAGATGGAAACCTCGAACGAAGAGCTGAAGGCCTCGAACGAAGAGGTCATGAGCATGAACGAGGAGCTTCAGTCCACCAACGAGGAACTGGAGACGTCCCGGGAGGAATTGCAGTCGCTGAACGAGGAGTTGTCGACGGTCAACAGTCAACTCGAAGACAAGATCGAGGAACTCGAGCAGACCAACAACGACCTGAACAACCTGCTGACCTCGATCGATATCGGGGTGATCTTCCTGGATACCAATCTGCTGATCCGCCGATTCACCCCGGCGATGAAGGACGTGATGCGCATCATCGACGGCGATATCGGGCGTCCGGCGGAAGATATCGCGATGCGGGTGCATGACAGCAAGCTGATCGAAGACGCGCAAACCTGCCTGGAGAAGCTGACCGAGATAGAGGCGGAGATCAGCACGGACGACGGGCACCACAGGATCCGCCGCATGCGCCCCTACCGCACCTCGGAGAACCAGATACAGGGTGTCGTGATCACCTATACGGATGTCACAAACCTGCAGAATGCGCGCGCGGCCGCACGCCGGCGCGAGGCCCAGCAGCAGGCCGTGGCCGAGCTGGGCCGTGCGGCGCTGGCAGGGGGGGAGCTTCAGGCCATCTTCGACATGGCGGTGCGCGATTTGTCGGAACACATGGGCGTAAGGTTCACGAAGGTGCTGGAGCTTGACCCGGACGGTCTGAACCTGACCCTGCGCTCTGGCGTCGGCTGGACCCATGCGACCATCGGGTCATCCAAGGTGGGGTCGGGGATCGAAAGCCAGGCGGGGTATACGCTGCAACAGCGCGGCCCGGTCGTGGTCAACGATTTCCGCGAGGAACGGCGGTTTTCTGCGCCCCGCCTGCTGAAGGATCATCACATCCTGTGCGGCGTGAGCGTGATCATCGGCCCCACGGATGCCCCCTGGGGCGTTCTGGGGGTGCACGAGGACAATCCGTCCCGAAGCCGTTTCGACACGGATGACATCAATTACCTGCAGGCCACGGCCAACGTGTTGTGGCTCGTGATCTCGCGGGGGCGTGCGTTGAAGCGCATCGATGAAGAACGATGGCAGCTGCGCAACATGGCTGACAGCCTGCCGATCCTGTTTGCCGTGATAAACGCCGACCAGCGGTACGAGTTCGTCAACAGCGGTTACGCATTCTGGGGGGCCTCGCCGGACGAGATCGAGGGACAACGCGTTTCCGACCTGGTAAATCCCGAGGCTTACGAGGCGGTCGCCCCGCATATCGCCGCAGCGTTGCAAGGCCAGGACCAGACGTTCGAGGTCAGGATCGGCCCCGGAGCCGACGCGGAAAAACGCGATGTCCTGGTCAGTTACGCGCCCCGCCGCGATACCGACGGCAACGTGACAGGGTTCTATTCCGCCGCGCTGGACGTTTCTGAGCGCAAGCAGCTGGAGCGCGATCTTGCGGAGCGGTTCGACCAATACCGCACGCTTGGCGAGTCCATCCCCTTTGGGGTCTGGATCAACGATCCCGATGGCCAGCTGACCTATGTCAGTCCGGCCTTTCTGAAGCTTGTCGGGAAAACGATGGAACAAGCGCGGTCGGACGGGCTGATCGACTGCATCGATCCCGCGATGCGCGAAGAGATCGAAGAGTTGTGGCGCAAGACCCTAGCAAGCGGCGAGCCGTGGGAGCGGGAAATTCGTATCATCGGGGCGGATGGCAAGCTGTATCACACCTTGGCACTGGGCCGGCCGATCTGCGATCCCGATGGCCGGATCACCTCCTGGGTCGGTTTGAACCTGGACATCACCGAGCGCAAGGCCGAGGCGGATCGGCTGCGGGTCATCTCGGCGGAACTGGACCATCGGGTGAAGAACATCCTTGCGACGGTTTCGACGATCACGCGCATGACCGGGCGGTCCTCGAACACGCTGGAGGACTATCGCGATGCGCTTCAGGCACGGATCCGGGCGATGGCCGCGGCGCACAGGCAACTGGCCGATGCCAACTGGCAAGGGATGCCGCTGGAACAACTGATCGAGACGGAGATCGACCCGTATCGCGCCAACCGCAACGACTCGATCGTCATGCACGGCCCCTATGTGCAATTGCCGCCCCGCCTGGTGCAGACCCTGGCGCTGGCATTTCACGAGTTGACCACGAATTCGAGCAAGTACGGCGCCCTGTCGCAGGACGAGGGCCAGCTTGATATCAACTGGAAAACCGATGACGGTCTGGAAATAGAATGGATCGAAACAGGCCTGTCCGGCGTTACACCACCGTCCTCATCGGGTTTCGGCACCACGTTGTTGACCCGAATTCTTGCAGCCCAGGGAGCTGACGTAACAATGGACTATCCCGATACCGGCATTCGTGTCAGGATATCGCTAGCCAATTTGGCGTGAGATCGCGTCAGGAGGGACCGCGATGAAGGTTCTCGTACTTGAAGACGATCCCCTTTTGCAGATTGATCTCGCAGAGGTCCTGGAAATCATGGGGCACGAGGTGGTCGGCCCCTTCAGCGAGGAAGACCCGGCCATGCGGTCGTGCGATGCGTCCCTTCCGGATGCAGCGTTCGTCGACTACAACCTTGGCAAGGACCGCAACAGTTCCGACTTTGCGCGGCGGCTGTTTCGGGACGGTGTAAATTTCGCGTTCCTGACGGCCCATGGACGCCAGCATCTGCCATCCGACCTGCACGAGGTTCTGGTGATCGAGAAGCCTTACACCGAAGCGGATCTGGAGAAGTTCCTGGGCGCCGTGCGGAATTGAGGCGGGTCAGGCGAGAGCGCTGTTCGAGCGTTTGAAACGACCAAGCGCCTCGATCACCGTCTGTGCAGGCTCGGTCTTGTCGATCGTGATCACCGATGGATCCAGATCCCGGATACGCCGCTGCTCATCCAGGATGCCGCTGTAAACGACGGTGGAAACGCCGCGTGACTGCAGTATCGCAAGCAGGCGCCTGCCTTCCGGCTCGTTGGGAAACGGACCTTTGAAGGAATTGCCGAGATCCAGGTCGAGAATGCAGTAATCGAAGGACCGCGCGTTGATGGCGGCAAGCGCGTCTTCGTAGCTGCACGCGCTTTTCAGTGACTGGCAGCCGGCATCGCTCAGAGCGACCTCCAGCCCGACACAGATCACCGGGTCGTCCTCGACGACAAGGACCGAAGACAGTGCCATCACATTCCTCAATTTTTTCTGCGCGCGCAGTGTAACATATCAGTAGAAGGGCCTGGAAACAACGTGCAATGCACGTCGTGCGCGGAGCATCGCCGTAGCCATACGCGTTCTGCGGCGAGAGGGGGCATGGGACGGGCCCTACAGAAACTGCTGCAACAGAATTTGAGTCGCGCGGTCGGGAGGCAGAAACTGGGTGTGGGTTGGTGCGCCACCGGGCTGGTCACGGGTCCTTTGGACGTGGGCCGGTCTGAAGCTGTCGCATGTCCGGGTGTGCATGGCCTGATCCTTTCGCAATCATGACCATGGGTCGCGGAGAGGTTTGTTTCGGTTCAATCACGGTCCCGCGTCCGGGGCTTGCAAAGCGGGCGACACAGGCCATTTTTCTTAAGGACGCAAAAACGGGGGTATCCATGACCTACCAGAAAACAGAAGACGCCGTGGCGCGGCTGACGCCGGAGCAGTACCGCGTGACGCAGGAGAACGGCACCGAGCGGCCCTTCACCGGCGAATACAACGACAACAAGGCGGCGGGCATCTACGTCGACATCGTCTCTGGCGAGCCGCTGTTCGCCTCGTCCGACAAGTTCGAGAGCGGCTGCGGCTGGCCCAGTTTCACCAAGCCGATCGAACCCGCCCACGTGACCGAGCTGCGAGACGCCTCGCTTGGCATGGTCCGCACCGAGGTGCGCAGCGCCCATGGCGACAGCCATCTCGGCCACGTCTTTCCCGACGGGCCGCAGGACCGCGGCGGCCTGCGATACTGCATCAACTCGGCCTCGCTGCGGTTCATCCCGCGTGACGAGATGGAGGCCGAAGGCTATGGTGACTACCTGGATCAAGTGGAGGACGTGTAATGGCTGAGGAACGCGCAGTGCTGGCCGGCGGATGCTTCTGGGGCATGCAGGAGCTGATCCGCAAGATGCCCGGCGTGGGCAAGACCCGTGTCGGCTACACCGGGGGCGACGTGCCCAACGCCACCTATCGCAACCACGGCACCCATGCCGAGGGGATCGAGATCTGGTTCGACCCTGACAAGATCAGCTATCGGCAGATCCTGGAGTTCTTCTTCCAGATCCACGACCCGACCACGCTGAACCGGCAGGGCAACGACATGGGCATGAGCTATCGTTCGGCGATCTACTATGTGAACGACGCGCAAAAGGCCGTGGCCGAGGACACGATTGCGGATGTGAACGCCTCGGGCCTGTGGCCCGGCAAGGTCGTGACCGAGGTCGAGCCCGTGGGCGATTTCTGGGAGGCCGAGGCCGAACACCAGGATTACCTTGTGCGGTTTCCGGCCGGATACACCTGCCATTTCCCGCGCCCCGACTGGGTGCTGCCGCGGCGCGACGCGGCGGAATAGGGCGGCGCCGACACTCTGACGAACTGCCATTCAGGGCCGTCCCATGCGGGGCGGCTCTTTTGATTTGCTACAAATCTACCCAAAAATACCCTGTTGCGTCGTGGGTCGAGACACTTAGTATTCTTGCCACAAACAGGGAGAGATAACCAATGAACAAGATGATCGGAGCCGGCGTCACCGCCGCGCTGTCCTTTGCGTTTGCCGGAGAAGCCTTGGCCGTCGAATGGAACGTGTCCGTGTGGGGCAAGCGCCGTGCCTTCACCGAGCATGTCGAGAAGCTGGCCGAGCTGGTCGCGGAAAAGACCGACGGCGAGTTTACCATGAATGTCAGCTATGGCGGGCTGTCGAAGAACAAGGAGAATCTTGACGGGATTTCCATCGGTGCCTTCGAGATGGCCCAGTTCTGTGCCGGCTATCACCCCGACAAGAACCGCGTGATCACCGTGCTGGAGCTGCCGTTCCTGGGTGTCACCAACCTCGATGAAGAGGTCGCCGTGTCCACTGCCGTGTACAACCACCCGGCCGCCGCCGAGGAGATGGCGCAGTGGAATGCCAAGCTGCTGATGACCTCGCCGATGCCGCAATACAACCTTGTCGGCACGGGCGAGCCGCGTGACGAACTGGCCGATTTCGAAGGGATGCGGGTGCGCGCCACCGGCGGCCTTGGCGAGGCGTTCAAGGCGGTGGGGGCGGTGCCCACCTCGGTGACCGCGACCGAAGCCTACCAGGCGATGGAATCGGGCGTCGTCGACACGGTGTCGTTCGCGCAGCACGCGCATCTGAGCTTTGGCACGATCAACCAGGCGGACTGGTGGACGGCCAACCTGAACCCCGGCACGGTGAATTGCCCGGTGGTGGTGAACATCGACGCCTATGAAGGGCTGAGCGACGAACACCGCGAGGCGCTGGACAGCTCGGTGCCAGAGGCGCTGGACCACTACCTGGCCAATTATGCCGAGCTTCTGAAGCGCTGGGACAGCGTTCTGGAGGAAAAGGGCGTCGAGAAAGTGATGATCGACGACAGCGTGAAGGAAGAGTTCAAGGCGCAGGCCGCGGACCCTGCGCGCGAAGCCTGGATCGAGGAAATGGAAGCGCAGGGCCTGCCGGGCCAGGAGCTGTATGACCTCGTGCAGAGCACGCTGGAAGAGCAACGCGCGTCGAACTGAGCGCGGCTGGCCGTCCGGGGGCCGACCCCGGACGGCTTTTCTATAAAGGGTGCCGAGCATGGTCGTAGAAGTGAATCAACAGCCGCTGATCATTCTTCTGAAGGTCACTGACCCGGACGGTCAGAAGATCCATTCCGAGGAATATCGCATCCCGGCCACCGCCTATGCGCCGCCGATCCCGGATGTGGGGCAGTCGTGGAACCTGTGGGTCGACGGCAAGAACTGGCCCTGCATCGTGCTGAAGAAGACGGTGACCACCAGCTTTGGCGGCAAGGGGCTGGGCACCACCCTGAGCATCGCCGTGGAACGGACAGAGTAGCGCATGGCGGGGGCTTCGACCGTCCTGAGCGACAGCAGCCTGCTGAGCCGACTGGACCGCGCGCTGCTGCCGGTGGAGCGGTTCATGGCGTTGTTGAGCGGGATTGCTGCATTTTCCCTCATGTTTCTGGCAGCTTACTCGGTAGGTGGGCGCAAGTTCTTCGACGCGCCGCTGGCGGGATACGTGGATTACATCGAGGTGTTGATGCCGCTGATCGCGATCATGGGCATCTCATACGTGCAGCGCGAGGGCGGGCATATTCGCATGGATATCCTGATCGGGAACCTGCACGGTCGCCTGCTTTGGCTGCTGGAGTTCATCACGGTTCTGCTGGTGCTGGTTCTGATGATCGCGCTGGTCTGGGGGGCCTGGGCGCATTTCGACAGGTCCTTCGATTGTGCAAGGCCCTTGTGTTCGCGCGACAGCACGATCGATATCGGCCTGCCGGTATGGCCTGCGAAACTGGTCGTCCCGGTCGCGTTCGGCGTGCTGGTGCTGCGCCTGATTCTGCAGGCGGTGGGATATGCGCGTGCCTTTGCGCTTGGCCTCGAGCGGCCCGTGGCGGTGCCGCTGACGCTGTCGGTGGCCGAGCAGGCCGCGCTTGAAGCCGAACAACTGGAAGGGCGCGACTGATGGATCCGATCACCATCGGGCTGTGGACCACCGGATTCATGCTGGTAATGGTGGTCATCGGGATGCGCGTGGCCTTTGCGGCGGGGCTTGCGGGCTTTGTCGGGCTGATCGTCATCTTCTGGTCCAAGAAGGATTTCGGCGGCGAGGATTTCTGGTGGGCGTTGACGGTGGCGGTCAAGACCGCGGGGCAGGTGCCGCATTCCAAGGTGTCGGCGAACGCACTTTCCCTGATCCCGACCTTCATACTGATCGGGTACCTGGCCTATTACGCGGGCCTGACACGCGCCTTGTTCGAGGCCGCCAAGCGGTGGATCGCCTGGGTGCCCGGGGGCCTGGCCGTGTCGACGGTTTTCGCCACTGCCGGTTTTGCGGCGGTGTCGGGGGCGTCGGTGGCCACGGCGGCGGTGTTTGCCCGTATAGCTATCCCCGAAATGCTTAAGATTGGGTATAACAAACAGTTCGCTGCTGGCGTGGTGGCCGCCGGGGGCACGCTGGCGAGCCTGATTCCACCCTCGGCCATCCTGGTGATCTATGCGATCATCGTGGAGCAGGACGTGGGCAAACTGCTGCTTGCGGGGTTCATCCCCGGCGCGTTCTCGGCGCTGGTCTATGCGGCGTTGATCATCGGGATCGCGCTGATCTTCAAGTCCGTGGGGCCGCCGGTGGGCGGGTTCACCTGGCGCGAGAAATTCGCCTCCTTGCCCTCTGCGCTGCCGATCGTGGCGGTGGTCGTGATCATCATCTTCTTCGTCTACAACCCCTTTGGCGATGCCTGGGGCACGCCCACCGAAGGCGGCGCGGTGGGGGCGTTCATCGTGTTCCTGATGGCGCTGTGGCGCGGCATGCGGCTGCGCGAGTTGAAATCGGCGCTGATCGAGACCGCGAAGCTGACGGTGATGATCTTCACCATCATCTGGGGCGTGCTGATTTACGTGCGATTCCTGGGGTTTGCGGACCTGCCGGGGGCGTTTGCCGACTGGATCACGTCGCTGACCGTGTCGCCGATGCTGATCCTGATCTGCATCCTGCTGGCCTATGCCGTGCTGGGCATGTTCATGGACGCGATCGGAATGCTGCTCTTGACGTTGCCGGTGGTCTATCCGGCGGTCATGGCGCTGAACGGGGGCGAGTTCGTCAGCGTCGAGGACAGCGCCTTCGGCATGTCGGGCGAGATGTGCGCGATCTGGTTCGGGATCCTCGTGGTCAAGATGGCGGAGTTCTGTCTGATCACGCCGCCCATCGGTCTGAACTGCTTCGTGGTGGCCGGGGTGCGCCCGGACCTGAGTGTGCAGGACGTGTTCAAGGGGGTGATGCCGTTCTTCATCGCCGATGCGGTGACGATCGGGCTGCTGGTGGCGTTTCCGATCATCGTGCTGTGGCTGCCGGGGTTGGCGTAGCCCTGCGAATCACTTGGTTAATCAGGGGTTTGGCCGGAAAAACCCGTGTCGGTATCGCGTCGGTATCCGGGTGGTATTCCGACGGTGCGATTTTTTCCGGCCTCCGGCGTTAACGGATCGGGCGTTGCGCCCCGCGGCTCGCGTGGCGATTTGAGTATTTTTGGCAAGAAAAAGCCGGGGTGGTCTAATCGCGGCAGAGGCTGCGCGCGGTGGCGAGGATCGTGTCGGCGCTTGGCATCGTGGCGGCGTAGGCCGGGCCGGTGGCGATGAAGCTGTCGGTGGCGGTGAGGCGGCTGTGGGGGATGTCGGTGTGCTCGGTGAAGAGCGCCATCAGCGCCTCGGCCACGCCGCCGGAGTGGCGGGTCTCGTCCACGATCAGGATGCGCTTGCAGCCCGCCACAGCGTCCAGCAGGGCCGGGCCGGGAAGCGGCGAGAGCCAGCGCAGGTCGATGACGCGGGTCTTGATCCCGTCGGTGTCGAGCTGGGCCTGCGCCTGGCGCGAGAGGTGGTGGCCGTTGCCGAAGGTGACGATGGCCAGATCGGTGCCGTCGCCATGCTGGCCGACCTGGCCGAGGGGAATGGTCTCGGACGGGTCGGGATAGGGGGTGAGCCAGGCGTTGTCGCCGGGTTCCGCGAGGTCGCGCATGGGGTAGAGGGCGATGGGTTCGAGGAAGACGACGAGGCGCTGTTCCTCGCGCGCGAGACGGACGCATTCGCGGAGCATACGCGCGGCGTCGGCGCCGGTGGAGGGGCAGGCGAGGATCAGGCCGGGGATGTCGCGCAGGACGGCGATGGAATTGTCGTTGTGGAAGTGCCCGCCGAAGCCTTTCTGGTACCCCAGCCCCGCGATGCGGAGGACCATGGGGTTGGTGTATTGGCCGTTGGAGAAGAAGGGCAGGGTGGCGGCCTCGCCGCGCAACTGGTCCTCGGCGTTGTGGAGATAGGCGAGGAACTGGATTTCGGGGATCGGCAGAATGCCGTTATGGGCCATGCCGATGCCGATGCCGAGGATCGAGGTTTCGTCGAGCAGGCTGTCGATCACGCGGGCGGGGCCGAAGCGGGCTTGCAGCTTTTGCGTGACGCCGTAGACGCCGCCCTTGCGGCCCACATCCTCGCCCATGCATATGATTTCGGGGTGGGTGAGCATGAGGTCGGTGAGCGCCCAGTTGATGTGGCGCGACAGGATCTGCGGCTCGTCCATCGCCTTGAGGTCGGGGCCGAAGGCTGCCGCGCGGGCCTCGGGCGTGGGGCCGTTGGTGGAGGCGCATGTCCGCTTGGGCGGGATGAGGGAGGCCATGACGTCCTTGGCCGTTTGCAGGCGGGGGCGGGTGGCGGCGGTATCGCAGGTCTTTTCGACCTCGGCGCAGGTGTCGGTGTAGAGGGTGCGGGCGTCCTGCGGGGTCAGGATGCCGGCGCTTTGCAGCAGGCGGACGGAGTGCAGGAGGGGGTCGTTGGCCTCGTCGGCCTCGACCTCGGATTTGGGCAGGTAGGTGGTGGGCACGTCGGCGCCGGCATGACCGTAGAGGCGCACGGTGCGGATATGCAGGAAGACCGGCTGGCGGTGTGTGCGGGCGTGGTGAGCGGCGCGCTGGGCCGTGGCGTAGGTGTCGTAGATATCCAGCCCGTCGCAGGCCACGTAGGTCAGGCCCGGGTGATGGGCGAAATTGGCGGCGATCCAGCCCTTGGGGGTCTTGACCGAGATGCCGATGCCGTTGTCCTCGCATACGAAAAGCATTGGCAGGGGCACGTTCTGGTAGGCGGTCCAGGCGGCGGTGTTGAAGGCGGCCTGGGCGCTGGCGTGATTGGCCGATGCGTCGCCGAAACTGGCCATGACGATGCTGTCGCGGGGCAGTTGTTCATGTTCGGGCGCGTGACGGCGGGCGAGGCCGAGGGAGTAGGCGGTGCCGACGGCCTTGGGCAGGTGGCTGGCGATGGTGGAGGTCTGGGGCGGGATGTTGAGCGCCTTTGACCCCAGCACCTTGTGACGGCCGCCGCTGATGGGATCCTCGGAGGAGCAGGCGAAGGAGAGGGCCATGTCCATTGTGATGTCCTGATGGCCCACCTGCAGGGCGCGGGCGATCTGGAAGGCGGCGTCGCGGTAATGCAGGAAGGCCATGTCGGTGGGGCGCAGGGCGGCGGCGACGGCGGCGAGCCCCTCGTGTCCCGAGGAGCCGATCGTATAGTACCCTTGGCCGGCTTTCTGCATGACGCGGGCCTGGGCGTCGAGCGCGCGGGAGAGGCATTGCGCACGGAAGATCAGGCGGGCGGTGTCGGCGTCGAGCGGGCCCGATGGGTCGCGGCCCGGGGGCAGGTCTCCCGAAGCGGTGCGGGACAGGAAATTATCGTGCACGATCCGGGCGCGGTCCATGGGCTGACTCCTTCTTGTGAGGGAAGGCGTAGTCAAGCCGCTGCGGAAAGGGAAGCGTCAGGTGCCGGGATCGTGGCGGGCGACGCCGCCGATGGCCGTGGTGAGGTCGGTCGCGGCCTGCATCACGGCGGCGCTGAGCCGGTCGATGTCGCCGGTGCCGACGCGGCTGGTGGGGCCGGAGACGGAGATGCCGGCGACGGGCTCGTTGTTGAAGTCGAAGACCGGGGCGGCGATGCAGCGCATCCCGATGTTTTTTTCCTCGCCGTCGATGGCATAGCCGCGTGACCGGGTGAGGGCGAGTTCGGTGCGCAGGTCGTTCGCGTCGGTGATGGAATGTTCGGTATAGGCGGTGAGGGGCTGATTGGTCAGCAGGCGGGTCAGACGGGCATCGTCCATTTCGGCCATCAGCGCCTTGCCGATGCCCGAGGCGTGCATCTGCGAGAGCGTGCCGGGGGGGAAGAAAGCGCGGATGCTGGCATGGGTCTCGACCTGGCTGACGAAAAGGACCTGGCCGGATGTCTCGATACCGAGGTTGGCGGTTTCGCCGGTCACTTCCATCAGGCGGCGCAGCACGGGGCGGGCGCGTTCGACCAGCGTGGTGCGGCGCAGGAAGCGGGCACCGATGATGAAGGCCTGCGGGCCGATATGCCAGGCCTGTTCCTCGGGGTCGAATTCCACCAGCCCGCGCGTCTCCAGCGTGACGAGCACACGGTAGAGGGTGGCCGGCGACTGGTCCATCTCGGTGGCGAGTTCCGAGAGCGCCTTGCCCTGGTGTTGGCTGACGTAATCGAGCACCTCCATAGCGCGGTCGAGGGATTTGATGGTGTTCTGGTCGGTCTTGTCGTCCCAGCCGCGGGGGCGGCCACGGGCGCGTCGGGAGGAGGGATTCGGGGTGGCCATCGCGTGCCTCAAACATTTTTGAAATATTACTTCACGTTATGAAAAATATAAGAGTCTGACAAGTCTAAATAAAATCAGCCTGTCGAAAAATGAAAAACGATTTCAAAAAAATTTTCAAGCGAGCACCGGATCTGTACACAAGGGGTGAGTTTTGGAGGAGAGATCCATGAGTTTTCAGAATCCGGTGTTCATTCCCGGCCCGACCAACATTCCCGAAAACCTGCGCAAGGCGTGCGACATGCCGACGATCGACCACCGCTCGGCGCTGTTCGGGGACATCCTGCATCCCGCGCGCGCAGGCGTTCAAAAGGTCCTGAAGTCGAAGAATGCGGAAGTGTTCATCTTTCCGTCGACCGGCACGGGCGGCTGGGAAACGGCGCTGACCAACACGCTGTCGCCGGGCGACAAGGTTCTGGTGGCGCGCAACGGCATGTTCAGCCATCGCTGGATCGACATGTGCGAACGGCACGGGCTGGACCTGATCATTGACGAGACGCCTTGGGGCGAGGGCATTTCCGCCGCGCGCTATGGCGAGATCCTGGAGGCCGACAAGGGCCGCGAGATCAAGGCGGTGCTGGCCACGCATAACGAGACGGCGACCGGCGTGAAGTCGGACATCGAGGCGATCCGCAAGGCGATGGACGCCGCCGGGCACCCCGCGATGCTGTTCGTCGACGGCGTCAGCTCGATCGGGTCGATGGATTTCCGCATGGACGAGTGGGGCGTGGACGTGGCCGTGACCGGCTCGCAGAAAGGGTTCATGCTGCCCGTGGGGCTGGCCATCGTGGGGTTCAGCGAAAAGGCGATGGAGGCGACGAAGAGCGCCGGACTGCACCGTACGTTCTTTGACGTGCACGACATGCTGAAGGGCTATGCCAACAGCGCCTATCCCTACACCCCCGCCGCCGGGCTGATGAATGGGTTGAAAGTGTCCTGCGACATGCTGCTGGACGAGGGGCTGGAGGCGGTCTTTGCCCGTCATACCCGGATCGCCGACGGTGTCAGGGCGGCGGCGCAGGCGTGGGGATTGCCGCTGTGTGCCAAGACGCCCGAGGTTTACTCGGATACGGTAAGTGCTATCTCAACGCCCGATGGGTTCAACGCGACCGACATCGTGACTCATGCCGCCGATGTCTATGGCATGGCGTTCGGCGTGGGGCTGGGTGAGGTGGCCGGCAAGGTGTTCCGGATCGGCCACCTTGGCAGCCTGACCGACGCGATGATGATCTCGGGCCTTGGCGTGGCCGAGATGTGCATGGTCGACCTGGGCCTCGACATAGAACTGGGTTCGGGCGTGGCCGCGGCACAGGACGTGTGGCGCAAGCGCCCGGCCTTGGCAAAGAAGGATGCCGCGTGATGAAAGACGGAGCGGAGATGTATATCCCCACATACCAGGACATGCTGGACGCGCACGAGCGGATCAAGCCGCATATCAACCGGACGCCGGTGTTGCAGTCGGCCTATCTGAACGAACTGACCGGGGCGGAGCTGTTCTTCAAGTGCGAGAACTTTCAGGAGCCGGGGGCGTTCAAGGTCCGTGGCGGATCGAACGCCGTGTTCGGCCTGAGCGACGAGCAGGCGGAAAAGGGCGTGGCGACGCATTCGTCCGGCAACCACGCGCTGTGCCTGAGCTATGCGGCGGGGCGGCGGGGCATCCCGTGCAACGTGGTGATGCCGCACACGGCGCCGCAAGCCAAGAAGGATGCGGTGCGGCGCTATGGCGGGACGATCACGGAATGCGAGCCGTCCACCAGCAGCCGCGAGGCGGTGTTCGCCGAGGTGCAGGAAAAGACCGGCGGGGAGTTCGTGCATCCCTACAACGACCCGCGCGTGATCGCCGGGCAAGGGACCTGTTCGAAAGAGTTCATGGAGCAGGTCGATGGCCTCGAGATGATGGTCGCGCCCATTGGGGGCGGCGGCATGGTTTCGGGCACCTGCCTGACGCTGTCGAACCTGGCCCCCGAGGTGAAGATCATCGCGGCCGAGCCGGAGCAGGCGGACGACGCTTATCGCAGCTTCAAGGCGGGGCATATCATCGCCGATGACGCGCCGGATACCATCGCGGACGGGCTGAAAGTGCCGCTGAAGGACCTGACCTGGCATTTCGTGTCGAACCACGTGAGCGAGATGTATACCGCGAGCGAGGAAGAGATCGTCGACGCGATGAAGATCACGTGGAAATACCTGCGGATCGTGATGGAGCCCAGCTGTGCCGTGCCGCTGGCGGTGATCCTGAAGAACAAGGACGCCTTCAAGGGCAAGCGCGTGGGTGTGATCGTGACCGGCGGGAACGTGGACCTCGACAAGCTGCCGTGGATGACTTCGTGATCCCTTTGCACCCGGTTGCGGTTTCCGATAGGAAACTTACGTAGACGATATGAGCCGGCAGGGCGGCGTGGCCCTGCGTGACAAAGACATTCATGGATAGGGAGAGATCCGATGAAAGACATGAGCAATCTCGACGATTTCGAAGTGGGCTTCGACATTCCGGCCAAGCCGGGCATGGACGAATCCGAGATTCAGACGCCCTGCCTGGTGCTGGACCTCGACGCGCTGGAGCGCAACATCAAGAAGATGGGCGATTATGCCAAGGAACACGGGATGCGCCACCGCACCCACGGCAAGATGCACAAGTCCGTGGACGTGCAGAAGCTGCAGGAGCAACTGGGCGGCGCGTGCGGCGTCTGCTGTCAGAAAGTATCCGAGGCCGAGGTGTTCGCCCGTGGCGGCATCAAGGACATTCTGGTGTCGAACCAGGTGCGTGACCCGGCCAAGATCGAACGGCTGGCCAAGCTGCCCAAGCTGGGCGCGCGGACGATCTGCTGCGTCGATGATTTGGCCAATGTGGCCGACCTGTCGGCGGCGGCGCAGAAGCATGGCACCGAGATCGAGTGCTTGGTCGAGATCGACTGTGGCGCGGGCCGCTGCGGTGTGACCACGACGCCAGAAGTGGTGGAGATTGCCAAGGCGATCGACGCGGCGCCGGGGCTGAAATTCACCGGCATCCAGGCCTACCAGGGCGCGATGCAGCACATGGACGATTACAACGACCGCAAGGAAAAGATCGACATCGCCGTGGCGATGGTGAAGGACGCGGTCGACACGCTGAAGGCCGAAGGGCTGGACTGCGACATCGTCGGCGGTGGCGGCACCGGGTCGTATTACTTCGAGTCCAATTCGGGCGTGTATAACGAGCTGCAATGCGGGTCGTATGCGTTCATGGACGCCGATTACGGCCGCATCCTGGACAAGGACGGCAAGCGGATCGACCAGGGCGAGTGGGAGAACGCGTTCTTCATCCTGACCTCGGTCATGTCCCACGCCAAGGCGGACAAGGCGATCGTCGACGCGGGCCTGAAGGCGCAGTCGGTCGACAGTGGTCTGCCGGTGATCTTTGGTCGGGACGACGTGGAATACATCAAGTGCTCGGACGAGCATGGCGTGGTGAAGGACCCCGGCGGCGCGCTGAAGGTCAACGACAAGCTGAAGCTGGTGCCGGGCCACTGCGACCCCACCGCCAACGTGCATGACTGGTATGTCGGCGTGCGCGGCGGCAAGGTGGAGACCGTCTGGCCGGTGTCGGCCCGCGGCCACGCATACTGAACCCATTCTTCCTGTGGACTGTCGGGGTTGGCATTTCGCTGACCCCGCTTTTTTGAAAGGCCCCCAAACATGATCATTGTTCCCGAGCGCGAGATTGCAGACCTTATGACGCGGGAGGCGGCGTTCGAGGCCGTCGAGAAGGTGTTTGCCGCGATGGCGGCGGGTGATGCGTATAACTTTCCTGTTGTCCGCGAGGCGATTGGGCACGAGGATGCGCTTTACGGCTTCAAGGGCGGGTTCGACAAGGCGGGCTTGACGCTGGGGCTGAAGGCCGGGGGCTACTGGCCCAACAACCTGGAGAAGCGGGACATCATCAACCACCAGTCGACGGTGTTCCTGTTCGATCCCGATACCGGCAAGGCCAAGGCGATGGTGGGCGGCAACCTGTTGACGGCGCTGCGCACCGCCGCGGCCTCTTCGGTGTCGATCAAGCACCTGGCGCGCAAGGACGCCAAGGTGATCGGCATGGTTGGCGCGGGCCATCAGGCAACGTTCCAGCTGCGCGCGGCGCTGGAGCAGCGGGAGTTCGAGAAGGTGATCGGCTGGAACTATCACCCCGAGATGCTGCCCAATATCGAGAAGGTCGCGAAAGAGGCCGGCGTGGCCTTCGAGGCGGTCGAGTTGGAGGGCATGACGGAGGCGGACGTGATCATCTCGATCACCTCGTCTTTTGACGCGACGCTGATGGCCGATCATGTGGCCGCGGGCTGTCACGTGGCCTGCATGGGTACGGACACCAAGGGCAAGCAGGAGGTCGAGGCGGCGCTGTTGCAAAAGGCGACGGTGTTCACCGACGAGGTGGCGCAGTCGATCAGCATCGGCGAGGCGCAGCACGCGGTGGGCGAGGGCCTGATCACCGAAGGCGACGTGCACCAGATCGGCGCGGTGATCAACGGCACCCATCCGGGGCGGACGAGCGATGACGAGATCACGCTGTTCGACGGCACCGGCGTGGGCTTGCAGGACCTGGCCGTGGCGGCGAGTGTCGTGGATCTGGCCGTGGAGCAAGGCCGCGCCATCGAAGTGGATTTCTGAGGCGCACGCGCCAATGCATGAGACTGAAGGAAGGCGCGGAGGTTGCTCTGCGCCTTTTCTTATGGGGGGTGTCCCTTGCCGGCCCCTGGCCGAACGAGGTCAGGCGGCAACCTTGGACGACGCCGGACCCGCAGGACGGCGCTTGAGCCTGCCGAAGCGGGAAAAGTCTAGGCGACTTCGGAGACGTTGCCGGAGATCCCGTCGGTGTCGTCCGCGTCTTCAAGCCGGTCGAAGTCCACGTAAAACGTCGATCCGACGCCAAGGGCGCTGACATATCCGATGCGCGCGTCGTGGTGTTCGACGATCTGCTTGGTGATGTTGAGGCCGAGGCCGGTGCCGCCGACCTTGCGCACGTCGGAGGAGTCGATCTGGCTGAACTTGCCGAATACGCGCTCCTCGGCGTTTTCGGGGATGCCGGTGCCCTTGTCCTCGACCGAGATGCGGACGCGGCTTGCGACGTTTTCGACACGCACCTTTACGGCGCCATTCTCCTTGGAGAACTTCAGGGCATTGGACAGAAGATTGTTCATCACCTGGATCAGCCGTTTCTGGTCGCCCATGATGTAGCATTCGCCCTTGCAGCTTTGCATCTCGAGGCTGATCCCGAGCATGCTGGCATAGCCCGAGATGGAGTCGACGGCCTCGCGGGCGAGGTCGTTCGCGCAGATCGGCTGCAGGTTGAAGCGGATTTCGCCGGCTTCGATCTTTTGCAGGTCGAGCAGATCGTCGATCAGGTTGGCCAGCCGGCGGCTGTTCTTGGTGGCTATCTCGATGACGGGTTTGAAGTTCTGGGGAATGTCTCCCAGAACGCCGTTGTTCACCAGTTCGAGCGAGCCGATGATCGAGGTGAGCGGTGTGCGCAATTCGTGGCTGACCGTGGAGAGGAACTGGGATTTCACCTCCAGCGCCGCCTTGGTGCGGTCGTGCTCTTCCTCCATCAGTTTCATCTGTTTCAGGCGTTCCTGGTAGCCGCGATAGAATTTCGCGGAGATGTCGGCGATGAAAAACAGCACGAACATGATCGTGAAGAACTGGAGCCAGATCGGGGATGTGATCGGCGGCGCGTACCGCACGACGTCTAGGAACGCGATGAAGAGAAACGTGATGCCATAGATCGACAGGCGCAGGATCAGGATGCCGAACATCTGGCTGTTGTGCATCGCCGCGAAGAGTGACGCCGAGAATAGGAAGAACAGCGAGGTGAACTGGCCCCCCGTGGTTTGCTGGACGGCGATGTTGGCTATGAAGACGCTGATCGCCAGGGCGCTGACGGTGGTGTTGATGGCGATGGCTGTCAGGAGTTTCCGACCGAGAACCGGGTCCTTGCCATCCCAGGTCTTGGCACGTGCGCCGAGGATCTGGTCGAGGATCTCGGTCAGGACGACGATGCCGTAGCACGCGAAGATCGAGACCGGATCGAAATAGAACGCGGCTAGGAAGGCCGCCGTGAAGAAGCTGGTCTGCCTCTGCCAGATCAGCTCGTTGGCCAGGGTCAAATAGTCCTTCATCCGCTGTTCGCGGCCTTGCGAGGAGAACCAGTCTGTCGGCGAGGACCAAGTCCTTAGTAGCGTTCGCATGATTGCCTCTGTCGCAACACGGATTGTTTCGACCTACAGGCCCTATTTGTTTAAATTCTGCCCTTAATCGGGCAGAAAGCGGTATTTCGTCGAACAATCCAAGGCAGACCGGATCGGACGCGTTTTCTTTTAATGCAGTTCACACGTTAAAAAGAACGCGGGCCAGGCCCCGGGGCCTGCGCAGCCTGCGGTTCGCCGGGGCGGCGAAAGGTCAGGTCATGCTGCCTCGGAGCTGCCCGATTTGGACGCCGCGTAGACGCCGGAGAGCGACGGGAACTGGATGTTCGCGTGCGGAATATCCTCGATCGGGCCGAAGACCGGCGTGCGGGCCAGGACCTTTTCCCGCTGCTCTTTGAAATTGGCCGTCAGGAGCTGTATCGGCTTGGCCAGGCCGGGATAGCTGCGCGGCTCGAGCGCGGGTTCGTAGCCCAGGTAGCGACGGTAGAACGCCGTGTGTTCGGCGCGCACCGGGGCCAGGGCCAGGTCGACGTCGTAGAAGATCGACGCGAGAAACGGAATCCGCAACGTCAGGAAGTTCAGCGGGATGCGTTGCCGGCGTGCCGATGACGAGATCACGAAGCGGGTCGGGTCGAGGATGGTTCTTTCCTGCTTGAGCTCGTCCAGAAGTTCCGGAAAGACCTCGAGGGTCGGTGATTTCCAGCACAGTTTCGACAGCAGGTGAAGCCGGACCGCCGCCAGCATCGTGCCGTCGATCCTGACCGCGACATGCACGCAGTTCTCGGTTTCGTCGAACGCGTCCGACATCCTCTTGTCCGCCCTTGCGGACACGGTGTTTTCGGCGCGGTAACACGTGTATCTCAGGCGATAGAGCTCTTCGAGATCGTCGTCGTCCGTGAGAACGGAGTAACGCGCCGGCTTGAGCGCCTCGATGACTTGCTCGTACATGGGCTTTCCTTAAATGCTGCGGTTTTCAGGGCGCGGCGCGGCACACCAGAAGGTCGCTGTAGTCGCGATAGACGGATCGTTGGTCGAGGATCTCGAAGCCTGCGGCCGTGACGGCCGACGCAATCTCTGCCGGGGTGTGCGTCCAGTAGGTGCCGTTCATCTGGGCCTTGAAGATCGCCTGGTTCTGCTTGGCGATCTGCCGGGCCTGCCAGAATATTTCCAGCGTCCGAATGAGCCCGTGTTCCTTCTTGAGCGTGGTGAACAGGTACCGGCGCCAGTCCTGCACATCCATCGGACGGCCGAGATCGACGAGAAAGAGCAACCCGCCCGGACGCAGCATCCGGCGGATGTCGACCAGCCGTTGCCGCGGGTCCGGCATGGCATAGAGCGAATGCACGCTGATGACGAGATCGGCCTTTTCCGGCGCCTCGGCGCTTTCCAGGCCGACATTCTGGTAGGTGACGTTCTTGCGGGCGGCCAGTTTCGCCCGGGCGGCCTGCATCATGCCGGGATCGGGTTCCACCAGGCAGATGCGGCTGCCGGGGCAGAGGCGCGCCGCAATATCGGTATAGTTTCCGGTTCCTCCCCCCACGTCGTAGATGATCCCTGGCGTCTCGATTCCGGACAGGAAGTCCTCGAAATCCCGCATCAGGGCCTTATACTCTGGGTTGTGCTTTGACAGCAGGTCGTAGGCCGCTGCGTAAGCGCTCCAGTCGGCATTCGATCCAGGGTCGGGACGCTTGACTTCACCATAGTTCACAACTGACCTGTCCTTCCGAATATGCTTGAGAGGGTGAGCGCACGGCCTCCAAGCTTTTTGCGGAAACAATCGCAAACCAATAATTACATTAGTAAATTGTTAATATGTCAGCGCGATATTGCAACCCATAAGCGCAACAGCGGGTTGAATTAGTTCATATTGTTTCCATTTCAGGTTAATCCTGAGGCAGATCAGCCACATCAGCCGGTCGCTGTTGGCGGACAGGGTCAACGCGCGTGGCACGGTCGGTCGCTGCTTTGCGGCGCTTTCCGACGATCATCATCCTATAGGTGTATTTTACGGCCCGTTGGGCATCGCCCCGGCGCGGACCTTCGCGCCCATGGCGTCACGCTGGCGCAACGGCGGCCGGCGTTTTAGCCCTAGTCCGATGCGCCAACGGCCGAGTGTGGCAGGTATATGGCGGAGACGCCGGGCTTGCAGGAGAAATGTCCCGGTTCTGACAAAAAACAACCCGATTCGTCGGCGAAACCCCCTGCCATGACGCGCTGAGGTGCGAGAATCGTGGAGATGTCATGCTGGTTTCGCTAAATTTTGATGGTTCAGTCGATCTGGACCTGGTTGCGCATTTCCTTGGCATTGCCACGCATGACAACATCAATGCTGCCCCTTCACGGCCTGCGACCGCCCGCACGGCGTCGTACAGCCCGCTGGATATCGCGCCCCGGCCAGCCGCGGCGGTCCTGGGGGAGCAAAAACACCTTAAAGTTGTCTTAATTTAGCCGATTTTCATCCGCTTACTGACTGTCAAGTGGTAATACGCGCAACCGAAAGCAACAGGACCCGAAACCGCTTGGCCTGTTGGGAGCGATGAAAATGCATCTACTTGCTGTAGACGACGAACCGACAATCCTGGAGCTGCTTCAGCTGATCATCCAGACGCTAGGGGATCACACCGTGATCACCGCGACCTCTGCCGCAGAGGCGCTGGAGCTGTTGGACAATCCGGAGACCCCGGCGATAGATTGTTTCCTGGTCGACATCCAGATGCCGGATACCGACGGGGTGGCGCTGTGCCAGACCCTGCGGTCGAAGCCCGAGTATCAGCTGACGCCGATCCTGATGCTGACCGCGATGACCGACAAGTCGTATATCGACCGGGCCTTCGCGGCAGGCGCCAGCGACTATATCACCAAGCCGTTCGATATCGACAACCTGCGCGGCCGCATCCAGCTGATCGGCGACATGTCCAAGACCAGCCGGCAGGCCGTCATCAGCGCCAAGCCCAGGAACGAGGCTATCCCGGAGGAGTCGACCACGCTGGCCCTGCACGAACCGATTTTCGTCCAGGACGTGGACGGGTGCATCACGTATCTCGCGATGGAGAACTACGTGTCGCTGATGTCGAGGAAAAAGCTGTTTGGCTCCTCCATCATCGGGTTCACCATCCGCAACATCGAAGAGCTGCACCGGACATCCACGCGGTACGAATACGAGTGCATCGTGACCGATGTGGCCGAGGCGATCTCGATCGCGCTGGAAGAGTTCGGAGCGCTGATATCCTATGCCGGGAACGGCACGTACCTGTGCGTTCTGGAGTGCGGATCGCAACTGAAGCCGGATACGCTGGCGGATCAGGTGAACCTGATCATGCGCAGCATGGACCTGTATTCCAACGACGGTTCGCCGATCAACGCGTTCGTGTCGGCCGGGGAGCAGGTCCGCCTGGTGTGGAAGTCCGGCCAGAGCGCGGTGGATGCCCTGGCGCAGGCGCATGAAAGCGCGGAGCGCGCAAGCGGTCGCCATGCGCGCAACCTCGAAGACTTCTGGTACGACAAGCACAGCATGAACATCTAACGCGCGTCGGCCGGCACCGGCGGAGGCCGGAACCGGCAACGGGCAATGCTTCGGGATGCGGCAGGGCGATGAAAATCATCGCCCTGACCGTTTGTCAGTCGCCTTCGGCCACGCCCTTGGCGCGGGCCGCCGCGCGCCGCGCGCGGTAGCTGGGGAGGATCACCAGGAGCGCGGCGAGCACCAGGAGCGCCAGCGTCATCGGGCGTTCGATGATGAATCCCATGCCGTCGTAGAGCTGCATCGAGCGGGCGAAGTTGTCCTCCATCATCCGGCCGAGGATGAACCCGATCAGCAGCGGCGCCAGCGGATAGTCGGCGAATTTCAGCGCCGTGGCGCAGATGCCGAAACCTACGAGGATCAGCAACTCGGTCGCGTTGTTCTGGCCGATATAGGCCCCCATCAGGGTGAAGAACAAGATGAACGGGATCAGGTAGTTGCGCGGAATGCTCAGCACCTTGGCGATGTAGGGGATCAGCGGCAGGTTCAGAACCAGCAGCACCAGGTTGCCGATGAACATCGACATGATTACCGCCCAGAACACCTGTGGCTCGTCCACCATCAGGCGCGGGCCGGGCGTGACGTTGAGCGCGATCAGCGCGCCCAGCAGGATCGCCGTGGTGCCGGACCCCGGAATGCCCAGCGTCAGCAGCGGCACGAAAGACCCGGTGCAGGCCGCGTTGTTGGCCGTTTCCGGTGCGGCGAGGCCTTTGACCGATCCCCTGCCGAACTCGTACTGTTCCTCCTTGGTGGCGAGGTTGCGCTCGACCGCGTAGCCCAGGAAGCTGGCGATGGTGGCGCCGGCACCGGGAAGCACGCCGATGAAGAAGCCCTGCAGCGACTGGCGCCCGATGACGGGCGCGATGGCGCGCCCTTCCTTGCGGGAGATGCGCAGGTTTTCGATCTTGCCGCCGCCGTCGCCGCCCATGTCCTTTTTCTTGAGCACGAGAAACAGCGCCTCGGGCAGGGCGAACATGGCCATGGCCAGCGTGATGAAGCCGAAGCCCGACTGCAAGTCCATCAGCCCCATGGTGAAGCGCGGCATGTTGAAGAGCGCCCCTTCGCCCACGGTTGCCATGATCAGGCCGACCAGAGTCATCAACACCGCCTTGGCCACCTGGCCCGTGCCGGCAAAGGCGGCGATGGCCGACAGGCCCACGACCATCAGCGCGAAATACTCTGCCGAGTGGAACAGCAGCGCCACGGACGACAGCGCGGGGGCGAAGATCATCAGCAGGATCGCCCCGATCGTGCCGCCGGCAAAGCTGGAGATCGCGGCGATGGTCAGCGCCTTGCCCGCCTTGCCCTGGCGCGCCATCGGATAACCGTCGAAACTGCTGGCCACGGTGCCTGCGACCCCCGGCGCGTTGAGCAGGATCGACGAGGTCGAGCCGCCGAAGATCGCGCCGTAATAGACGCCGGCCAGCAGGATCAGCGCGGCCGAGGGGTCGCCCATGGAAATGGCGACCGGGATCATGATGGCGATGATCGACATCGGGCCCAGGCCGGGCAACATGCCGATGAATGTGCCGATCAGACAGCCTGCGATGACCATCAGCAGGTTCTGGATCGAAAGGGCCGTTTGCAGGCCGATAAGAAGTCCTTCGAGCATCGGTCAGCCTCCTTACATGAAATAGGGCAGCGGGCTGAGGAAAATCCCCAGAACCCGGTCGACGAGGTACCAGACGATGCCGGTGGCAAAGACCGCGACGGGGATCAGGATGTGGAGCTTGCGTTCGCCCAGCACGATGCCGCCAATCGACAGGAAGCCGACCGTCGACAGCAGGAACCCGGCGGGCCGCAGGAAGATCGCGTAGGCCACCATCAGGCCCAGCAATGTCAGTGCCTGGAAGATGTGGTAATCGCCGAGGCGCCGGTAATCGATCTCGGGCTTGGCGGACCTTTCGGGCGGCGCTTCGAACCCCAGCACGATCACCAGTGAGGTGAAGATTGCCAGGACCGACAGGACCTTGGGAAAGGTCGACGGCCAGATGGGATTGCGCTGCATGAAGGGCGGCAGGAGGTCGTCCATGGTGAAAAACGCGGCATAGGCATAGACCGATGCTACGCACAGGATGACGAAGGCGATCCAGCGATCGAGGGCCATGTCATGTCTCCTTGGGTTGGTTGGTGTTGCTGCCGGAAGGCCCGGATCCGGGACCGCCGTCATGGGCGGTTGCCCGGGACACGTCCGGCACTGCGAAAGACGGGGTGTCGAGGGTCGAGGTGTCGCGGGCGGCGCAGGTCGGATCCGTGCGGACGGGGGACCTTGCGGTTTTTCCGCGTTCCGGGCGCCATTGGCCCGGAGACGCGCGAGGGGACGGTCCCCTCGCGCAGACCCGTCGAGATTAGAGGAAGCCCAGCTTTTTCATCAGGTCACCGATCTGCTTTTCCTGGTTTTCCAGGAAGGTCTGGAAGTCGTCACCCGAGTTGTGGATGTTGACCCAGCCGTTGCGCGCGCGCACGGTTTCCCATTCCTCGGTGTCGTACATCCTGGAAAGGGCTTCCTGGTATTGCGCCAGCTTTTCCTCGGGCAGCCCCGGGGCGCCGAAGAAACCGCGCCAGTTGACGAAGGTGGTGTCGATGCCCTGTTCCTTCATCGTGGGAGCGCTGTCATAGGCCGGAACGCGTTCGTCCGAGGTCACGCCGATGATCTTGACCTCGCCGGCCTCTGCCAGCGCCACGGCCTCGGAGAAGCCGGTCGACAGGGCCGCGATTTCGCCCGAGAGCAGCGCCGCCATGGCCTTGCCGCCCGCGTCGTAGGGAATGTACTTCATCTGAAGCGGGTCTTGGCCGGCCGCTTCCATCGTCATCGCGGCCACCAGGTGATCCATGCTGCCCGGTACGGACCCGCCGCCGATGGCGGTGGCGTTGGGGTCGTCCGCGAACCTGGTGACCAGGTCTTCCATGGTGTCGATGTCGCTGTCGGCGTGGACCACGAGGGCCGCGTAGTCGCCGATGGTGCCCGCGACCAGCGTCAGGTCGCGGAAGCTTTGCGGGAAGACGCCGGTGAGCGACCGGATGATGATCGGGGTCGAGTTGACCATCAGCGTGTCGTGGTTGCTCTCGGCATTCTCGATCAGGTAGTTGAGCGCCTTGCCGCCGCCGCCGCCTGACAGGTTTTCGTAGGACGCGGTGCCGACCAGGCCGGACTTCGTCAGGGCCTCGCCCGTGCCGCGTGCCGTGCTGTCCCATCCGCCACCGGCGCCGCCGGGGATCAGGAAGTGCACGCTGTCAAGCACCTGGGTGTCGTCGGCGAGGGTCGGTCCGGTGAATGCAAAGGCGGCCGCCGCCGCCAGCGCCATGCGCCGGGTCATATTTAGTGTCAGCATTATCTCCTCCATTCATGCTGTTATTTTCTCGATGCCCTCCTTGCTACCGTCTCAACCTGTCGTGAAGCTGTCATGCCGGACCCATGGGCGCGGGGGGCGTCAGACGACTGGAATTTCTTTCAGAATTGGCGGATGCTGGGGCAGGGAGGTACAATAGCGGATATGCGTCTGCTTCTGGTGGAAGATACCGCTGACGTGGCGGATGCCATTGTCGCGAGCTTTGCGAATCGCGGCGATGCGGTCGATCACGCAGGGTCGGTCGAAGAGGCCGCGGACGTATTGGCGGTGCAGGATTACGACGTCATCATCCTTGATATCGGCCTTCCCGACGGGTTGGGCACGGATATTCTTGCAAACCTTCGGGATCGGGGCAAACCGACGCCGGTGCTGATGCTGACCGCGCGCTCGGACATCGAGGACCGGGTCGCCGCGCTCGACAAGGGGGCGGATGATTACCTGATAAAGCCCTTCGACCTGCGCGAGTTGCACGCCCGCGTCCGGTCGATGTTCCGACGGCAGGACATGGACCGCTCAGGGCGGATCGAGTTCGGGGATATCACCTTCGATCCGGCGGGCCTGACCGTGGAGGTCAAGGGCAGCCCGGTTTCGCTGGCCCGGCGCGAGTTCAACGTGCTGGAGATCCTGCTGGCGAACCGCGAACGCGTGGTGACGAAGGATACGCTGCTGGAACGTCTTTATTCCTTCAACAGCGAAGAGGTCAGCCCGAACGCCGTCGAACTTTACGTCGGGCGGTTGCGCAAGAAGCTGTGCGACAGCCGGATCACGATAAAGACGCTGCGGGGGCTTGGCTACCAGATGGTCGATGGAGAGTAGGGCGCGGAGCGGAACGCGGCTGACCGGGTCCCTGAGCTTTCGGCTCGGTGTGGCGCTGGCGGTGGTGCTGGCCATCGGCGGCGTGGCGGTGTCGCTGGCGGCCTATGCCTATGGCCGAAGCGCGGCGCAGAACTCGTATGACAGGCTGCTGGTCGGGGCGGCCAACCAGATTGCCGGGTCGCTGAGGCTGCGTGGCGGCGAGATCATGGTCGATATCCCGGTCTCGGCCTTCGATCTGCTGTCGCTCGCGCCGAGGGACCGCGTGGTCTATGCCGTGTTCGATGACCGGGGGCAGCTGATCACGGGGTATGACGCCGTGGACCCTCCGGACGGGGACGACGAGTTTTTCGGCGGCAGCTTTGCCGGCGAGCCGGTGCGCTACGCGCATGTCAGGCGGCTGATCTCGGAGCGGTCGTTCCTGGGCGCGGTGGACGTCGTGGTCGGCCAGACCATCGAGGCGCGCCGGGACCTGGCGCAGCAGGTCACGCGAAACGCGCTGGTGGTTGTGGCGGCGGTCGGCCTGGTGATCTCGGGGCTTGCCTTCCTGGCGGTGAACTCTGCCCTGCGCCCGTTGCGCCGGCTGGAGCGCGATGTCGCGGCACGTTCCAGTCGCGACCTGACGCCGGTGGATGTCGAGGTGCCGCAGGAGATTGGCAGCCTGGTGGCGGCCCTGAACCGCTTTATCGGGCGGATCGACCGTCAGTTGCGGATCATGCGCACGTTGATTGCCGACGCCTCGCACCAGTTGCGGACCCCGATCGCGGCGCTTCGGGCGCAGGCCGAGCTTGCGCGAGAGGCGCCGGATGCCGAAGAAATGAGGCGTATCGTCGAGAGGATCCATGATCGGTCGCGCAACCTGAGCCAGTTGACCGACCAGCTTTTGAACCACGCGATGATCATTCACCGTGCGGACAGTGTCGAACTGACGTCGGTGGATCTGCGGGTGGTGGCCAGCGAGGCCGTCGCGCAGTTCGATCAGACGCTGACAGGCGCCGCACTCGAAGTGCGGATGGACCTGCCCGAGGAGCCGATGATCTGCGACGGCGACGCCTTGTCGTTGGTGGAGGCCTGCAAGAACCTGATCAACAATGCCGTCGCCTATGGCAAGCCGCCGATCACCGTCTTCGTGCAAGATGCCGGCGCGACGTTCCGACTTGGAGTGCGCGACCGGGGCGACGGGATGGCCGAGGAGATGTGGGCGGATGCAGGCTCGCGCTTTGCGAAACGGTCCGGCGTGTCCTCGACCAGTGCCGGGCTGGGGCTGTCGATCGTCAGTGCCGTGGCGCAGGCGCATCGCGGCCGGATGAAGATCCGGCGCCCCGCCGACGACCGTTTCGAGGTTTTCGTGGAGCTTCCGAAAGTCAGCGAGGTGGAGGCATGAAGGCGATCGGCCTGATGTTCGCGATGATGCTGGCCGGTGCGGCGGTGGCCCAGCCGGCGCCCGAAGCCGTGAAATCCTATGGCCCGTACGATGCCGGGCGCCGATTGTTGGTGCGCGGCACGACCGACATCGCCCGGTTCGAGACGGTGATGGATCTTTTCGCGTCCCGCCGCGGCGATACGCGTATCGATTACGAGCAATGGGGGTCGAACGACCTGTTTCAGGTGACCGTGGCGGATTGCCGGCAGGGCGTCGAGGCCGCCGACATGGTGATCAGTTCGGCCGTCGACCTGCAGTTCAAGCTGGCCAATGACGGATGCGCCAGGGCGCATCGGTCGGCTGCGACGGCGCGTCTGCCGCAGGTCGCCAACTGGCGTGACGAGGTGTTCGGCATCACCCGCGAACTTGCGGTGATCGTCTATAACAGGCGCCTGATCGACGATGCGGAGGTGCCGCGGTCCCGGTTCGACCTGATCGACCTTTTGCGGCCCGATGACAGCCGGTTTCGCGGGCGGGTCGCCACCTACGATATCGAAGCCTCGGGGCTGGGGTATCTTTTCGCCTTTGCGGATGCGCAACAGGCCACGACGTTCGGCAGCCTGATCGAAGCCTTCGGGCGCAGCGGGGCGGTGGCCACCTGCTGTTCGGCCGAGATCATCGACGGGGTGGCCGATGGCACCTACCTGATCGCCTATAACGTCCTTGGCTCCTATGCCCTGGCGCGGGCCGAGCAGAACCCGGACATCGTCGCCGTGGCACCGGACGATTACACGTTGGTACTGGCCCGCGCCGCGTTGATCCCCCGCCTGGCCGCCGAGCCGGACCTGGCGGGCGCGTTCCTGGATTTCCTGCTGTCCGAGGCCGGGCGGTCGGCGCTGAGATCGGCGCAGCTGATCGTGAGTACCGAGGAGGGAGGACCCGAGTACCTGCGCCTGCCGGAGACCGCGGAAACGAGTTTCCGGCCCATTGCATTGACGCCGTCCCTGCTGGTCGGGCTCGACCGGCACAAGCGGCGGGATTTCATCGCTCTCTGGCGGTCGACCTTTCCCAATGGAGGGGGCGCCGCCGAGGTGACGCCGGAATGACCGCGACCGCCGCGGCGAAGATCGCCCCGGTCGCCCGCTGGCGCGGCGCGTGATTCCGGCGGCCAGGCTTTGTGGCAGGGGCGGCTGAGGGCCGGGACGGTCATGATCACGAGGGGGGCGGCGCGGGAGGGTGGCGGTGGTGGCTGGAGTGCTCAAACCTTTGGGCCATCCTGCGATGCGGTGCGGTCGCGTGACAGGCATTTGCGGTTTGCTATGGATAAACTGAACGGAAGGGTTTACGAAGCGGGCCTAGTTAAGACATCGCGGTAAACATCCGCAATCGGGGGTCGAAACGCATGATGAACCGCTCCATCCTAGCCATCGCAACCGTCGTTCTGGGCCTGACCGTGTCAAGCCTGTTCGCCGGACGCGCCCTATCGCAGCAGGCACAGGACCCGGTGCCGGTCGTGGTTGTCACCTTGCAGGCGAAGACGGTGACGCTGACCTCGACGCTTCCGGGGCGGGTGGCCGCATCGGCGGAAGCGGAGGTGCGTCCGCAGGTCAACGGGATCATCACGGAACGGCTGTTCCGGGAAGGCGCATTTGTCGAGGCCGGCGACGCGCTTTATCGCATCGATTCCGCCACTTACTCCGCCGCGGTCGAACAGGCGCAGGCGGCGGTGACGCAGGCGCGGGTGCAGCTGGACGCGGCGGAGGTCGAGGCCGAACGGCTCGTGGAGCTGCGCGAGCGCAACGTGACGAGCGAACGGGCCTTCGACGAGGCAAAGGCGGTTCGGGACACCGCCGCGGCAGCGGTGGAGGTGGCCGAGGCGCAGTTGCGCTCGGCGGAGATCGAGCTGGAACGCACCACGATCAAGGCCCGCCTTTCGGGCGAGATCGGCTTGGCGCGGACCAGCCCCGGCGCGCTGGTGACGGCCAGCCAGGCCGAGCCGCTTGCCGTGATCCGGGAGATCGACCCGGTCTACGTGGACGTGACCCAATCGGCTGCCGACCTGCTGCGGTGGACGCGCGGACAGACCGAGGACCAGTTGACCAACGCCGATACGACGGTGCGGCTGACGCTGGCGGACGGGTCGGAATATGACGAGACCGGCACGATCACCGCCGCGGAGCCGAACGTGGATCCGCAGACCGGCGTGGTGGTGCTGCGCCTGCAGTTCGACAACCCCGACCGGCTGCTCTTGCCGGGGATGTACGTTCAGGTCGAGATGCCTGTCGGTACCGCCGAGGACGTGCTGCTGGTGCCGCAGGAAGCTGTTCAGCGCGACCGGCGCGGGCGCCCGTTTACATGGGTTGTGACGGCCGAGAATGTGGTCGAGGAGCGCCAGGTGAGCATCCTTCAGGACCGCGGTGCCGACTGGGTGGTCAACGGCGGCCTGCAGGACGGCGACCGCGTGGTCGTCGCCGGGTTCCAGAAGACCGGCGTCGGTGCCACCGTGGCCCCCGAGGAACGCCCGGCCCCCGAGGCCGAGGCGACCGGCGACGCAACCGGCGACGCAACCGAAGAGCCTGCCGAGGCGGGCGAGAAGACATCCCCATAAGGATCATATCCCATGGCGCGCTTTTTCATTGATCGCCCGGTTTTTGCCTGGGTCATCGCGATCCTGATCATGGGGGTCGGGGTTCTGGCGATCCGCATCCTGCCGATCGCGCAATACCCGGAAATCGCGCCGCCTTCGGTCTCGATCAACGCGACCTATCCCGGCGCCTCTGCCGAGACGGTGGCCAACACGGTGACGCAGGTCATCGAACAACAGATGACCGGGCTGGACGGGTTGCGGTATTTCTCGTCCAACTCGACATCGGCGGGGCAGTCGAGCATCACGCTGACCTTCGAGACCGGCACGGATGCCGATATCGCGCAGGTGCAGGTGCAGAACAAGCTGTCGCGGGCCACGCCCCTGCTGCCGGAAACCGTGCAGCGGCAGGGCGTGACGGTCGAGAAATCCTCGGCCGGCTTCCTGATGGTGATCGGGATGATCTCGCGCGGAGATAGCTTCGATCAGGTGGACCTGTCGGATTATATGGTCACCAACCTGGTCGACGAGCTGAGCCGGGTCGAGGGGGTCGGATCGGTCCAGGTGTTCGGCGCGCAATACGCGATGCGGATTTGGCTGGATCCGTCCAAGCTGGCCGCCTTTGAATTGACGCCTGCCGACGTGGTGAACGCCGTGTCGGCGCAGAACGCCCAGATCTCGGCGGGGGCGTTCGGCACTCGGCCGACGGTCGAAGGCCAGCAGCTGAATGCCACGATCACCGCGCAGTCGCTGCTGACCTCGCCCGAGGATTTCCGGCAGATCGTCCTGCGGGCCGAGACCGATGGCGGGCTGGTGTTGCTGGACGATGTGGCGCGTGTCGAGATCGGTGCCGAGAATTATGCCACCATCGCGCGCTTCAACCAGGACCCGGCGGCGGGCCTTGCCGTCAGCCTGGCCCCGGGGGCCAACGCGCTGGACACCGCCGAGGCGGTGAAGGCGCGGATGGCCGAATTCGCGGAGTTCTTTCCCGAAGGCGTGGAATACGTCATTCCCTATGACACCACGCCCTTCGTGCTGATCTCGATCGAGGAGGTCATCAAGACGCTGTTCGAGGCGATCATCCTGGTCTTCCTGGTGATGTTCCTGTTCATGCAGAACCTGCGCGCAACGCTTATTCCGACGCTGGCGGTGCCGGTGGTCCTGCTGGGCACGTTCGGCGTTCTGGCGGCGGCCGGGTTTACCATCAACACGCTGACGATGCTGGCGATGGTGCTGGCGATCGGCCTCTTGGTCGACGACGCCATCGTGGTGGTCGAGAACGTCGAGCGGATCATGGAGGAAGAGGGTCTGCCGCCCCGCGAGGCGACCTACAAGTCGATGGGGCAGATCACCGGCGCGCTGATCGGGATCGCGCTGGTGCTGTCGGCGGTGTTCGTGCCGATGGCGTTCTTTCCCGGCTCGACCGGGGTGATCTACAAGCAGTTCGCGATCACCATCGTGTCGGCGATGGCGCTGTCGGTGGTGGTGGCGCTGACCCTGACGCCCGCGCTGTGCGCGACGATCCTGAAGCACAAGGACCGCGACAAGACCAAGGGCGCGTTCGGCTGGTTCAACCGCGGGTTCGACGCGCTGCTGAAGCGTTATGGCGGCACCGTCGCCTGGAGCGTCAAGCGGCCCTTCCGGGTGGGGCTGGTCTATCTGGCGCTGGCGGTCGCGATGGCCTTCCTGTTCACGCGCACGCCGACCGGGTTCCTGCCGGAAGAGGACCAGGGCATCCTCTTCACCCTGATCCAGACACCGACCGGCGCCACCGCGGAGCGGACGCTGGATGTGCTGGAGCAGGTTGAGGAGTATTACCTGACCCAGGAGACGGAGACGGTGAATTCGATGTTCGGCGTCGTCGGGTTCAGCTTTGCCGGCAGTGGCCAGAACATGGGTATCGCCTTTGTGCAGCTGAAGGACTGGGAGGAGCGCAAGTCGCCCGACCAGAGCGTGCAGGCCCTGGCGGGACGGGCCTATGGCGCGCTCAGCGGCATCAGGGACGCGATGGTGTTCCCGATCGTGCCGCCCTCGGTGATCGAGCTTGGCAACGTGTCGGGCTTTGACGTGTACCTTCAGGCGCGCGGGGGGCAGAGCCACGAGGAATTGCTGCAGGCCCGCAACCAGCTCTTGGGGATGGCCGCGCAGAGCGAGCTGATCGCGTCGGCCCGGCCCAACGGGCTGGAGGATGCGTCGCAGTTCAACCTGGATATCGACTGGCGCAAGGCGGGCGCAATGGGCGTGACGGCCAGCGACGTCGGTCAGCTGCTGACGGTGGCCTGGGCCGGGTCCTACGTGAACGACTTCATAGACCAGGGCCGGATCAAGCGCGTCTACGTGCAGGGCGACGCGCCGGATCGCGCGATTCCGTCCGACATCGACAAGTGGCGGGTGCGCAATGCCAGCGGCGGCCTGGTGCCGTTCTCTAATTTCGCGAAGGGCTCGTGGAACTACGGACCGCAGGGGCTCTACCGCTTCAACGGCATCCCGTCGATGCAGTTGCAGGGCGCGCCGGCCCCCGGCGTGTCGACCGGCGCCGCGATGGCCGAGATGGAGCGCCTGGCCGCGGAGCTGCCACCGGGTTTCGCGCTGTCCTGGACCGGCCTGTCGCTGGAGGAACGGCAATCGGGCAACCAGGCGCCGCTGCTCTATGCGCTATCGCTTGCGGCGGTGTTCCTGTCGCTCGCGGCCCTCTATGAAAGCTGGTCGATCCCGTTCGCGGTCATGCTGGCCATGCCGATCGGCGTCGTGGGCGCGTTGTCGGCGGCCTTCTTTGGCGGATTCGACAATGGCGTCTTTTTTCAGGTCGGGCTGCTGACCGTGATCGGCCTGACCGGCAAGAACGCGATCCTGATCGTGGAGTTCGCGCGCGACAGGCACGTGGCGGGGGAGCGTGTCATCGACGCTGTGGTGGAGGCGGCAAGGCAACGCTTTCGTCCGATCATCATGACCTCGATGGCGTTCTCGCTTGGGGTTCTGCCGCTTGTGCTGAGCTCTGGCGCGGGGTCCGGCGGGCGCAACGCGATCGGGTCGGGTGTTCTTGGCGGCACGATTTCCGGCACGGTGCTGGGCGTCATTTTCGTGCCGCTGTTCTTCGTGATCGTGACCAGGTTGTTCAGGTTCGGACGCGGTTCCGCCAAAGACACCGACGCGGGATAGGGACGGGCCGGGGTTCGCTCGTGGTTGCCCTGCTCTGAACGGGCAGGCGGCCGCTGTGCCGCGACGCTCCCGTTCCGCGACGGGGTCACGTTCCGGAGGTCCTTCCCGCTATGGTGCTTGTTCGACAGGGCCTGTCCTGGGCGCCCCATGACGGCGGGACGCGTGCTGCCGGCGAGGGCCGGAGACGCCGAGACTCATCCTGGGTATCTGATTTCAGTGGTGAGCCGTGCAGGATTCGAACCTGCGACCCACTGATTAAAAGTCAGTTGCTCTACCAACTGAGCTAACGGCCCACTAGGCGGCCTATCTAGAAAGAGGGGAGAGGGGGGTCAAGCCCCAATTGCACGGAATTTTCCGCTGTGGCTGGATTCGTCTGCGCGGGCGCTTTATATGCGCGGCCATGAGCGTTGCGCAGGATACCGGATTGCCCTTCATGAAGATGCACGGGCTGGGAAACGACTTTGTCGTCCTGGACGGGCGTGCGCGTGACGTGGAGGTGACGCCGGGGCTGGCGCGGGCCATCGGCGACCGGCATCGCGGGATCGGATGCGACCAGCTCGCGGTGATCCGCGAGGGTGCGGGCGATGCGCATCTGGAGTTCTGGAACAGCGATGGCACGACGGCCGCCGCCTGCGGGAACGCGACGCGGTGCATTGCCCGGTATCTGCTGGACGAGACGGGCAAGGAAAGCCTGCACCTGACCACGTCGCGTGGGGATCTTCATGCCGTCGATGCGGGGGATGGGCTGACCTCGGTGAACATGGGCGCGCCGTTCCTGGACTGGCAGGGCGTGCCGCTGGCCGAGGAGATGGACACGCTGGAACTGCCCATAGAGGGCGGGCCGGTGGCCACGGGCATGGGCAATCCGCACTGCACGTTCTTCGTTGAGGATGCCGAGGCGATCCCGTTGGAAACATTCGGTCCACGGTACGAGCATCACCCGCTCTTCCCCGAGCGCACCAACGTGCAGGTGGCCAGTGTCATCGGCCCCGATTACATCCGGATGCGGGTGTGGGAGCGGGGCGTGGGTCTGACGTTGGCCTCGGGGTCGTCGTCTTGCGCGGTCGCGGTGGCCGCGGCGCGGCGCGGGCTGACTGGGCGGGATGTGCGGGTCGATCTGGACGGAGGCACGCTGCGGGTGGAGTGGCGCGAGGATGGCGTCTGGATGACAGGCCCGACGATGCATGTTTGCGACGGCATGCTGACGGCGGATTTCCTGAGGGCTGCGTCATGAGCGCGCCGGTCTTCACCACGCTGGGGTGCCGGCTGAACGCCTACGAGACGGAAGCGATGAAGGAGCTTGCCGGCGCGGTGGGGCTGGAGAACGCCGTGGTGGTGAACACTTGCGCCGTGACCGCCGAGGCGGTGCGCAAGGCGCGGCAGGAGATCCGCAAGCTGCGGCGAGAGAACCCGGAGGCGCGGCTGATCGTGACGGGCTGTGCGGCGCAGACGGAGCCCGAGACGTTTTCGGCCATGGCCGAGGTGGATGCCGTCATTGGCAATACCGAGAAGATGGTGCGCGACACCTGGGCTGGCCTTGCCGCCGATTTTATCGGCGAGACCGAGGCGGTGCAGGTCGACGACATCATGAGCGTTACCGAGACCGCGGGTCACCTGATCGACGGGTTCGGCACGCGGAGCCGGGCCTATGTGCAGGTTCAGAACGGGTGTGACCATCGCTGCACCTTCTGCATCATTCCTTACGGTCGCGGCAATTCGCGCAGCGTGCCGGCGGGCGTGGTGGTGGACCAGATCAAGCGGCTGGTGGATCGCGGTTATAACGAGGTGGTGCTGACCGGGGTGGACCTGACAAGCTGGGGCGCGGACCTGCCGGCGGAACCGCGCCTGGGCGACCTGGTGATGCGGATTCTGAAGCTTGTGCCGGACCTGCCGCGCTTGCGGATTTCGTCGATCGATTCGATCGAGGTGGACGAGAACCTGATGCAGGCGATTGCCACCGAACGCCGCCTGATGCCGCATCTGCATCTGAGCCTTCAGCATGGTGACGACCTGATTCTGAAGCGGATGAAGCGACGGCATTTGCGGGACGATGCGATCCGGTTTGCCGAGGACGCGCGCAAGTTGCGCCCCGACATGACGTTTGGCGCGGACATCATCGCAGGCTTTCCGACCGAGACAGAGGCGGCGTTCGAGAACTCGCTGCGGCTGGTCGAGGAGTGCGGGCTGACCTGGCTGCATGTCTTTCCCTACAGCCCGCGCCCGGGCACGCCGGCGGCGCGGATGCCGCAGGTGGACGGGCGGGCGATCAAGGACCGGGCGGCACGGCTGCGGGCGGCGGGCGAGGCGCGCGTGGCGCGGCATCTGGATGAACAGCAGGGGCGGGTGCACCGGGTTCTGCTCGAGAATGCCCGGATGGGACGGACCGAGCAGTTCACGGAAGTGGCCTTTGGCACGGATCAGCCCGAGGGGCAGATCGTTACCGCGAAGGTGACCGGGCACGACGCGGCGCGGCTGACGGCGGACCCGGCCCTGTGCTAGTCTGAGGGCGATCGGCCCTTGGGAGGCTCACATGCGGACGCAGGATGTTATCGAAAAGGCGGTCGAGGCCTATGCGGGTGGGGATAGCGCCACGCTGGATGCGTTGTTGGCCGAGGATTTGCGGTATCGGATCAACGGCCAGCCGGATTGCGGGAAATTCACCTGTGACGTGTCGGGCAAGGCGGCGTTCTATGACGCCGTGGGCGCGATCCTGGCGCGGTGGGAGATCACCGGCTACCGGATCGTGGACCTGATCGTGAGCGGTGAGCGGGCGGCGGCGCAGGTCGCGCATCATGCCACGCACAAGGGGACGGGGCGGCAGTTCGACACGCGTCTGGCGCTGTTCTTTGCCGTGAAGGACGAGCAGATCACCGAGATCGTGGAGTATCACGATACCGCCGCGCTGGCGCGGGAGCCGTGACGCGCCGCGATTGTGACGGGGACAATTCTTTGCTGGCCTTGAGCGGCGCCACCGCGACATGGTGAGCGTGAAGGAGACCCGCCATGCATCCCAACCCGATCTTTCGCCAGACGCCCGAGGCGCGGAACATCGCATTCGCGCGGGCGCAGGCGTTCGGGATGCTGGCGGTTGGCACCGAGGACGCTCCGCTGGTGAGCCACATCCCGTTCCTGTTGTCGGAGGATGGCGCGGTCGCGGAGTTTCATCTTGTGCGGTCGAACCCCATCGCGCGGGCGCTCTCCGCGCCTTTGCATGCGCGGCTGGCTGTGGTGGGGCCGTATTCTTATGTCTCGCCGGACTGGTACGGGGTGGAGGACCAGGTGCCGACGTGGAATTACGTTGCAGTGCACCTGGTAGGGGAGGTGGAATTGCGGCCAGAGGCCGAGCTGCGGGACCTTCTGGATCGGCAATCGGCGCATTTCGAGGATCAGCTGTTGCCGAAGGCACCCTGGACGTCCGACAAGATGACGCCGGACGTCATGGCGCGGATGATGCGGCAGATCGTGCCCTGCCGGATGCGGGTGGACGAGATCCACGGCACCTGGAAGCTGAACCAGAACAAGGACGATGACGTGCGGCTGCGGGCCGCCGACGCGGTGGAGGCGTCGGGGATGGGCGTCGAGGTCGGGGCACTCGCGGCGCTGATGCGGGATGCGACAGGCTAGACCGCTGGACCGGGCGCCATGAAGGGCGTAGCGTCCGGAAAAACCGGAAGGACATGAACGATGCATCTGATTTCCGCCAAACCGTCGCCCTATGTGCGCAAGGTGAAGGTGACCCTGATCGAGACCGGGCTGATCGACGAGGTCGAGATGGTCGAGGTGTCGACCACGCCGGTGGCGACCGATGCCACCGTGGCGGCGGCGAACCCGGTGGGCAAGATCCCGGCGCTGATCCGGGACGAGGGGCCGACGCTCTATGACAGCCGGGTGATCTGCCGCTACCTGGATGCGCGGGCGGGGACGAAGCTGTATCCGCAAGGGCGGATCTGGGAGACGCTGACGCTGGAGGCGACGGCGGACGGGATTTTGGACGCGGCGCTTGCCATGGTCTACGAGCGGCGGGTGCGGCCCGAGAACATGGTCTACGAGCCATGGATCGAGGCGCAGTGGGAGAAGGTCGCGCGCAGCGTGGCGGCGATCAACGCACGGTGGATGAGCCATCTGCGCGGCCCGCTTGATGCCGGGCAGATCGCGGTGGGCTGTGCGCTGGGGTATCTGGATTTCCGGCTGGGTGACCGGGGGTGGCGCAAGGGGAATGACGCGCTGGACGACTGGTTCGCGGCGTTTTCCGAGCGCGACAGCATGAAATCCAGCGCGCCGGAGTGAGTCAGAAGATGAAATCGTCGGCGGCAAGCGGCGCTTCGAGGCCGGTGAAGATGATCGTGTCGCCATTGCCGAAGTCGATCAGCGCCTGATCGCCGGAATAGGTGATAAGCCCTTCGATATCGGCGAAGGAGGTGAAGCCGAAGCCGCCGATGCCGACCTGGTCGATCCCGATCTCGAAATTGTCGATCACGTCGTTGCCGTTGCCCTGGATGAAATAGACGCTGTCCACGTCGCCGTCGTCGGTCAGGAAGATGAAATCGTCCCCTGTGCCGCCAAAGACGATATCGGCGCCTTCGCCGGTGTGGATGCTGTCGTTGCCGGCCTCGCCGTAGAGGTTGTCGTCGCCCTCGCCGCCAACGATCACGTCGTTGCCGCCATTGGCGATGATCACGTCTTTGCCCAGCCCGCCGAAGACGCTGTCATTTCCCGCGCCGGTTTCGATCGTGTCGTCGCCGGCGAAGCCGTAGTATCGCGAGCCATCGGCGGTATTGGTGTCGAAGATATGGTCGTCGCCTTTCGTTCCGTGCACCTCGCCGGGCAGGACGCGGCCTCCGGGTGCGCCATCGTGGCTGTCTTCGCCATCGGTGAAGTCGCCGGGCAGGTCGGGACGGCCGCCCAAGCTGAAAATGCCGTCATTGGGGGACTTCGTGCCGGTGAGGTCGTCGCTGGCACTGCCGAAGAACTGGAAGCTGTCGCGTTTCATAATGTGGTCCTCTGCGTTGAACATGATCCTGTGTCGGGTCGCAGAGCGGAAGCGTTCAAAGAAAGCGGCCCGGGGTGGAGAATCCCCGGGCCATTCCATGTGGTTCAGCTTAGCAGGCGTCGCAGCGGCGGGATGCGGGAAATGACCAATACATCGAGTGCGATCACCGCGATCAGGGTCAGGCCCGCCAGCGGGAAGGCCAGGGACACCAAGAGACCCACCAGCACCGCGCCGGACCAGAGCGGCATGTTGGACGGCATCGGCGGCGGGGCGAGGCGGGCGCTGCCGGATGGGCGGCGTTTCCACCACATCACCACCGCCGTGACGCAGAGCATCAGCACGGTCAGGCAGAAGGCGGTGTTGGCCAGAACGCTCCACAGGCCCAGCGTGCCCATGTGCAACGCGATGCCCACGGCCATGGCCTTGCCCGCGAGCGCGTAATCCTCGTAGCGGATATCGGCGAGGATCCTGCCGGTGTAGCGGTCCACGTGCGTCGTGCGGTCGGTGGTGGGGTTTACGTCGTCGGTGTTCATCGAATCCCGCCCGAAGGTGTAGACGCCGGTTTTGCCCGAGGGCAGGTTCATCTGGTAGCGCCCGTCAAAGCCGATCTGGCGCGCGAGCGCATCCATGCTGTCGATATTGACAGGCGTGCCGGGGGCGAGGACGTCTGTGCCGGCTTGGCTGCCCGAGGCCGGCAGGGGCGTCTGTTCCAGCACCCAGGGCACATCGGCGCGGCCGGCATTGAGGCTGGCATGGGTGGCGTCGGAAAGGGGGACGTTGTCCCATTTCTCGGCGGGGAACTGGCTCCAGGCCTGGACCATTTTCGCGCCCCATACACCCGTCCAAGAGAGGCCCGAAAGCAGGAAGAAGATCAGGATGATCGAGATCCAGAAGCCGGCTGCGCCGTGCAGGGAGCGCCAGCCGGCGCGACCTTTGCCAAGCCGGGGCAACAGAGCGTCGCGCCAGGTGCTGCCGCCGCGGGGCCACCACATGTATAGGCCGGTGGCGATCAGGACCATGCCGATCGAGGCGGCGATTTCCAGCATCCGGTCGCCGGTGACGCCCAGCATCAGGTCGCTGTGCAGGTTGTCGGCAAAGTCGTACCAGCCGCTGCGGCGCGGCCAGCTTTGGATGACCTGGGCGGTGTAGGGATCGACGGCGACCATTTGCGGGCCGGTGGTATCGTCGACGCGGAAGACGGCGGCGACATCGCCGGTGCGGGGCGCGATATATGCGCGGAGATCGCCATCGGGGATGGCGGCGAGGGCGGCCTTGGCTTGCTCGGAAAGGGCGACGGGGGCGTCGAGGGCCGTGACCGGGATGCGTTCGCCGTCGCGGCCATCAAGATGCGCGATCCAGAGCATCATCATGCTGGTGATGGCCAGAAGGGCGAAGAAGGGGATGACGTAGAGCCCGGCGTAGAAGTGCCAGCGCCACGCGGCGCGGTAGAGTTTTTGCGGGTCATGCGCGGCGGTCGGGGCCGCGCCCATGGGAGTAGGGTCGGAAACCATGAGGTTCTCCTTTGAAATGAAGCAGTTGGGTAAGTGCAGTCAGATCAAAGGTATGCGGGGGGTGCGCGGGGTTGCGCCGGGGGGAAGCCGGGGCGCGGAAGCGGGGCTGCCGCGTGATAGACGACGGCGTTGCGGTGGGTGGCGCGGATCGTATGTGCCGCGACGATCGGGGAGACGGCCGGATCGGCGGCCTTGGCATGGGTGACCCAGGGGCAAGGCACGTCCTGCGCCTCGACCGGGGTGCCGTTTTCATCGACGGTGATGCTGCGCTGGGCGTCGCCGGTACACAGAACGACGGTGATGCCGCCGGGCTGGAACTGGGGCATGGTTCCCGGCGCGAAGGACGAAAAGGCGGTGAAGACGGAAACGAACGCCCAGAGCAGCATCAGGCCGATGCTGCGTGTCGCGCCGGAGCGGGGAGGGCGTTTCGGTTTCATGTGGGGTCAATAGCGCGCCCCGGCGGGGGCGCGCCAGATCTTAGAAGCTGTAGCTGATGCCGACATTGACCGCGTGGGTCAGCAGGTCGGTGCTGAGTTTGCCGTCAGGCTGGCCGGGATCGCCGTCGATGGTGATGTCGTTCTCGGAATAGGTCATCTGATATTCGCCGAAGAGCGCCCAGCGGTCGGTGAAATTGTACTTGATGCCGGCGATGCCGCGCACCGCGACGCCGGTGTTTTCGTAGTCGTAGGTGCGGTTGGTGGCGCCCACAGCCAATGCGTCGACATGTGGGATGGCAACGCCGAGACCACCGCCGACATAGGGCGTGAAGCGGCCCTGGTTGAAGGCGCCGGGCCAGCGTTTCATGACGTTGGCGGTGAAGATGTTGTGGCCGTCCGACAGCTCGAACCGGGTGAGGCCGACGGCAGCGGCGTCACCGCTGGGCATGTAGGCCTTGGTGTGCGTGCCCTCGAGCCCGAAGCCCCAGTTGGTGTCGGTCCAGTACATCGCGCGGCCGCCGTAATAGATGGGCGCGTCGAAAGGCTTGCCTTCCCAGCCGATGTTGCGGTTGAACGCGGCGCCACCGTTGGGCAGGACGCCACTGGCGGAGCTTTCGCTCGCGCCTTGCGCGCCAAGATAGAAGCTGAGCTCGATCTCGGCGGCGGCAGGGCTGGCCATGGCGAAGAGGGCAAACAGGGAAACTCGGACGGAATTCAGCATGATACGGGCCTTTTCAGCGACAGGTCGGGTCGCGCCGTGCTTACACCCGCTGTTCAGACGCCACAAGCGCGACACATGAGCGCCCTGGTCAAATGATTGGCATTGTGCACTGGACGCCTCAGTCATCGTTGGATAATAACCCGATTGACCGCGGCACGGGGAGTCGTCCGTTCGCCGCTTGCGGGAGTTTGCCGAGAAGGCTCAGACAGATTGGAGATTGGCTCGTGTCCCACGCAGAAGATCACGAAGGCACACGCAGAGATTTCATCTACTACGCGACCGGCGGCGCCGGCGCCGTGGCGGTCGGGGCAGCCGTTTGGCCGCTGATCGACCAGATGAACCCCTCTGCCGACGTTCAGGCGCTCAGCTCGATCCGGGTGGATGTCTCGGGCGTCGACCAGGGCTCGCAGCTGACGGTGAAATGGCTGGGCAAGCCGGTTTTCATCCGCCGCCGCACCGAGGCCGAGATCGAGGCCGCGCGTGACGTGGATGTCTCGAGCCTGCCGGACCCGATTGCCCGGAACGAGAACCTGCAGGGCGAGGCCGATGCCACCGACCAGAACCGCGCGCTGGACGAGACCGGCGAGTGGCTGGTGCAGATCGGCGTCTGCACGCACCTGGGCTGCGTGCCGCTGAGCAATGCCGGCGATTACGTGCTGGACAGCGGTGTGGGCGGTTGGTTCTGCCCCTGCCACGGGTCGCACTACGACACGGCGGGACGCATCCGCAAGGGACCCGCGCCGGAGAACCTGCCGGTGCCGGTGGCCGAATTCGTCGATGAAACGACCGTTAAGCTGGGATAAGGAATAACAACGATGGCTGGAATTCCTCACGACCATTACGAACCGAAAACCGGCGGTGAAAAGTGGCTGAACCGCCGCCTTCCCATTGTCGGTCTTCTGTACGACACGATCATGATCCCCACGCCCAAGAACCTGAACTGGATGTGGATCTGGGGCATCGTGCTGACCTTCTGCCTGGCGTTGCAGATCATCACCGGGATCGTGCTGGTGATGCACTATACGCCGCATGTGGATTACGCGTTCTCGTCGATCGAGCACATCATGCGCAACGTCAATGGCGGGCACATGATCCGGTACCTGCACATGAACGGCGCATCGCTGTTCTTCTTCGCGGTCTACCTGCACATCTTCCGCGGGCTCTATTACGGTTCCTACAAGGCTCCGCGCGAGATCACATGGATCGTGGGCATGCTGATCTACCTGATGATGATGGGCACGGCCTTCATGGGCTACGTGCTGCCCTGGGGGCAGATGTCGTTCTGGGGTGCCACGGTGATTACCGGCCTCTTCGGGGCGATCCCGCTGATCGGTGAGCCGATCCAGACCTGGCTGCTGGGTGGTCCGGCGGTGGACAACGCCACGCTGAACCGCTTTTTCAGCCTGCATTACCTGCTGCCCTTCGTGATTGCCGCGCTGGTCGCGGTGCATATCTGGGCGTTCCACACCACGGGCAACAACAACCCCACGGGTGTCGAAGTGCGCCGCACCTCGAAGGCCGAGGCCGAGAAGGACACCGTTCCGTTCTGGCCCTACTTCGTGATCAAGGACCTTTTTGCGCTGGCCGTGATCTTGGCGGTGTTCTTTGCCATCGTCGGCTTCATGCCGAACTACTTGGGCCACCCCGACAACTATATCGAAGCCAACGCCCTGGCGACGCCGGCGCATATCGTGCCCGAATGGTATTTCCTGCCGTTCTACGCGATCCTGCGGGCGTTCACGTCGGAAGTGTGGGTGGTGCAGTTCGCATCGTTCATCACCGGCGGCATCATCGACGCCAAGTTCTTTGGCGTGCTGGCGATGTTCGGCGCGATTGCCGTGATGGCGCTGGCGCCCTGGCTGGACACCTCGATGGTGCGGTCGGGTCGGTATCGCCCGATGTTCAAGTGGTGGTTCTGGCTCTTGGCGGTCGACTTTGTCGTCTTGATGTGGCTGGGCGCGCGTCCGGCGGAAGAGCCCTACGCGACCTACTCGCTGATCGCGTCGGCCTACTGGTTCGCCTACTTCCTGATCATCCTGCCCCTGCTGGGCGTGATCGAGAAACCGTTGCCGCAGCCCGAGACCATCGAGGCGGATTTCGAGGCGCACAAGGCGGCAAGCGGCGGCACGGCCACCGTTGCCAGCCCGGCCGAGTAAGAGAAAGGACGAGGCAAATGTTCAAGACAGTCGCGATCAGCGCAGTTACCGCCCTGGCCCTTTCGACCGGCGGCGTGATGGCCGCGGGCGGCGAGGGCCACGTAAAGGACGTGGACTTCTCGTTCGAGGGGCCGTTCGGCAGCTTCGACCAGTTCCAGCTTCAGCGCGGCCTGCAGGTCTATACCGAGATCTGTTCGGCGTGCCACGGCCTGCAATACGTGCCGCTGCGCACGCTGGGCGATGAAGGCGGACCGCATTTCTCGGAGGCCGAGGTGCGCGCCTATGCCGAGAATTACGAGGTTTTCGACGAGGAACTGGATGATTTCCGCGCGGCACGCCCGGTCGACCATTTCCCCGGCTCGAACATGGAGAACGCGCCGGACCTGAGCCTGATGGCCAAAGCCCGCGCCGGGTTCCACGGGCCGGAAGGCACCGGGATCAACCAGCTTGTGAAAGGTATGGGCGGCCCGGAATACATCTATTCGCTGCTGACCAGCTATACCGGCGAGACCAAGGAAGAAGCCGGCACCACGTTCTATGAGAACGAGGCGTTCCCCGGCGGCTGGATCGCCATGGCGCCGCCGCTTTACGGTGAGGACGTGGAGTATGCCGACGGTCACGAGAACGACCTGAGCGCGATCTCCAAGGACGTCGCGGCCTTCCTGATGTGGACGGCGGAACCCAAGATGATGGATCGCAAGCAGGCGGGCCTGACCGGGGTGATCTTCCTGACGCTGCTGTCGGTGCTGCTGTACCTGACGAACAAGCGGATCTGGAAGCCGATCAAGAAGAAATACGAAAGCTGAACGACCGGCCTTCGCTGAGATATGGAATTCCCCGTTGCGATGCAGCGGGGGTTTTTGCTTGGGGAGTGGGGATTGGCGATGCGCGCTTGCTGCGCCTCGATCCCGTGTAGGGTCGACGACTAACGCGGGAGCGGGTTCAGCGCCTTGTTGTAGGGCTCCCAGTCGGTGATCTCGGGGTAGTATTTCTCGCGCCAGCGGCGGACGCGGGGGTTCATGACCCGGCGCCAGAGCGGCGGGATCATCGCGGCCACTGTCATCACCGGGTAGCCATAGGGCAGTTGCGGCGCCTCGTCCTCGGAGTAGTTCTGCAGGAGCGGGAAGCGGCGGTTGGGCTTGTAGTGGTGGTCGGAATGGCGTTGCAGGTTGATCAGCAGCCAGTTCGACGCCTTCTGCGCGGCGTTCCAGCTGTGCTGGGGTTTGACGTGCTCGTACTTGCCGTCGCCCAAGTGCTTGCGGGTGAGGCCGTAATGTTCGACGTAGTTGACCAGTTCCAGCTGCCAGATGGCTATGAAGGCCTGCCAGACAAAGAGCGCCAACCCAATCCAGCCGCCGATGAGCGCGGCGAGGAGCAGCATGAAGGCCTGCAAGCCCCAGTATTTCCAGAACGGGTTCTTGAGGTCCCACCACGGCTTGCCCTTGCGGGCCAGCAGGGCCTTTTCGGCTTTCCACGAGGACATCAGGCTTTCGCGCAGGACGCGGGGGAAGAAGCGGTGGAAGCCCTCGTTGTAGCGGGCCGTCACGGGGTCGCGCGGGGTGCCGACGTGGCGGTGATGGACCTGAAGGTGCTCGGACCGGAAATGCGAGTAGAGCACCATCGACAGGAGCGCGTCGCCCAGGAAACGCTCGCCCTTGCCTTTCTGGTGCATGAGTTCGTGCGAGAAGTTGATGCCGACCGTGCCGGAAATCACGCCCATGCCGAAGAACAGAAGGATGGTTTCCAAAGCGTTCAGATGCGCGTCGCCGGGGCCGGTGGCGTACCAGATCATCCAGAAAAGCAGGCAGAACTGCACCGGCGGCCAGAGCACGGTGACGGCGGTGTACATGCGGATATGCTGCTGGCGCGTTTCGGGGTCGAGATTGTCGAGCTCCAGCCCTAGCACGGCGTCGAGCGCGGCGAAGAAATACCAGGTGAAGAGCGGCAGCAGGAAGACCGTCCAGCCGCCCTGGGTGGCGCTGATGACGGCCAGCGGGACAAGTGAGAAGGCGGCCCAGAAGGGCAGCGCGCGCCGGAGGGTTTCGACCTTGTCGGCGGGAAGGTATTTGGGCGTGGTGGTCTGCATGGCCTTCACCTTTTTGCCCGCGATTGTAGCGTGATGCGCGGGTGCGGGACGATTGCGCAAATCGCCTCAGGACGGGTTCGCGGCGCAGTCTTGCAAGGGTTCGCGGGCCAAGTCAAAAACCTTGCGCATGACGGTGGGTAAGTCGGTCGGTTTGAAGGCGTGGGCGGGGACGAAGCGGGTGGTGTCGGAGGGACTGTCCGCGTCCGGGCCAAGGCAGGCAAGGGCGATTTTCAGGCGCAGGTGGAAATGGGTGAAGGTATGGCGCGCCTCGGCCTCCAGCAACTGCCAGTCGGCCTCCAGCGGCGGGGCGGGGGTGGGCGCGTCGGACCAGTCGCTGCCGGGCCAGCCGAGCATCCCGCCCAGAAGGCCGCTGTCGGGGCGGCGTTCCAGCAGCCAGGCGCCATCGGCACGGCGAGCGACATATGCGATGCCGAGCCGCGTGGGCTTGGCCTTTTTCGGGGTCTTTTTGGGCAGATCGACCTGCGTGCCATTCATGCGCGCGGCGCAGGGGGTGCGCCAGGGGCAGATGCCGCAGGCGGGACTGCGGGGCGTGCAGATGGTGGCGCCGAGGTCCATCACCGCTTGGGCATAGTCGCCGGGGCGGTCCCGGGGCGTGAGGGTTGCCGCGGCCTCGGTCAGTTCGGGCTTGGCGGCGGGCAGAGGGGTGTGGATGTCGTAGAGGCGGGCCATGACCCGCTCGACATTGCCGTCGACCACCACCGAAGTCTGATCGAAGGCGATGGCCGAGATGGCGGCGGCGGTGTAGGGGCCGATGCCGGGGAGTTTTTGCAACTCGGCGGCGGTGCCGGGGAACCGTCCATCATGATCGGACGCCACCACGCGGGCGCATTTCAACAGGTTGCGGGCGCGGGCATAATATCCCAGGCCCGCCCATTCTCCCATCACCTGCGCATCCTCGGCGGCGGCGAGGTCGGTGACGGTGGGCCAGAGCGCGGTGAAGCGTTCGAAATAGCTTTTGACGGCGGCGACGGTGGTTTGTTGCAGCATGACCTCGGAGAGCCAGACGGCGTAGGGGTCCGGGCGCACCCCGGCCTTTTTCGCATCCGGGGGCACGCGCCACGGCATCTGGCGTGCGTGGCGGTCGTACCAGTCCAGCAAGGCCGTGCTCATCTCGGTGTCACGCATCTGTTATCCCGCCTTTGCCAGCTTTGCGTTTGTCGTTCATCCTCATACCCTCTACATTAGGGCGAGGAAACGGGAGGTCAGCCATGCCCGCGTATCGGGGCACGACGAAAGGCTTCAAGCGCAGCGGTGCCCTGTTGGGGGCGCGGATCCGGAAAGCCTCGGAAAGCCGGGGCTTTGCGGTGTCGCGCGTGGTGACGCACTGGCCCGAGATCGCGGGGGAAGAGATCGCCGCGATATGCCGACCCGTCAAGGTGACCTATCCCCGTCATGGCCTGGGCGCGACGCTGGTCGTGCTGACCACGGGCGCGCAGGCGCCGATGCTGGAAATGCAGAAGGAAACGCTGCGCGAGCGGGTGAACACCGCATATGGCTATAACGCCATCGCGCGCGTTCAGATCACCCAGACCGCTCCCACCGGGTTTGCCGAAGGGCAGGCGAGCTTCGAGCACCGGCCCAAGCCGGCAGCCAAGCCCGCGCCCAGCGAAATGACCGTGGCCGCGGCCGCCAAGCTGGCGCAGCCCGTGGGCGATGCCGGGCTGCGCGATGCGCTGGAAATGCTGGGCCGCAACGTACTATCGAAAAGCAACACGCAGAAATCGTAAGGTGATGAGATGAAAAACGTGCTTCTTTCCGGGGCCGCGGCCCTTGTCCTGGCGGCCGGCGGCGGCTGGTGGCTGAGCGGGCAGACCGGAAAACTCACCGAAAGCAGCGGTGTGATCGACCTGCCGGGTGCCGCCAATGCGCAGGAGGGGTCGGACGCGCCGGCGGAAGAGATCGACACGTCCTCGATCGTGGAAATGACCCTGGGCGAGGAAAGCGCGCCGGTGAAGATCGTCGAATACGCGTCCTTCACCTGTCCGCATTGCGCGAATTTCCACGAGAACCAGTTCAAGCAGCTGAAGTCCGAGTATATCGACGCGGGGAAGGTGCATTTCACCTATCGCGATGTCTATTTCGACCGCTATGGCCTGTGGGCGTCGATGGTGGCGCGCTGCGGCGGCGAAGAGCGGTTCTTTGGCATCACCGAGATGATCTATGACCAGCAGAAGGACTGGATCGGCGACGGGCAGGACCCGGTGGCCATCTCGGAGCGGCTGCGCAAGATCGGCAAGGTCGCGGGGCTGGACGACGACCAGCTGGATGCCTGCCTGAACGATGCCGACAAGGCCAAGACGTTGGTGGCCTGGTTCCAGGAGAATGCCGAGGCCGACGACGTGAATTCGACGCCGACGCTGGTGATCAACGGCGAGACGCATTCCAACATGTCCTATGACGAGTTGAAGGCGATGATCGACGACCAACTGGCGGAATGAAGCCCGCACCGCTGGCCGGGCTGAAGGTCGTCGAGCTAGCCCGAATCCTGGCCGGCCCCTGGGCCGGGCAGGTTCTGGCGGACCTGGGCGCAGAGGTGATCAAGGTGGAAAGCCCCGCGGGCGACGATACGCGCCAGTGGGGGCCTCCGTTCATCGAGCGTGACGGCGACCGCTCGGCCGCCTATTTCCATTCGTGCAACCGTGGCAAGCAGAGCGTCACGGTGGATTTCCGCACCGGGGCGGGACAGGCCCGTGTCCGTGAGCTGGTGGCGGAGGCCGACATCCTGATCGAGAATTTCAAGGTCGGCGGTCTGGCGAAATACGGGTTGGATTACCCGAGCCTTGCGACAGTGAACCCGGGGTTGATCTATTGCTCGATCACCGGGTTCGGGCAGGACGGGCCCTATGCGGGCAAGGCCGGGTATGACTATATCATCCAGGGCATGTCGGGGCTGATGAGCATGACCGGCGATCCCGAAGGCCAGCCGGTGAAGGTGGGCGTGGCGGTGACGGATATCTTCACCGGCGTCTATGCCAGCACCGCGATCCTGGCCGCATTGCACCAGCGGCAGGCGACGGGCAAGGGCCAGCATATCGACATGGCGCTTCTGGATACGGCGGTGGCGGTGACCGCGAACCAGGCGATGAATTATCTGGCCACGGGCACGCCGCCGCAAAGGCTGGGCAACCAGCATCCGAACCTGTCGCCCTACCAGGTGTTCGAATGTTCGGACGGTTTCCTGATCGTGGCGGTGGGCAACGACGTGCAGTTCGGGCGGTTCTGCGACGTGCTGGGCGCGACGGACGTCAAGGCGGCGCCGGACTATGCCACCAATGCCGACCGGGTGGCGCATCGCGATGCGCTGACAGAGGCGCTGACCGGGTACACCAAGGGGCTGAGCAAGGCCGCGTTGCAAGCCGGGTGCGAGGCGCAGGGCGTGCCGGTGGGGCCGATCAACGACATGGAAGAGGTATTTGCCGATCCGCAGGTCGTTGCGCGGGGGCTGATGGTGGAGGTTGACGGGGTGCCGGGCGTGCGCAGCCCGATGCGGTTTTCCGATGCGGATCTGTCGCTGGGACGCGCCTCGCCGAAGCTGGGCGAGGATGACCCGGCGTGATCAAATTGTGTGGCTGCGCCACGCTCTATTTTTTGATTTGAGTATTTAGGGCAAGAAAAAGCCGGATCAGAGGCCGAGGTTTTCCAGCTTGGCATCCAGCGGCGCCCAGTCGGACAGCGTCAGCCGGACCGGCAAGGTCAGGACCTTGCGGCGGAAGGCCGGGGGCAGGCGGACCGCGTCCTTTTCGGTGGTGACGAGCTGGGCGTGAATGAGCGCGGCCTCGTTTTCCAGCCGGGTCATCAGAGCCTCGGTCAGGGGCTGGTGATCGTCCAGCGCCTCGGCCCGCGAAAGGTCGGCGCCGAGGCCGCGCAGGGTGGCGAAGAATTTCTCCGGGTGGCCGATGCCCGCGAAGGCGAGAAAGCGCGTGCCGGTCCAGTCCATGCCGGTCTGCAACGGGTCCAGCCTGCCGTTCACGTGGGGGATCAGGATGACGTGGCCCCAGGTCTTGCGAAACGCGATCTGCGCGGCGTCGGGGCCGATCGACAGCAGAAGATCGGCGCGGTCGAGGCCGGTTTCCACGGGCTCGCGCAGGGGGCCGGCCGGCAGGCAACGGCCATTGCCGAAGCCCTTGACCGCATCGACCACGACAAGCGACAGGTCGCGCGCCACGGACGGGTTCTGGTGACCGTCATCCATGATGATCACATCCGGGTTCGAGGCCGCTGCCGCCCTTGCTGCGGCGGCCCTGTCGCGGGCGATCCAGGTGCGGGTGAAGGCGGCGACCAGCAGGGGTTCGTCGCCGACATCCCGGGCAGTGTGAGTGCGCTCGTTCACCTCGACGGGGCCGTCGAGCGCGCCGCCGTGGCCGCGGGAAATGACGGCAACGGTCCTGCCGCGCGATTGCAAGTGCTGGACGAGCGCGATCACCGTCGGCGTCTTGCCGGTGCCGCCGGCATTGAGGTTGCCGACGCAGATCACCGGAACCTCTGCGCGGAACTCCGGCGCCCTGGCCACGCGGCGGGCGGTGGCGCGGGCATAGGCGCGGCCCAGGGGCGACAGAAGCCGTGCCCGTAGTCCGGGCCGGTCGGGGGTGCTGTCCCAGAAGCCGGGTGCGCGCATCAATGTTCCTCCAGCCGGTCGAGCCGGTCGTTCAGCAGGTCGGCGATACGGTCGGTCAGCCCGGCGCTGCGCGAGGCGACCTCCCAGGCCGCATGGGCCATGCCGGCGGACTGATCGGGGGGGATCAGGCGTTTGACCGCGGCGGCCAGGGTTTCGGCATCGCGAACGATGCGGGCCGCGCCGGCCTCGGCAAAGCGGGAATAGCTGTTGAGATACCGGCGGATATTGGGGCCGTAAAGGATGGCCGAGCCGTGCGCCGCGGGTTCGTTCGGGTCGTATCCATGCGCGCCGGAGACCAGCGAACTGCCGAGAAAGGTGGTCGGCGCAAGGCGGTACCAAAGCCCCATTTCGCCGCGTGTGTCGGCCAGGATCACCTGGGTGGTCTCGTCCGGCAGCGCGCCTTCGGACCAGGTGATATGCCGCATTCCGGCGTCGCCCAGCGCGGCGCGGAAAGGCGCCGTCTCCTCCGGGGTTTCGGGCGCCATGACCAGCAGGGTCCGGTGCGAGAAACGGCTGATCTCACGATGGGCGTCAAGCACGGTCTCGATCTCTTCGGGGCGGATCATCGCGGCCAGCCAGATCGGACGGCCCAGCAAGGTGGCGGCGAGGTCGGCGCGGTCGGACTCGTTGTAGGGCAGGGACACGGTGCCTTCGAGCAGCGGGCCGGTGACCGAGACCACGCGTTCGGGCACGCCCATGCGGCGCAGAAAGCGGGCCGAGGCCTCGTCTCGGGCCATGACGAACTCGAACTGGCGCAACAGGGCGCGGGGCAGGTCGGGAAACCAGCGCCAGGCGGGACGCGCCAGCGCGGATTCGGTGGCATCGACGAGCGCGATGGGAATGTGCATCTCCGCGGTGCGATCCAACAGGGCGGGCTGAAGGCCGCCACCTGTCCAGAGGGCGATGTCGGGACGCCAGCAGCCAAGAAACGCCTCGGCGGTGGCGACACTGTCTTCGGGCAGCTGTTCGAAGATGACTTCGGTCCGGTCCCGATAGGGCGTTGCCGGGGGCGTGTCCGTCGAGGTCAGCAGAAGCGAGAGTTTCGGACGGTAGAGGCGCAGGCGGTCGAAGAGCTGCAGCAAGGCGCCGGCGTGGCCGCTGTCGGCGGCATGAGCCCAGAACAACGGGCCGGAGGGGCGCTCCCGGCTGGGGGTGTAGGGCCGGGCCGGTCCGCGACGGGCATAGGCGAGATACGCCGCGAGGCTGAGGGAGCGGCTCATGCCGGACCCCTTGCGATGCGTAATAACGCCGTGAAATCATGTCTGTAGCAGAATGGCACCGTTGCATTCCTCGCGGCGGCCGGTCGTGGCGCAGGGTATTCTATTGCCAAGCGGGGTCAAGGGATGCGGGTGGGTTGACCTGCGCGCCGGAATGAGGCCAATGGACAGGACCCCTTGCCGGAGCCATGGACCATGACCAAGCCTTTCCTGATCCTGCAACTGCGCCCGGAAACCGAGGCGTCCGATGACGAGTTCGCGGCGATCCTGCGCAAGGGCGGATTGGAGGCCGGCGCCGCGCGGCGGATCCGGATGGACCGGGAGAGGTTGCCGGAAGACATTGATCTGGATGCTTTTTCGGGTGTGATCGTCGGGGGCGGTCCGGGCTGTGTGAGCGATGCGCCGGAGCAAAAATCCGAGATCGAGGCGCGGATCGAGGCGGATGTTCTGGGGCTGATGCCCAAGGTGACGGAGCGGGATTTTCCTTTCCTGGGTTGCTGTTACGGGATCGGAATCCTTGGGGCGCACCTGCAGGGCGATGTCAGCAAGCGGGCCTTTGGCGAGGCGGTGGGCACATCGGCCTGCGAAGTCACGCCGGAGGGCAAGGACGATGCGCTGCTGGCGGGCGTTCCGACGGCGTTCGACGCGTTCGTGGGGCACAAGGAGGCCTTGCAGGACCTGCCGGAAGAATGCGTGCATCTTGTGAGATCCGAGGCGTGTCCATACCAGATGTTGCGGTACAAAGAGAATGTCTATGCCACGCAGTTCCACCCCGAGGCGGATGCGGACGGGTTCGAGACGCGGATCAGGATCTACCGCGATCGGGGCTATTTCCCGCCCGAGGACGCGGAGGATCTGATCGCCATGTGCCGCGCGGCGGACGTGTTCGCACCCGAGATGATCCTGCGGAATTTCGTACAGAGGTACGGCAAGGGTTAAGCCCGCCGGGGCGTCCGAAACCGCGTCGGTATCGCGTCGGTATCCGGGTGGTATCGCGGCGGTGCAACTGTCAGGCGCCGGTTGGTTAACGGAAGGTGCGGAGGGTCGGCGCATGTCCGGGAGGTCCCGGGTCAAGCCCGGGAGGGGGGGTGATGATAGCGGCCCGGTCGGCCAGGTGGACTGTCGGCTTCGAGCGCTCTTTGACGAGTGCTGTACTTTGAACGAATGGCGGCTCATTAAGCAACAGGCGTTACGCCACGCGAGCGACCGGCACGGTCGTAGATCGCCAAACTCAACGTGACCATTGCCAAACTTGCGGCGACGACAAACGTCAGGGAAAAGGCATGTGCCACATCCCTCGCCGATGCTTCCGCGACATTGCCTGTGCCAAGGAACCCGACAAACAAGGCGGGGATAGCGGAAGCACCCGTCATCAGCCCCAGGTTTCGCGACAAGCCAAGCAAACCCGAGAGACGGCCACGTTGCTTTTTGTCGGACCCCACCATCACGAGTGTGTTGTTGGCGGCTAGAAACAGCTGAAAGGCCGGGGTCAGCACGACAAGCGCCACGACATACCCGCCAACCCCAAAAAATAGGGGTAGAAAAGCAAGACACAGCAATCCGAAGACAGCCTGCAGGAGGCCGATCAGGATCACGCGGGATGCGCCCACCCGATCCGTCAATCGGCCCGCTGGAACGCCGGAAAGCGCGGATACGGCTGGACCGACGGCCAGAACCAACCCGACCAGCGCGACGTTCAATCCAAGAGAAAATGCCAGGAAAAATGGCCCGACGACGAGGGTGGACATCATGACGGTGCCAACCGTCATGTTCATGACAAAGCCAATACAGGTTGTGCGGTCGCGAAGCAGTCTCAGCGGAACGAGCGGTGAAGACACCCTGGTTTCGACAATCACAAACAAGGCGATCCCGATCAGGGCAACTGCGAACAGCATCATGGGCTGAATCAGGATGCCGGCCGCGTCACCGCTTGTCGCAAGCGCATAGGCAGACAGAGCAATAGCCAGTACAAATGTTCCCGGCAGATCCAGTTCCTTGATGGATGCGACCCGCGTTGCGGGATTTCGGGGCAACGCGGTGACGGCAAGAATGAGTGTGGCAGTTCCAAGCGCTGCAAGGAGCCAAAAGGCCATCCGCCAATCGCTCCAAGAGAGCAGTCCACCGCCAAGCGAGGGACCAGGTGCGGTGCCTGCGGCGGAGGTCGTACCCAGTAACCCCATTGCCGTGCCAAGCCGCTCGGTCGGAACAAGATCGCGCGCCATCGACATCGGAAGCGCGATCAGAACAGCGCCGCCTAGCCCTTGCAATGCACGTCCGGCGATCAGCACGCCAAGGTCTGGCGCGGTGGTGCAGAGAACCGATGCGACGATGAAGATCAAGAGACCGCAGGTGAACACGCGGCGATGACCGTACAGGTCGCCCAACCGTCCGGCCGGGACGATGGCGATGGTTATGGACATGAGGTAGATCAGCACAATCCATTGGACGCCCGAGACCGTCGCCGAGAAGACCTGTGTAAGTTTCGGGAGCAAGACCGACGCGATGCTTATGCCCAGAGATGCGGTCAGCGTGGCGGCGGCAAGAGTGATCAACGTGGCAATGGGCAATCGGGTCTGTTCGGTTCTGGTCATAGGGGGCGCTCTTGTTCTTGATGCGGTCGGTTGCTACATTGCCACTTCAAGTCAACTTGAGGTCAACCATGAAACTGCTTGATATCGGTGTGCTGTCGGAAAAGAGCGGCCTGCCTCCCTCGACGTTGCGATATTACGAGGAAATCGGACTGATCCGGTCGGTCGGAAGGCACGGCCTGCGACGACAGTTCGACGCCCCGGTCGTTACCCAGATTGCGTTGATTTCACTTGGCAAAATGGCTGGGTTCTCGCTTGAGGACATCAAAGCGATGTTCGCCCGGGATGGATCACCGCAGTTGCCTCGCGCGGAGTTGCATCTTCGTGCAGACGCGCTTGATGACCAGATACGCGGCCTCACCAGACTGCGCGATGCGCTGCGGCACGTGGCGGATTGCCCGGAGGAGAACCATATGGATTGCCCAAAATTCAAACGCCTCATGCAGTTTGCAGCGCGCTCTATGAGCGCCGGGAAGCGATGAGTTCGCAGCCGGTCTGAAAGCCGACGTCGCCAGGTCGGAACGCATTGGAAACTTCGCCTGGATGGTGGACCGGCACGCGGTAAAGCTGCCGCCGCTGAAACGTCAGATCCGCAGGAAGGGCTGCGCGATGCGGGGCAGGAAGCCGCGGAAGCGCAGGGGGGCGTCGGTGACGGCGAGGCAGATGCAGTCGGCGCCCACTTCGGCCACGGGCGTGTGGTCGAGCTCTTCGCCCGCGATCTCGATATCGCCGGGGCCGAAGCGGTCGACCTCGTCGGCGAAGGCGCCTTGCAGCACCAGTGTCAGTTCCGTGCCGCGGTGGCCGTGGTCGGGGACGGCGGCGCCGGCGGGGATGAAGAGGAGGCGGGCCGTGGCCTCGCGCGAGGTGGGCAGGATCGCCTGTTTCACGCCCATGCCGACGGATTTCCATTTGACCGCGTCGAGGTCGCCGCCGATATAGTCCTGCACCGGGCGCGGCAACGTGCCGGAGGCCCTCTGGGTAGGCTCGGGCGCGGAGAGGTCGGCGGCGTCGATCAGGGCCAGGGTGTCCTGGAACGCGGTGTCGGACAGGGCGGCATCGCCGCAATCCTCCATCAGGGCGCCGCCGACCGCGTCGAAGGACGCAAGACGGGCGCGGCATTCGTCGCACATGGAGATATGCGCGGCCACCGCGAGACTGAACGCCTCGGGCAGGGTGCCCGCGGAATAGCCCATGAGCAGCTTGTCACTCAGGTGGTGTTTGATCGTGTCTGTCATCGTCGTCATCACTTCATCTGGTGGCGCAGGCGGTCCAGCGCCAGTCTGATCCTCGATTTGATGGTCCCGAGCGGGAGGCCGGTTTCCTCGGCGATCTCGGAATGGGTGAGATCCCCGAAATAGGCCTTTTCTATCAGGTCCTTCTGTTTTTCGGGCAGCTGCGCAATGGCGGCGCCCAGTTTTTCGCTCTCCTGTTGCAGGGCCAGGGCATCGGCCTGGTCCGGTTCCTGCTCCGGGCCCCAGGGCAAATCCTCGGGCTCGGGTCGTCTTTGCTTGCGGATCGCGTCAATCCTGCGGTTCCGCGCGATGGTGAAGATCCAGGTCGCCGCGCTGGCGCGGGAGGGATCGAACATGTGGGCCTTCTGCCAGAGGGTCGCCATGACCTCCTGTGCGCATTCCTCGGCCAGTGACGCGTCGGTGCCGGACTTCATCAGGAAGGCTTTGACCCGCGGCGCGAAATGCGAGAACAGCCGCTGAAAGGCGGCGCGGTCGCGCTGGTCGCGTATCCGGTCGATGATTTGCTCCCAGTCCTGGGTATGCTCTTCCGTCTTCTCGATCACCGGTTCAATACTCTTGCCTTTGCCACGGATCGAAAGGAGCACGCCCGCCTGAGGCGGGGTGTCGGCACGGAGGCCGGTGATATCGATGGCGTCAGCGTCACTGAACATGTCCTTGCTACGCGACCGTTGCCGGATCGGATCAAAAAATTCAGTCGGTTTCTTTGCATCCGATTTCGACGCATGGTCGTACCTTAAGCAGGGACAATTAAAGGTACTACACGGAATGCCAGTTACGAAAGTTGCGCCGTTGCGCAAGAAAGTCGCAGTTATCGGCGCGGGGATCAGTGGATTGGGGGCCGCGTGGCGGCTGGCCGGCGCGTGCGATGTGACGCTTTTCGAGGCCGAGCCGCGGCTGGGCGGACATGCGCGGACCAGGATGGCAGGCAAGGACGGGACGCAGCCGGTGGATACCGGGTTCATCGTGTTCAACTATGCTAATTACCCGCATCTGGCAGAGCTGTTCGCGGCGCTGGACGTGCCGGTGGTGGAAAGCAAGATGAGCTTTGGCGCGTCGTTCCGGGACACGCGGTTCGAATACGGGCTGGACGGGGCGCAGGCGTTCTTTGCCCAGACGCGCAACGTGCTGGACCCGCGCATGTGGATGATGCTGCGCGATATCTTCCGGTTCAACGCGCGGGCGGTGCGCACGGCGGAGGCGCATCCCGAGGCCAGCATCGGCGAGCTGTTGCGGACGATGGGGCTGGGGAAGTGGTTTCGCGAGCGGTACCTGAGCCCGTTTACCGGCGCGATCTGGTCGACGCCGACCGAGAAGGTGATGGATTTCCCGGCGCATGCGCTGATCCGTTTCATGGAGAACCACGCGCTGCTTGGCTATGAGGGGCAGCACCAGTGGTACACCGTTCAGGGCGGGTCGATCGCGTATGTGACGCGGCTGGAGGCGGCGTTGCTGGGTTTTGGTGTGCACATCCGTACCGGTGCGCCGATTGCCGGAGTGCGGCGGGCGCAGGATGGTGTCGAAGTTCGGGCGCATGGGGCCGAGTGGGAGGCATTCGACGAAGTGATCTTTGCCACCCATGGCGACGACAGCCTGAAGATGCTGGAAGACCCGACGCCCGAGGAACGTGCCGCGTTGGGCCGCGTGAAATACCAGCCCAACGACGTTGTGCTGCATTGCGACACATCCGTCATGCCGAAGCGGCGGGCGGTGTGGTCGTCGTGGAATTACATGGAAGGGCCGGCCAAGCAGGACGGGCAGATCGACCTGACCTACTGGATGAACTCTTTGCAGCCCATTCCGATGGACGATCCGCATTTCGTGACGCTGAACAGTACGCGGCCCATCCGCGAGGAGATGATCTATGACCAGACGGTGCTGCGGCACCCGGTCTATGACATGGACATGCTGCGGGCGCAGGCCGAGGTGGCGCGGATCAATGGCGACACCGCCACGTGGTTCTGCGGGGCCTGGATGAAGAACGGGTTTCACGAGGACGGGCTCTCGAGCGCCTATGACGTGGCCGATGCGATCCTTGCGCGGGACAGCGCGGCGGCGGCGGCGTGAATGGGCCCGAACATATCGCGGGCCACACGTGGCATGGCCGCAAGGGCGAGGTCCGCAACGCGTTCCGGTACAGTATCGACTATGTGATGGTCGATGCGGAGGCCGCGTTGCCGAAGAGCCGTGTGTTCGGGCGCAACCGCGCCGGCCTCTTCAGCTTGCGGGACCGGGATCATGGCGGCCCGCCGGGGCAGGGGCGTGGCGCGGCCTGGGTGCGCGAGGTGCTGGAGGCGCACCAGTTCGCGGCCCCCGTTCGGATCGAGCTGTTGGCCCAACCGCGGGTGCTGGGGCATACCTTCAACCCGGTGTCGTTCTGGCTGTGTTACAACGCGGCGGATGACCTGATGGTGGTGATCGCGGAAGTGACCAACACCTATGGCGACAGGCATTCGTACCTGTGTCACCACGATGATCGCAGCCCCATAGGCCCGGAGGACCGGCTGCGGGCGAAGAAGGTGTTTCATGTCTCGCCGTTTCAGACGATTGAGGGCGACTACACGTTCCGGTTCGATATCCGGCCCGACCGGATCGGGATCTGGATCGACCTGAGCCGGGGCAAGGACGGGGTGATCGCGACGCTGGTGGGGGACCGCAGGCCCTTGACCACGGCGGGTGTTCTGAAGGCGCTGGCGCGGCGGCCGCTGGGGTCGCGCCGGGTGCTGGCGCTGATCCACTGGCAGGCGCTGAAGCTGTGGTGGAAGGGCGCGAAATTCCAGAACCGGCCCGAGCCGCCGACACGGGAAGTGAGCCGATGAGCGGGGCCGGCAAATCGCCGCGCCTGCCGGCCTTTGCGCTGTTCGCGGCGATGCTGTCGGCGGCTGGGCTGCCGCTGTACATGCACGCGCCGAAGTTTTTCGTCGACGAGTACAGCGTGTCGCTGGCGGCGCTGGGGACGGTGCTGGGGGTGCTGCGCTTGCTGGATTTCGTGCAGGACCCTGTTTTGGGGCGGGTGTCGGCGATGACGGCGGGCTATCGCGGGCTGACCGTGCTGATCGCCGGGGTGGCGATGATCGCGGGGATGCTGGGGCTGTTCGCGGTGGAGCCGGTGTTGCCGCCCTTGTGGTGGTTCGCTGTGATGCTGACGCTGGTGTTTTCGGCGTTCAGCTACCTGACGATCTGTTTCTATGCGCAGGGCGTGTCGGTGGCAGGCCGTATGGGCACGGGCGGGCACCTGCGCGTGGCGCGGTGGCGCGAGACCGGGGCGCTGTTGGGGATCTGTGCCGCCGCCGTGGCCCCCGTGGCGCTGGGCGGGTACGCGGCCTTTGCCGTGGCCTTTGCCGGGCTGGGGCTGGTGGCGCTGTGGGCGATGGGCACCGAATGGCGCGGGCAGCCGCCGGAGGAGGGCGTGACCTCGCAATTGGGGACGGTGCTGCGCGATGCGAAAGCGCGGCGGCTGTTGCTGGTGGCCTTGGCCAACTCGGCGCCGGTTGCGGTGAGTTCGACGCTGTTTTTGTTCTATGTCGAGGACCGGCTGGCGGCGCCGGGCTGGGAAGGGCCGCTTCTGTTGGTCTTTTTCCTGAGTGCTGCTGCGGCGGCGCCGATGTGGGGCAAGCTGGCCGAGAGTTATGGCGCGCGGCGGGTGCTGATCTGGGCGATGGTGCTGGCCATCGTGGCCTTCGCGTTTGCCGTGATGCTGGGCGCGGGCGACATCTGGGCGTTTGCCGTGATCTGCGTGCTGACCGGCGTGGCGCTGGGGGCGGACATGACGCTGTTGCCGGCGCTTTTTGCCGACCGGATGGCGGAGGTGTCGCCGGGGGCTGCCGAGGGCTTCAGCCTGTGGTCCTTCGTGTCGAAGATCACGCTGGCGATTGCGGCGGTGGGCCTGCTGCCGCTGCTGGAGTCGGTCGGCTATGCCTCGGGGCAGGAGAATTCGGAAGATGCGTTGTGGGCGCTGGGCCTGCTGTACGGGGCGGTGCCGTGCGTTCTGAAACTGGCGGCGATCGCGCTGCTGGCAACGGTGCCCGGGGGCGGGGACGCGCCCCAGGGGGCCATGGTTGAAGCGGGGAGACGGAGATGATGTTCGAAGGATTTCTGATCATGTGCGGCGCGGCGCTGGCGACCGGGGTTGCGGTGCTGCGCAATCGGTTCGCCGGGTTTCGGGCGCAAAGCGTCGAGGATTATGCCGAGACACTGCCGCGGTTCGACCTGCGCCAGCATCTGAACGGGCCGATGCGTTGCGAGGGAGTTATATATGGACCGCTGGGGCGCGTGGCCTCGCGGTTTTCCGCCCGGTTCGATGCGAGATGGGACGGCAACAAGGGCGTGATGGCCGAACGGTTTACCTATGACAGCGGCACGGTGCAGGAGCGCGAGTGGCGGCTGGAGCTGGGCAATGACGGGCGCATCCGGGCCGAGGCCGATGACGTGGTCGGCACCGGGCAGGGCCGGCACGCGGGGGCGGCGGTGCAATTGTGCTATGATATACGCCTGCCCGCCGATGCGGGTGGTCATGTTCTGAGCGTCGAGGACTGGATGTACCTGACGCCGGCTGGAACCATTGTGAACCGCAGCCAGTTCCGCAAGTATGGGATCAAGGTCGCCGAGCTTGTGGCGACCCTGCAAAAGTTGGACGATACGGATATTCAGAAAGCGGCATAATGGACTGGACTGGAAAACGCTATTGGCTGGTGGGTGCCAGCGAAGGCCTTGGCGCGGCATTGGCACGGAAACTGAGCGCGGTGGGGGCGGAGGTGATCCTGTCGGCGCGCAGCGAGGACCGGCTGAAAGAGGTGGCGGAGATGCTGCCGGGGCGATCCAGTATCGTGACCGTGGACGTGACCGACGAGGAAAGCGTAAAGGCCGCCGCCGAAGAGGTGGGCGAGATCGACGGGGTGGTGACGCTCGCCGGGGTCTATTGGCCGATGAAGGCGACCGAGTGGGAGCCTGAGCAGGTGACCGCCATGGCGGACGTGAATTTCACCGGCACGGTGCGGGTGCTGAACCACGTGGTGCCCAAGATGGTTACGCGGGACCACGGGCACATCGTTGTGACTGGCTCGCTGGTGGGCTTTCGCGGGCTGCCGGGGGCCATTGGATATGGCGCGTCGAAGGCCGGGATCATGTCGCTGGCGCAGAGTATGCGGGCGGATTTGTGGCGCACGGGCGTGCTGGTGCAATGCGCCAACCCGGGTTTCATCCGCACGCGGCTGACCGATAAGAACGATTTCAAGATGCCGGGGCTGATGGAGCCCGAAGAGGCCGCTCAGATCATGTTCGAGCTGATGAACGACGAGAACGCGTTCGACCGGAACTTTCCCAGCTGGTTCAGCCTTGTATTTCGCGGCGCGCGGTTCCTGCCCAACTGGTTATATTTCCGCCTGTTTGCGTGAGATCAAGGTCGCGGCCTGTTTTCGAGACCAGATTTCCGCTAGACTGAAATACGGAAAAGGAGGTCGGGACATGCTGGATATCAGCACGTACAAAGTCGCCCAGGTGATCCTCATGTCGCGCGAACTGGACCGCGCGGAAGGAGAGCTGAGGGCGTTCATCGAGCGGCTGGCCGAGGACGAGCAGGCCAGCCTGGTGGCGTTGATGTGGATCGGGCGCGGCAGCTTCGGGGCCGACGAGATCGAAGAGGCCAAGGCGACCGCGCGGGAGGAGGCCACGACGCCGACGGCGGATTACCTTCTGGGCACGCCGCATTTGTCGGATCATCTGGAAAACGGGTTGGACGAGCTGGGCCTGTCGGCGCAGGACGACGAGGACGACCTGGTGCGCGGTGGGTGATTTTCGCGGCGTGGTGGGTTTTCACCCACCACAGGTGGGTTCTCACCCACCACAGGTGGGTTCTCACCCACCCGACGCAGTGTTGCGCCTTTGCCCGCGGGGCCGGGAAATTGCAGCCGGCCGCGCGGAGAGTGCCCGAAACGGCGCGGAATGTGGTATGCTCCGGGGCAAAGGCGTTTTCAGGAGGATGAAATGAAAACATCTGTCGTCGTCGCAGCCATCGTTTCAATCACGGCCGCCCCCGCACTGGCAGGCAACCTAACGCCGCCGGCGGATCCCTACGTGCCGCCGCCGCCCGTGCCGGTTTCGGACTGGGCCGGGCCGTATGTCGGTGTGCAGCTGGGTTTCGGCGATTTCGATTTTGACGCAACCTTGCCTCCGCCTGCCGGGGCGAACATTCCGCAGGTCATCAACCTTGACGACGATGGCTTCCTGGGCGGTGTTCACGCCGGATACAACTGGGATCGCGGCACGCTGGTCTACGGCGTCGAGGGGGATATCGACTTTACCGATATCTCGTTCAACACCGTGGATGTCGACTCGATTTCCCGCCTGCGCCTGCGCGTCGGTCTCGATACCGGCAGCGCGTTCGTCTACGGCACCGGCGGCGCGGCCTACATGAGCGGTGGCGGCGGTGCGGTCAGCATCGACAGCTGGGGCTGGGTGGCGGGTGCCGGGGTGGATTTCAAGCTGAGCGAGAAATGGGTCGCGGGCGCCGATGCGCTGTACCACGAGTTCGACGACGTGTCCCCGTCGGGCAGCGTCGACGGCATGACCTATCGTCTGCGGATGTCCTATCGGTTCTAGGACCGGGGCCACAGTGGCGAGGGTGGCGCGTGGGCTTGCGCCCACCCTACGCCTTTTGCAAGGCCGTCAGCCGAGGTGGTCCACGACCTGAAGGTGCTGCGCCAGCCGGTCGACCTCTGACAGCAGGCGTTCCACCAGCCTCGGGTCGTTGGGTGCGGGGCTGACGCCGGCGGGGATTTGGCCTTGCGCCACAGCCTCGACCGCGAGGGACACCGGGACCGACACCAGCCGCGACATCGCCGTGCCGCGCGCGTCGCCCCAGGCATCCATGACAAAGGTCTTGTGCCAGACGGCGTCGCCGCCGCGTTCGGCCTTGAGGTCGACACAGAGCACGACGCGGTCGGGGTCATCCTCGCCATAGGCGTTGTCGCGCCAGAACTGGTCGGACATTTCCTTGAGCCTTGTCTCGCCTTCGGGGCCTTCGAGCGTTTCGATTTCGGCGAAGACATCGGCCCAGGCGTCGGACCAGCCGTTGAGGCGCAGTGTGCCGCGGACGAATTCCTTGACCCGCCACGCGGGCTCGAAGCCGTAATCGTCGAGGAAGGGCAGGCTGTCGCGGTTGGGGTAGACCTCGAACGTTTCGGGCGTGGGCAGGGGCGCGGTGTAGGTGCCGAGCGCGTCCCAGGGGCGCTGGACGTTCAACTCCGAGTAGTTGCGGATCGAGCGGGAGGGCGAGCGCAGGGCCTTGAGCACGCCCAGGGGCGACCAGCTGAATTTGTAGCGGAAGGGGTTGGGGTTTTGGGGGATGCCGCCGCAATAGCTGAGAAAGCTGAGGTCGTTTTCGGGGTTGAAGGCCGCCGAGGCGCGGTAGTCGGCCATCAGGTGGTGGGCCATCAGGTGGTCGATGCCGGGATCGAGGCCGATTTCGTTGACCACGGAAACGCCGCGCAGGAGCGCCTTGGCGTGGAGTTCGCGCATCTCGGGGGCGATGTAGGAGCTTGAGACGAAGTGTGCGCCCTTGTTGATGCACATCTCGGCGATGGGCACGTGCCAGTCGCCGGGGAGCATGGACACCACGATGTCGCCCTCCTGAACCTCGGACGAGAGCATGTCGAAATCGAAGGCGCGGATGCGGTTCGTGAGGTCGCCCACGGCGGCCTCGGCCTTGTCCAGAGAGCGGTTCCAGACGGTGACGGAATGGCCCGTCTCGATCAGCCTGCGCAGGCCGGGCACCGCCGAAAGGCCGGTGCCACACCAGTGGATTGTCATGTTGGTGTCCCCTTCAAACGTGCTCGCGGAAGGTCCGTTCCGCGCGCGCCCATACTCCGGCGTCCAGTTTGTCCAGTGTTTTCAGGGATGGCAAGAGTTGGCTGGCATAGTCCTGCGAGGATTCCAGCGGCAGGAGCGAGGGCAGGTTGTCGATCGCCATGACGTCGAGCGGGGGCGCGTCGTGCACGCGGGTCACCGGCGCGTCCCAGGTGGTGGCCTGGGAGTAGACCGGCACGGGGTTGTAATCGCTGTCGGGGTCGCAGGCGACGTCGCCGATGACGGTCAGGCGGCGGGGGGCGGTCAGGGCCTCTGCCGGCACGAAGACGGGCGTGCCGGGGCGGGCGAAGATGCAGTTGAGAAAAAGGTCGTGGTCCAGGATCTCGGGGAAGGGGCCGCCATGGGCGGTTTCGTCCATGTCCCACCGGGTGGGGGTGACGTCCATCGCGGTGCAGAGGTCGGCGGCGCCGGTGCCGACGCGGCCGAGCGCGCCGATGACGATGGCGGAAGGACGGTCGTGGCCGGTGGTGTCGAGCGCCTGCGCCAGGTCGGTCAGCAGCGCGTCCTTGTCCGGGTAGGCTGAGACGGGGCCGCAGGTCCGGCGCTGTTGCTGGGCGGCCCAGGCGAAGAGGCTGACGGCGGCGCCCGCATAGCCCGCCCAGTAGCCGAAGGCGGCGACGCGGCGGCCCTGTTCATCCACCAGGTATTCCAGGTCGTAGAGCGTGCCGCCCCCGGACTTGAAGCGGTCCAGCAGGCGGCGGCCGGAATGCTGGCCCTTGAAGGCGTGGCCGAACATGATGTGGCGGTGCGGCAGGGGTGTGCCGTCGTCGGGCAGTTCCTTGAGCCCGAAGATGATGGCGTCGCGGGGCGCGTCGGGCCAGCTGTTCTGCGGCACGATGGTGGCGCCTACGTCAGCATAGCGGTCGGTGGGGATGATGCGGTCGGGGCTGTCCTCGACACTGAGGATCATGCCTTGCGCGATGAGCGCCGCCGCGCCCTCGGGGGTGAGGCCGGTGCGGTCTTCGTTGTCGCGCTGTTCGGCGCGGAGCCAGAGGTGGGTCATGCGAAGTCTTTCGTCAGCAGGCCGTAGGCGCGGATGGCTGCGGCCGAGGGGCGGGCGGATATCATGGCGCGGTGGGCCTTGATCTTGGGGAAACGGTCCACGTCGACATTGTCGGTCTCGAGCCAGCAGCAGATGGCGAAGAGCCAAGGATCGGCGATGGTCATTTCTTCGCCCATGATGAAGGGGGCGAGGGCGCAGTTTTCCTCGATGAAGGTGCAGCTGTCGGCCATGGTTTGGGGCATCTTGGCCTTCATGTCGGCCAGTGCCGCGTCGCTGTCGGCCCAGCGGATGCCCCGGGGGCCATGGGCGTGGTTCACGTGCATTGTCGCGGCGAGGTAGTAGCAGACGCTGCGCATCTGGGCGGCCTGCCACGGGTCGGCGGGGACGAGGTTTTTTTCCGGGGCGAGGCTGGCCACGTATTCGGCGATGGCACCGGTTTCGGTGAGGACGCCCTGATCGGTGACCAGTGCCGGGACGCGGCCCTTGGGGTTGAGCGCGAGGTAGTCGGGTTTGGTCTGGTCGCCATCGGCGAAGCTGAGCGCGACAGGCGTATGGTCCACGCCCGCCTCTTGCAGAAGCAGGCCGGTGGCGACGGAGATGGTGCCGGGGGCGTAGTAGAATTTCATGGGCGTGGGTCCTTCAGACATAGGTGCGGGCATGGGCCCGGTCGGGACGATCGAGATGCGGGATGGCATTGAAGCCCGCGACCATCAGCGTGTCGTGCACGTAGCTGAGGCGGTGCATCGAGGCGTTGTTGATTTGCAGCATGACGCGGGCCATCGCGGTGTTGTCGAGGTCGAGCACGTGGCGCAGGGCCATGCCGATGACCCCGCCGGAGGTGACCAGAAGGGTGCGGCCCGCGTCGGCGCATTGCTCGGTCAGGACCTCGACGATGCGGGCGGCGAAGGCGTCGAAGCTTTCGGGGACGCCGGGCAGGTCGCCGGTGGTCCATAGGGTGATGACACGGGGCAGATGCGTGGCGAATTGCGAGGGGTCGGTGGGCACCGGGATGGCATGGGCGTCGAAGGCGGCCTGTGCGAGGGCGAAATAGCTGAGCTCGTTCAGGCGCGGGTCCCGGGTGGTGACGGTGACGCCCATGTGGTGGGCGGTGTCGACCTGGCGTTGCAGCGTGCCGGTGAGGACGCGGTCGAAATGCGGGTTGGTGGCGGCCAGATGCTCGCCCAGCCAGCGGGCCTGGTCGGCGCCGAGGTCGGAGAGTTGGTCGTAGCTGTCTTCGTCGGTGGCGTGGCTGTTGGCCTGTCCGTGCCGCACAAGGATGAGTTCCGCCAAGGTGGGTGCTTTCGTCGTGTCAGATGCGGGCAACCTAGCGCCGCGGCGCGGGAGGGTGAAGGCGGTTGGGGCGGATTATTTCGGGGGACGGGGACGCGTGGGTTTTCACCCACCCTACGTGGTGGTTGTGACGGGTCTGGAATGAGTCGCGGCAGGATGGATCGGAGGGCGTTGGTGGCGGGTGAGGGGTGTTTCGGGGTGGGGGCGCGTGGGTTGTCACCCACCCTACGCGGTTGCGCGTGCGTTATGCAGGGCCCCAGCTGACATCGCCGAGGAAGATATAGCCCGCGCCGTAGATCGTCTTGATCAGGCGGGGGTTCTTGGGGTCTTCGCGCAGCTTGGTGCGCAGGCGCGAGATGCGGACGTCCATGGCGCGGTCGAAGCTTTCGCCGGCGGCGCCGCCCAGGGCCTCTTGCATGGCCTGGCGCGAGATCAGGCGCTTGGGGCGGTCGAGGAAGAGGCGCAGCACCTCGCCCTCGGCATGGGAAAAGGGTGTTTCCTGCCCGGTGTCGTCTTCCAGCACGTAGCGGTCGAAATGCGCGGTCCAGGGACCGAAGCGGGCGGTGTTGCCGATCTGCGAGGTGGGCGCGTCGCGGCGCAGGCGGGCGCGGATGCGGGCCACGACCTCGGCCGGATCGAAGGGTTTGATGATGTAGTCGTCGGCGCCAAGCTCCAGCCCGGTGACGCGGTCCTGCACCTCGGCGCGGCCGGAGATGATGATGACACGCGCGCCCTGTTCCAGCGCCAGGCGATGCACCAGCGTCAGCCCGTCGCGGTCGGGCAGCGAGAGGTCCACGAGGCAGATATCGGGCGAGGTGGAGCGCAGCGCGGCCTCGAATTCGGTCGCGCGGGCGAAGGTGAGCGTGCGAAAGCCGGCCTCTTCCAGGGTCTGGGCCAGCATGGTGCGAATGGCCGGCTCATCATCGAGGATGGTGACGAGAGGGCACGTGTCGGTCATGGTGTCGCTCCGCCAGACAGGGCGGCGCGCAGGGCGCCGGGTTGGAACGGTTTGCGCAGCACCGGCGCGCGGGCGAGGGCGGCGGCGTGCAGCGGATCGGAGGGCGGCAGCGAGGTCATGAGCACCGCGGGCGGGTGCCGCGCCGGCAGGGCGTCGATGAGGTCGAGCCCGGTTGCCTCGCCTTCGAGGGTGATGTCGCTGAGGATGGCGGTGATCTCGGGCAGGCCGTTCAGCAGCGCCTGCGCCTCGGTCGCGCTGGTGGCCTCGATCACCTGATGGCCGTCGGCGCGCAGCATGGCGCGGATGCTTTCGCGCAGGTCGGCGCTGTCCTCGACCAGGAGGACGAAGCCGGGAGTGTCGTCGGCGCTGGCCTCGCGCAGGGGCAGGCGCAGGGTGACCTGGCCGCCCGCGTCGGTGTTGTCGATCATGACGCGACCACCGGCGAGCTTGGTCATGTTGTAAACCATGGTGAGGCCCAGTCCCGAGCCTTCGCCGCCCTTGGTGGTGAAGAACGGATCGAACGCGTGGCTGCGGACGTGGTCGGAAAAGCCGGGGCCGGTGTCGGAGACGGAGACGTCAAGCCAGGTGTCCTGCACGGTGGTGACGGCAAGCGTGATGCGGCCCGGCCCCGCGATGGCGTCGCGGGCGTTGAGCAGGAGATTGATCAGAGAATCCTGCAACATGCCGGGATCGAGCAGGCAGGTGCGGGGCGCGTCGGCGGGGAGGATATCGAGGGTGATCGTGTCGGGCAGGACCGAGCGGGCCAGCGGTTCCAGGTCGTTGAGGAAGGCGGGCAGGTCGGTGGGCACGGGCGTGTGTTCGCGCGGGCCGGTCATGTCGGCGATGCGGTCGAGCAGGGTGCCGCCGCGCCGCGCCGCGCCCAAGGTGGCGGCGATGAGGTCGGCGGCCTCCTCGGGCAGGGACATGGATTGCAGGCGGGACTGCATCCCGAGGATGATGGTCAGCAGGTTCGAGAAATCATGGGCGAGGCCCGATGTCAGCTGGGCGGCCATTTCGCGGCGGCGGTGCTGGCCCAGGGCGGCGCGGGTCTGGGCCTCTTCGGTGATGTCCATGGACAGGATGTAGACCCCGCCGGTGGCCGGATCGGGGGTGAGCGCGACCCGGATGCGGCGGGAACTGGCGGCGTGGGTGAACTCGAAGACCGACGGCTCGCCGTCATAGGCGCGGTCGAGATGCGGGGCGATGATGGCATTGGTCTCGTCCCCCAGCGCGTCGGCGGGGTGAAGGCCGACCGGGTCGGCGGTGCTGCCCGGCATGACCAGCGACAGGCGGCGGTTGGAATAGGTGTAGCGCCGGTCGGGGCCGACATGGGCGATATGGGCGGGCACCATCTCGGTCGTCAGGCGCATTCGGGCCTCGGCCTCGGACGCCTGGCGCTTGGCCTCTTCCAGCGCGATGATGGTGGATTCCAGTTGCCGGTTGGCCGCCGCGAGGTCGTCGGAATAGGTGACCAGCCGGTCCGACAGTTCCTCGGACCGGGCGGCGAGCAGCGCCTCCTGCTGCTTGGCGCGGGAGATGTCGGTGTAGACGGTGACCCAGCCGCCCTGGGGCAGGGGCGAGCCTTCGACGCTGATGGTGCGGCCGTTGGCGCGGGTGCGTTCCATGTAATGCGGCTCGAACGCGCGGGCGGTCTCGACCCGGTCGGCGACGAAACGGTCGAGGTCGGTCACCTCGCCATAGTCGCCGCGCTCGGCCAGAAAGCGGATGGTGTCCTCGAAATGCGCGCCGGGGGTGACCAGCCGGTCGGGCAGGTCGAACATCTCCTGGAAGCGGCGGTTGCAGACGGCGAGATCGAGATTGGCGTCGTAGATCGTCAGGGCCTGCTGGATGAGGTTGAGGCCCGCCGTTGTCATCTGCGTGGTATCGCGCGGGCTCATGCGGGATGCTCCTTGGCCCAGGCGAGGGCGGTGTCGAGCTGGTCGTCACCCCAGAAGAGCTCTTCGCCCACGGTGAAGCTGGGCGCGCCGAAGATGCCGCGGCGCATGGCCTCTTCGGTGGTGTCGCGCAGGCGGTGCTTGTTGGCGTCGGCCTGGGCCTTGTCGATCAGGTCGGCTGGGAGGTTGGCCGCCGAAAGGCAGGCGGCGATGACGTCCGCATCGGCGATGTTCAGGCCTTCGGCGAACTGCATGAGATAGAGGTTCTGGCAAAAGGCGATGCCCTGGGGGTGTTCGAGCGCCAGCTGCGCGGTGCGGGCGGCCAGCACGCTGTGCTGGGGCATGGTGTCGGAGCGTTTGAACGTGAGGCCGAGGGCGGCGCAGCGGCGTTCCATGTCGCGCCACATGTAATTGCCCTTGGCGGCGTAGATCTTGAACGGCGAGGTGTCCCAGCCCTGCGCGGCGAAGATCGGGCCGAGCAGGAAGGGGCGCCAGCGGACGGCCACACCGGCCTGCGTCGCGCGGGCGGGCAGGCGCATGACGCTGAGATAGGAGTAGGTCGAGGCGAATTCGAACCAGAAATCCATCCGTGGTTTCGTCATGGTGGCGATCCTCTTGCGAGAGGGGCAATCGACGGGGAAATGGCGGGTATGTCAAGGGTGGGGCTGCGCTGGGGCAGGAGATCCCGGATCAAGTCCGGGATGACGGTTGGTAATGGCCTGCGCGGAATCGAGGCCGCAGGCCGCCGCGCGATCGTCCGCTGACCGAAAGGCAATTGCCTGCAATCGCCGAAAGGGGGCCGCCCGTCACGCCAAAGGCGTGCCGACTATTAACTGCGCACCTGAGGTGCGACGGGCTGGCGATTGGGGGACGTGGGCGCGTCGAATGCAGGTTTTGCGGATTTGGCGTGGATAAAGCGCGCTGATGGAAGGTCGCTCGCCAGCCCGCGGTCTGGCAATCGCACGGCTTACGTGGCGTCTGTTACAATTCGTAAGGATTGGGAAAAGATCAGGAAAAAGTTGACGCTCAGCGTCGGCTGCGCACTCTATGGTGGATCAAGAATCGTCCCCAGGGGGAGCGGTCTGTTCGCGGGAGAGAGCGGACAAAGGGAGGACAAAATTTGGCACAGTCGTCGAGAGGCGCGGATGGGCTTGGGTCCATTCCGGCGCTTTTGCAGCGCAACGCCGCCCAGTTCGGCAACCGCCCCGCCTATCGGGAGAAGGAATACGGGATCTGGCAAAGCTGGACCTGGGCCGAGGCGGAGCAGGAGATCGAGGCGCTGGCGCTGGGGCTGTTGAAGCTTGGCGTCGATAAAGGCGACTTCATTGCCATCATCGGGCGCAACCGGCCCTATTTCTACTGGTCGATGGTCGCCGCGCAGTCGGTGGGCGCGATCCCGGTGCCGGTCTATCAGGACAGCGCCAGCGACGAGATGGCCTATGTGCTGGACCATTGCGGCGCGCGGTTCGCCATTGTCGAGGACCAGGAGCAGGTCGACAAGATCATCGACATCCAGGACCAGCTGCATCAGTTCGAGCACATGATCTATGTCGATCCGAGGGGTCTGCGGAAGTACGATCATGGCAAGCTGCATCCCTTTACGGAGGTTCAGGAACAGGGGCGTGAGGCGAAGGACACGCTGATGTCCGAGCTCAAGGCGCGGCGCGAGGCCCTGGATTATGACAGCACTTGCGTGATGCTGTATACCTCGGGCACCACAGGCAAGCCCAAGGGCGTGGTGCTGTCGAACCGCAACATCATCGAGGCGTCGAAATCGTCGTCGGAGTTCGATCACCTGACGCGGAACGAGGAAGTGCTGGCCTACCTGCCGATGGCCTGGGTGGGGGATTTCATCTTTTCCATCGGGCAGGCCTATTGGTGCGGGTTCTGCGTGAACTGCCCCGAGAGCCCGGACACGATGCAGGTGAACCTGCGCGAGATCGGGCCGACCTATTATTTCGCTCCGCCGCGCGTGTTCGAGACGCAGCTTACGAACGTGATGATCCGGATGGAGGATGCCAGCCGGATGAAGCAATGGCTGTTCCATACCTTCATGGCGCACGCGCGGAAGGTGGGGCCGGCGATCCTGGACGGCAAGAGCGTCAGCGGGTGGGACCGGCTGAAATACAAGCTGGGTGGGCTGCTGGTGTACGGGCCGCTGAAGGATACGCTGGGATTTGGCCGCGTGCGCGTGGGCTATACCGCCGGGGAAGCGATCGGGCCGGAGATTTTCGATTTCTACCGCTCCTTGGGCATCAACCTGAAGCAGCTTTACGGGCAGACCGAGGCGTCGGTGTTCATCACGCTTCAGCCCGATGGCGAGGTCTATAGCGATACGGTGGGCGTGGCCGCGCCGGGGGTGGAGTTGCGCATCGCCGAGAGTGGCGAGGTGTTCTATCGCGGCGATGGTGTGTTCGAGGAGTATTACAAGAACGCCGAGAGCACGGCGAGCACCAAGGATGCCGAGGGCTGGGTCGCGACGGGCGATGCCGGGTTCATCGACGAGGCGACCGGGCATCTGAAGATCATCGACCGCGCCAAGGATGTGGGCAAAATGGCCGATGGCAGCCTGTTTGCCCCGAAATACGTGGAAAACAAGCTGAAATTCTATCCCAACATCCTGGAGGCCGTGGTGTTCGGCAATGGGCGGGAGCAGTGCACGGCCTTCATCAACATCGACCTGAATGCCGTCGGCAACTGGGCCGAGCGGAACAATATCGGCTATGCCTCCTACCAGGAATTGGCGGGGCATCCGCGCGTGCTGGCGACGGTGAAGGAACACGTGGAAGAGGTGAACCGGAGCCTTTCCGAGGACCCGATGCTGGCGCATTGCCAGGTGCACCGCTTCCTTGTGCTGCACAAGGAGCTGGATGCGGATGACGGTGAAATGACCCGGACGCGGAAGGTGCGGCGGGGGGTCATTTCGGAGAAGTTCGAGGAGTTGCTTGGGGCGCTTTATGACGGCTCGACTGAGAAGTTCACCACGACGGAAGTCACCTATGAGGATGGGCGCAAGGGCAGCATCTCGGCCACGCTGAAGATCGTGGACGCCGAGGTGGTGCCGGTGGCGCAGGAGAAGGTGGCGGCGGAATGACGGGACGACGCTCAGCTGCGCTTTCGCCCCGCCCGCCATCCCGTGGCGTTTTGGGAGAGTTTTGATGCTTGATCAGACCGAAGGTTACACCACCGAGGATGGTCGCAAGATTGGCGGCGTGGTGATGGAGATGAAGAACATCACGCTGCGTTTCGGCGGGGTGGTGGCGATCCAGGACATCAGCTTTGACGTGCGCGAGGGCGAGATCCGGGCGATCATCGGGCCCAATGGTGCGGGCAAGTCCTCGATGCTGAATGTCATCAGTGGCTTCTACAATCCGCAGGAGGGCGAGGTCTGGTACAAGGGCGAGAAGCGCCCGCAGATGAAGCCCTATCAGGTGGCGCAGCAGGGGATTGCGCGGACGTTCCAGAACATCGCGCTCTTCGAGGGGATGAGCGTGCTGGACAACGTGATGACAGGGCGCATCCGGCAGATGAAATCGGGGCTGTTTTCGCAATCGCTGTGGAAAGGCAAGGCCGAGCGCGAGGAGGTCGAGAACCGGGCTTTCGTGGAGCGGATCATCGACTTTCTGGAAATCCAGCATATTCGCAAGACGCCGGTTGGGCGGCTGCCCTATGGCCTGAAAAAACGGGTGGAATTGGCGCGGGCGCTGGCCGCCGAGCCGTCGATCCTGCTGCTGGACGAGCCGATGGCGGGGATGAACGTCGAGGAGAAGGAGGACATGAGCCGCTTTGTCCTTGATGTGAATGACGAGTTCGGGACGACGATTGTTCTGATCGAGCATGACATGGGCGTGGTGATGGATTTGTCCGACCGTGTGGTTGTGATGGATTACGGCAAGAAGATCGGGGATGGCACGCCTGACGAGGTGCGCAGCAACCAGGCGGTGATCGACGCCTATCTGGGGGTGGCGCATGATTGATGCGGGACGGTCTGCGTGGGTTTTCACCCACCAAAGATGGGTTTCCACCCATCAAAGATGGGTTTCCACCCATCCTACGGGGCGCATGGTCGATGTCCGGCGGTCCGCCGTCCCGGCCTTGAGCCGGGACCTCGGTGGCCGGGAGGCCCCGGATCAGGTCCGGGGCGGGAATGCGAAGGAGGTTCGTGATGCCTGATCAACTGATATTCGGCATGGAAGTGTTCCTGAACGGTCTGATGGCCGGGGTGCTCTATGCGCTGGTCGCGCTGGGCTTCGTGCTGATCTACAAGGCCAGCGGCATCTTCAATTATGCGCAAGGGGTCATGGCGCTGTTCGCGGCGCTGACGCTGGTGGGGATCATGGAAGGGCAGGTGCCATTCAGCCACCTGATCAACGCGATCTTCGGCACGGAAATCCACCATTTCGGCTGGCACGTGCCGGCACTGGCGGCGATCCTGTTGACGATGGTGGTGATGGTCGCGCTGGCCTGGGTGGTGAATGTGCTGATCTTCAAGCACCTGGTGAACCAGGAGCCGATCATCCTGTTCATGGCCACGATCGGGCTTGCCTATTTCCTCGAAGGGTTCGGGGACATGATGTGGGGGTCGGACATCAAGACGATGGATGTGGGCCTGCCGCAGGGGATCAACGAGGTGATCGACGAGACCACGGCGGGGTGGTTTGGATACGGCTTTTTCATCGACAACCTGGATATCGTGGCGACGGTGATCGCGGCCGCGCTGGTCTTCACGCTGATCGTGTTCGCGCAATACACCAAACAGGGGCGCGCGATGCGGGCCGTGGCGGACGATCACCAGGCGGCGCTGTCGGTGGGCATTTCGCTGAATTTCATCTGGGTGATGGTGTGGTCGCTGGCCGGGTTCGTGGCGCTGGTCGCGGGGATCATGTGGGGCACCAAGTCGGGCGTGCAGTTCTCGCTGTCGCTGATCGCGCTGAAGGCGCTTCCGGTGTTGATGCTGGGCGGCTTCACCTCGATCCCCGGGGCCATCGTGGGCGGTTTGCTGATCGGGGTGGGCGAGAAGCTCTTCGAGTTCGCCATCGGCGCGCCCTACCTCGGCGGGGCGACGGAGATCTGGTTTGCCTATGTGCTGGCGCTGATCTTCCTGGTGTTCCGACCGCAGGGCCTTTTTGGCGAGAAGATCATCGAGAGGGTATGAGCGGTGCGCCTTGAGCAGAGCATAGACTGCCCGGATTGCGGCACGCCCATCGCGATAGAGACGCGGGCGCTGATGGAGGGGGCATCTTTTGCCTGCGGCACTTGCGGCGCGGAGATTTCCATGGCGGGGCGCGCCGAGGAAAGCTGGGGCGCGGCGCAGGCGAAGTTCGCGGCGCTGAAGGCGGATATGCTGAAGGACGGGGAGAGCGGGGCATGACCCACAAGGCGCGCATCAGCGTGGTCTGCATCGACTGCCAGACCGACGACCTGTCGGAGGCGACGGCGTTCTGGTCGGCGGCGCTGGGCAAGGACGCAAAGATCGACGAACGCGGGAAATACACCGAGTTCGACGGGCATCGCGGGCACCCGAAGGTGTTGCTGCAGGCGGTGGATCACGCGCCGCGGGTGCATCTGGATATCGAGACCGACGACCAGGAGGCGGAGTGCGCGCGGCTGACGGCGCTGGGCGCGCGCGAGGTCGACCGGCTGCGCGGCTGGATCGTGATGGAGGCGCCGACCGGGCACAGGTTCTGCCTGGTGGGGCCGCAGGGCGACGACTGGCCCGGCGACGCGGCCACGTTCGAGGAAGAGGCCGGGGCATGAGACAGCTGATCGCGATTTTGAACGTGGTCGCATGGTCGGGGTTCTGGGCTTTCGGGTACCTGGCGCTGACTGCGGGCGTGGAGTCGGCTGGCCAGATGGTGGTGGCTGCGGTCCTTGCGGCGCTGGGCGGCGGCACGGGGATGCTGGCGTATTTCTGGCTGGTGCGGCACGCGGAGGAGACGGGCTATGCCAGGCCTGCGAACCGCGTGGCGAAGCGGGAGGATGACGATGCCGAACCTGTTTGAGCGGCCCCGTGCGGGCGACCGCGTGTCCCTGCGGGCCACGGCACCCGCCCGCCCGGGACCTTCGTCCGGGGCATGTGACTTTGGTGGAGGAGAGATCTGATGTTTTATCGTGAGGCGGGCGACTTCAAGACGTCCTACGTGGCGGACAGCCAGACCTTTCCGATCAAGTTCGACAGGTTTCGCTATTACGCGGTGTTGCTGGTGGCGTTCGCCATCGTGCCCTTCGTGATCAACGACTACTGGGTAAACGCGGTTTTCCTGCCGTTCCTGATATATTCGATCGCGGCGATCGGACTGAATATCCTGGTGGGTTATTGCGGGCAGGTGAGCCTGGGCACCGGGGGGTTCATGGCCGTGGGGGCCTATGCCTGTTACAAGCTGATGACCGGATTCCCGGAGGTGAGTATCTTTTTCCACGTGATCATCTCGGGCGGGATCACGGCGGGGGTCTGCGTGCTCTTTGGTCTGCCCAGTTTGCGGATCAAGGGGTTCTACCTGGCGGTGGCGACGCTGGCGGCGCAATTTTTCCTCGTGTGGCTCTTCAACCGGGTAGGGTGGTTCTACAATTACTCGGCCTCGGGTCAGATCAACGCGCCCGAGCGCACGGTGCTGGGCGTGCCCATTACCGGTGCTGAGACGGCGCCTTGGGCGGCGTATCTGTTTTGCCTGGTATTCACCGTGGTTTGCGCGCTTGTCGCGCGGAACCTGACGCGGGGGATGCAGGGGCGGCAGTGGATGGCCATTCGGGATATGGACATCGCGGCCGAGATCATCGGGGTCAATCCGCTGAAGGCCAAGCTGAGCGCCTTTGCCGTGTCGGGCTTTTTCGTGGGCATTGCCGGCGCGCTGTTCTTTGCCGTCTACCTGGGCGCCGTGGAAGTGGGCGAGGTTTTCGGCATCAACAAGTCGTTCCTGGTGCTGTTCATGGTGATCATCGGGGGGCTTGGGTCGATCTTCGGGTCCTTCGCCGGGGCGGCGTTCCTGGTGCTGTTGCCGGTGTTGTTGAAAAACGTGCTGGTGGGGGGGCTGGGCTGGCCCACGGACCTGGCGGCGCATTTCGAGTTCATCATAGTGGGCGGGCTGATCGTGATATTCCTGGTGGCCGAGCCGCACGGGCTGGCGCAGCTGTGGCGCGTGGCGAAGGAGAAACTGAGACTATGGCCGTTTCCGCATTAGGGGGCGGCGTGGCGGGATGAAATCCCGCCCTACGGGTTGGGCGCTCGCGCCCATGACAAGACATCGGACATACCAAGGGAGGAACAAACCGATGAAACAGAGACTGCTGACAGCGATTGCAGCTGTGGCGATGGTGGCGAGCCCCGCGCTTGCGGAGCTGACCATCGTCGATACCAGCTATCGCACCGGGCCTTATGCGGCGAACGGCATTCCGTTCTCGGATGGCTACCAGGACTATTTCACCCTGCTGAACGAGCGTGACGGCGGTATCGGGGGCGAGAAGATCAACCTGATCGAGTGCGAGACCGGATACAATACCGAGAAGGGCGTGGAGTGCTACGAGGCCACCAAGGGCGAAGGCGCGCTGGTGTATCAGCCGCTGTCCACGGGCATCACCTATCAGCTGATCCCGAAGGCGACGGCCGATGGCATCCCGCTTCATACGATGGGCTATGGCCGCACCAGCGCCAAGGCCGGCGAGGTGTTCAAATGGGTGTTCAACTATCCCGCCAACTATTGGGACGGCGCAAGCCTCGCGATCACGCACCTGGCGGAGCAGAACGAGGGCGACCTGAGCGGCAAGAAGGTGGCGCTGGTCTATCACAACTCGGCCTATGGCAAGGAGCCGATCCGCACGCTGGAGAAGCTGGCCGAGAAGCATGGTTACGAGCTGATGCTGCTGCCGGTGGATCACCCGGGCCAGGAGCAGAAATCTCAGTGGTTGCAGGTGCGCCAGCAGCGCCCGGATTACGTGATCATGTGGGGTTGGGGCGTGATGAACCAGGTCGCGATCCAGGAAGCCGTGAACATCCGGTTCCCGATGGAGAACTTCATCGGTATCTGGTGGTCCGGCTCGGAGAACGACGTGAAATCGGCGGGCGCCGGCGCCGATGGGTACAAGGCGCTGACCTTCCACAACCTGGGGTCCGATTACCCGGTCTATGACGATATCCAGCAGTATGTCGTGGATACCGGCAATGCCGCGGGTGCGGGCGACCAGATCGGCTCGGTCCTGTATAACCGGGGCATGTATGCCGCGATGCTGGCCGCCGAGGCGATCAAGACTGCGCAGGAGATGCATGGTACCGCCGCGATCAACGCAGCGCAGATGCGCGACGGTATGGAGAACCTGGAAATGACCGAGGAGAAGATGGCCGCGCTTGGCCTTCCGAATTTCGGCCCCGAGTTCAAGGTGTCGTGCGAGAACCATGGCGGCAACGGCTTTGGCGCCGTGTCGCAGTGGAACGCGGAGGCCGGCGCGTTCGACCTGATCACCGAGTACTACCAGTCGGACCAGGAGGTCATCCAGCCGCTGGTGGAAGAGGATTCGGCGGCGTTCGCGGAAGAGAACGGCATCGAGCCGGGCTGCTGATCTGACCTTTCTCCGGCCGCCGCACGCGGTGGCGGCCGGGGGATTTCGAGTATTTTTGGCAAGAAAAAGCGCGGGTCGCATGCGGGACCCGGCGCGATGGAGACCGAAGCATGGCCGAGGCTGCTGTCCAGACCGAAGAGAACCTGCTTGAGGTGAACAATATCGAGGTGATCTACAACCACGTGATCCTCGTGCTGAAGGGCGTGAGCCTGAGCGTGCCGAAGGGCGGGATCACCGCGCTTTTGGGCGGCAACGGTGCGGGCAAGACCACCACGCTGAAGGCGGTTTCCAACCTGCTGAAATCCGAGCGGGGCGAGGTGACCAAGGGTAATATCCGGTACCGCGGGGAGCGGGTGCAGGACCTTGTGCCGTCGGAGCTGGTGAAGAAGGGCGTGATCCAGGTGATGGAGGGGCGCCATTGCTTCGAGCACCTGACGGTGGAGGAGAACCTGTTGACGGGGGCCTATACGCGCGGGTCGAGCAAGGGGGAGATCGAGAAGGATCTGGACCTTGTGTACGAATATTTTCCACGCCTGAAGGAGCGGCGGCGGAGCCAGGCGGGATACACGTCCGGCGGGGAGCAGCAGATGTGTGCCATCGGGCGCGCGCTGATGTCGCGGCCCGAGACGATCCTGCTGGACGAGCCGAGCATGGGGCTGGCGCCGCAGTTGGTGGAGCAGATCTTCGGCATCGTGAAGTCGCTGAACGAGGAGGAGGGCTATACCTTTCTGCTGGCGGAGCAGAACACGAACGTGGCGCTGCGGTTCGCGCAGTATGGGTATATTCTGGAGTCGGGGCGCGTGGTGATGGACGGGCCCGCGAAGGAGCTTCGCGAGAACCCGGATGTGAAGGAATTCTACCTGGGCATGTCGGACGAGGGTCGCAAATCGTTCCGCGACGTGCGCAGCTATCGCCGGCGGAAGCGGTGGCTTTCATGAGCGACCATGTCTGGTTCTTTGCCTATCCGGAACCGACGCCGCCGAACGCCCGAGCCTTGCTGAGCGGCACGATTGCCGATCTGGTTGGGCAGGGGATCATCCGGCGGGACCGGGACCCGGAGTCCATTCTGGGTGAGCCCAGGGGGCCTGTGCATCGTCCGGCAGACGGGGCTATCGCGCTTGCCCGACCTTACGACTCCTTTGCGGAACTGCTGACCAACGGTGCGGAGTTTTGCGGGTCGCTGATCTTCAACCACGGTCCGTTGAATACCGAGACGCTGGAATGTCCCCGGTGCGGGATGACGGTTTCGGCCAGGGAGGTGGAGGCGTTCAATGACCAGCTCGAGCAGATCGGAGAGGCGGTGGCCGATGCCGATTTCTCCGACACGGCTGTCACGTGCATCGCCTGCGGGGCCGAGACATCGGTGAATGAATGGGCGTCCGAGGGCGGCTTTATCATCGCGGGGTTCGGCGTGGGGTTGTGGAACTGGCCTTATGGCACGCCGGTGATGGATGCGGTCAGGGACAGCCTGGAGCGGAATGTGGGGCGACCGGGGCTCGCATCGGACGGGTACCGGATATGAAAGCGGTTGGACGCAGAGACCTTGGCCAGCGGAGGGCCGACAGATGAGCCAGTATTTCGACGATCTTGAAACACGGGACCCCGGGGACCGGGCATCGGTGCTGGCGCGTGCCTTGGGCGCGCAGATCGAACGGGCGCAAGGCTTGCCAGGTTACGGTGACACGCTGGCGGGGGTCGCTCCGGGGGATATCAAGAGCGTGGCCGATCTGGCCGGGTTGCCAGTGCTGCGCAAGGCGGACCTGGGACAGGCGCAGAAGGCTGAGCCGCCCTTTGGCGGGCTGACGGCGGAGCCGGTCTCGGGCTTTGCGCATGTGTTCCAGAGCCCCGGGCCGATCTACGAGCCGGGCGGGGCCGGGGGCGACTGGTGGCGGATGGGCCGGTTCCTGCACGCCTGCGGGATCGGTGCGGGGGATATCGTGCAGAACTGTTTCGGCTATCACCTGACGCCTGCCGGCATGATGTTCGAGAACGGGGCGCGGGCCGTGGGGGCCACGGTGTTGCCCGCCGGGACCGGGCAGACAGAGTTGCAGGTGCAGGCGGCGCATGACATCGGGACAACGGCTTATGCCGGGACGCCGGATTACCTGAAGGTGATCCTGGACAAGGCGGACGAGATGGGGCTGGCTTTGAAGATAACCAAGGCCGCCGTGGGGGGCGGGGCGCTGTTTCCGTCGCTGCGGCAGGAATATGCGGACAGGGGCATTCAGTGTCTGCAATGCTATGCCACCGCCGATCTGGGCAACATCGCCTATGAAAGCGCGGCTCAGGAGGGGCTGATCGTCGACGAGGGCGTGATCGTGGAGATCGTGACGCCGGGCACGGGCGACCCGGTGACACCCGGCGCGGTGGGCGAGGTGGTGGTGACCACGCTGAACCCGGATTATCCGCTGATCCGCTTTGCCACCGGAGACCTGAGCGCGGTGATGGAAGGGGAAAGCCCCTGCGGGCGGACCAACATGCGGATCAAGGGCTGGATGGGGCGCGCCGACCAGACCACCAAGATCAAGGGCATGTTCGTGCGCCCCGAGCAGGTGGCCGCGCTGGTCGCCAAGCATGACGAGATTGCGCGCGCCCGGGTGGTGGCCAGTCGCGAGGGCGAGATGGACGTGATGACCGTGCAGATCGAGGCCGATGGCGGTGCGCCCGAGGCCTATGCGGCGACGGTGAGCGACGTGCTGAAGCTGAAGGGCAAGATCGAGGTCGTGGCCCGGGGCAGCCTGCCGAACGATGGCAAGGTGATCGAGGATTTGCGCAGTTACGAGTGAGGGTGTGGGCCGCTGGGCGTTTCCGGGGCGCGCGCGTTCAACGCCGAGGCGAAGCCCAAGGCGACCACGCCCCAGGAGCCGCGCGGGCCAGACGCTTTTGCACGTGTCCGGTATCGACCGGGACAGGCCTGCTTGGAAGGTTGATCCGCGCCTGCGTGCCGTGCCGGCCCTTCAGGCGACCTGTTCCGAGTGCTACGCCTATGCGGCGATTCGCGCTTCCAGATCGAGCCGCATGGTGGCCATGCCGTGGCGACGCGACAGTTCTTCGTAACCGGCCGAGAGATAGGCGTTGAAGGCTGGCGCGTTATCGGTCTCTACCTTCAGGGTCAGGACCAGCGCACCGAGATCCTCTGCCGCCTGCTCGACGATCTTGGCCAATTCGGCGCCCGCGCCGCCGCGCATCTCTTCGCGGAGGTAGACGTAGGTCAGGTGCCGCACTTCCGGGCCGATACCTTCGCGCAGGGCGAAAAAACCAACGTCGTGCCCTTCCGCGTCAAGAAGGTAGAAGGAGACATCCGAAGACTCGCCGAGCCAGTTGCGATGCCATTCCATCTCGTCGAAGGGCACCTTTGCGCTGGGGTTGAGCAAGGGAATTTCCGTGTCCGGCAGCATCTTTGCCAACGGGGCCAGATCGCGGTCGTGGTTGCGGCGCAGGGTGAGTGTCATTGGTCCTTCCTTCGGCTGGTCGCGGCGCCAACGCGCCGGAGAGTGTCATTGAAACCGTGCGCCTGACATGGAAGGCCCGCTCGCGTCAACCATAGTCGCAAAGCCCGGCACCTGGATGCGCGTCGGGCGCTCCAAGGTGAAAGCCGGCTCTGCCCGGTCGTGCTGAAAGGCCGGCCCGGTGTCGAGGCCGGGGCTTGCGACGGTCTGGAAAGGTCCGCGCGCCGGGCCTTCCGAGCCGCCTGTTCGCCATGCCCTCCATCGTTGCGAAATCCGAGCCGCCGGTCTTTACATTCTGATCAAATTCCGGGCAGTTATTCCTTATGAATGCGCATCTCAAAGGGCTGCTGCTGACCACGCTGGGCGTGTTGTTCGTGGTGCCCGATTCCCTGTTCGTGCGGCTGATCGAGGCGGAGCCGCTGGTCGTGGCCTTCTGGCGCGGGATCACCGCCGGGGTTTTCATCCTGGTGGGCGTGCTGGCCTTCATGCCGCGCGGGTCGACCCGCGCCGCGCTCAGCACCGGGTGGCCGGGGGTGATCTACATCGTGCTGATGGGCTCGACCGCGCCGGGATTCGTGCTGGCGGTGACGCAGACCAGCGTGGCGAACGTGGTGTTCATCTTTGCCTCGATGCCGGTGTTCGCCGCCCTTTTCGGCAAGGTATTCCTGGGCGAGGGGATCAGCAAGCGCATGGTGCTGACCATGCTGGGGGTGTTCGCCGGGCTGGCGATCATCGCCTATGGCTCGGGCGAGAACGAGATCGCCAGCTGGAAGGGCGACATCTGGGCGGTGATCGTCTGCGCCTCTTACGCCGGTGCGCTGACGGCGGTGCGGCAGTTGAAGGATGTCTCGATGATCCCGGCCATCCCGGTGGCCTATATCGGCGCGGGGCTGGTGGTGCTGCCCTTCGTGTCGCCATGGGTGCCGGTGGCGGCGCAATGGCATCTGTTTGCGCTGCACGGGGCGTTCATCGCGGTCGCCACGTGCTTTCTGACGTTGGGCCCGCGCTATATCAGCTCGGCGGAGGTGTCTTTGCTGATCTTGCTGGAATCGGTGCTGGCGCCGCTGCTGGTCTGGGCCGTGGTGGGCGAGGACCCGGGGCGCTGGGCCATCGTCGGCGGCGCGGTGGTGATCGGGGCGCTCGTGGTGTCGAACATGGTGGCACTCAGGCGGCGGCGATGAGCGGCGCGGAGGATGACCCGGGTGGTGAGCCGCCGTGTTTCGCGCAGAACCTGGTGGGCGGCCATATCGTGGATGCGCAGACATGGGCCGACGTGGCGCAGTTTCGCAAGAGTGACCGCGCACGGCTTTATGCCCTGCGAAAGGAGCTGTCGCAGGACGAGCTGGCCGGACAGGCGGCGGCGGCGATGGCCACGCTGACCCGTGTTCTGGGGGATGTCGCTGGCCAGACCGTGGCCGGGTATTGGCCGATCCGGGGCGAACTGGACCTGCGGCCTTGGCTGCGCCGGGCGATTGCGGCGGGGGCGCAGGTGGCGCTGCCCGTGGTGGTGGAAAAGGGCCGGGCGGTGGCGTTTCACCTGTGGCACCCCGGCGCGAAAATGACGCGTGGCATCTGGAATATTCCGGTTCCCGCCGAGGCGCGCGCCGTCACGCCCGATATCGTCATCGCGCCGCTTCTGGGGGTCGATGACGGCTGCTACAGGCTGGGCAACGGGGGTGGCTATTACGACATGACGCTGGCCGGGCTGGCGCCGCGGCCAAGGGTGATCGGGGTGGGGCATGATTTCTGCCCAGTGCAGACGATCTTTCCGCAGCCCTGGGACGTGCCGATGGATGAGGTGATCCTGGGCGACGGGTCGCATGTGCGCCGCGCGGCGTGACAGCTTTACGCGCCGCCCTGCTGCTTTTTCTTGCCGAAAATACTCAAAATCTGCCGCGTGCGGCCCCGTGCCGTCAGAATTCCACCGTCACGCCGGGCAGGTTCAGGGCCTTGATGAGGTCGCGCAGTTCCTGGCGCGCGGCAACGTTGGAGATGTTGAGGCCCTTGACGCCGATATCCTTGAGGTCCAGCAGGGTGAGGCCGCGCGGAAACAGCTCTCGGAAGATGACCCGTTCGTTGAAGCCCGGCGCGGTGCGGAAGCCGATGCGCTTGGCGAGGTTTTCAAGCGCCGCGCCCATCTTTTCCTTGTTCACCATCTGCTGAGCGCCGAGGCGGTTGCGCACCACGATCCAGTCGATCGGTTTCAGCCCGGCCTGCGCGCGCAGCTGCCGCGCGTTCCAGACCATTTCGGAATAGACGGACGGCCCCAGGATCTTGAGCCCGTCGGTGTCGACATGCGCCAGGAGGTCGAAATCGACGAAGCTGTCGTTGAGGGGCGTGACCAATGTATCGGCCAGCGAATGGGCCACTTGGCTGAGCCGCGTGTGCGAGCCGGGGCAGTCGATCACGATGAAGTCGCTGTCGGGTTCCAGCTCGGCCACCGCCGCAGACAGACGGCGGTCATAGACGTTCTCGCCGGGCTTCAGCTTGTCGGGGTCGACCTCGGGCAGATCGTGGTAATGCGGGCCGGGCAGGTCGAGCCCTTCCTTGGCCAGGTAGGCCGTCCGGTTGTGGGCGTAGCGGCCGAATGTCTTTTGCCGCAGGTCGAGGTCGAGCGCGCTGACGTTGTGGCCCATCCGGGCGAGCGCGGTCGCGACATGCATCGAGACGGTGGATTTGCCCGCCCCGCCCTTTTCGTTTCCGACGACGATGATATGTGCCATGCCCCTTGCCCTTTTGCCCCGCTTTTGACCCGGCGAATTGCCTTGCAGGTTTGGACGCCACTTTATGGTGTATGACGGCCCGGTTGAAGCCGGTTCGACACGATCTCGTGGAAATATTGCATTTGCGCCATGCCGGGGGTGCAAACAAAAAACGCCGCCCCGGGCGGAGCGGCGTTTCGATGGTGCTGGCGCGGCTGGCTTAGAAGCCGAGGCCCGCGTACTTGTTCTTGAACTTCGACACGCGGCCGCCGGAGTCCATCAGGCGGGTGCCGCCGCCGGTCCAGGCGGGGTGCACGGAGGGGTCGACGTCGAGCGACAGGGTGTCGCCTTCGCTACCCCAGGTCGAGCGCATCTGGACGATGGTGCCGTCGGTCATCTTCACGTCGATGAAGTGGTAATCGGGGTGCAGATCTTTTTTCATGCTATCCGCTCCTTACGCGTTTGCGCCCGACTTGGGCTTGTAGTTGGAAACCTCTGCGATCCGGGCCGACTTGCCGCGGCGCTGGCGCAGGTAATACAGCTTGGCGCGGCGAACGCGGCCACGGCGTACGACTTCGATGCTGTCGATGTTGGTCGAGTAGAGCGGGAACACCCGTTCCACGCCTTCACCGAAGGAAATCTTGCGTACGGTGAACGAGCCGGCGATGCCTTCGCCGTTCTTGCGGCTGATGCAGACGCCTTCGAACATCTGCACACGGCTGCGGGTGCCCTCGGTCACCTTGAAGCCGACGCGCACGGTGTCGCCGGCCTTGAAATCGGGGATGGTTTTCCCCAGTTCGGCGATTTGTTCCGCCTCGATTTCAGCGATCAGGTCCATCTGATCCACTCCTATGTTGCTTGCGGTTGTCCCGCAAAGGTGATGCGCGGCCTAGAGAGCTCCTGGTCTTCTATCGGGTCCACTGGGAAGTGCCCGCCGGAGGTCAGGTCGTCATGTCTTTTTCTCTGCGCTGCGTGCCGGGCGGGACGGGTGCCGAAGAAAGCAGGCCCTTCGTGCCAAACAAACAGGTCCGGACGACTCGGTCGAGCCCCGGACGGGCGGTGTATAGGGGGAAACGGTGTGTCGATCAAGAGCAGTGTTGAGCGCGGGGCGGAACCGTTTTCTGCGCAGAAAACGGGATAGAAAATACGTATTTTCTATCGCGGAATTTGCGCAAATTCCGCTGGCGCGGGGGTCAGTCGTCGCGCTTTGAAAGTGCGCTCCACAGATCCGGCCGGCGCTGTTTTGTCAATTCCTCGGACTTGGCCTTGCGCCACTTGGCGATCTCGCCGTGGTGGCCGGACATCAGCACGTCGGGGATCTTGCGCCCCTGCCATTCGGCGGGGCGGGTGTACTGGGGATGTTCGAGCAGGCCGTCGGAGAAGCTTTCCTCCTCGGTGGAGGCCTCGTTGCCCAGGACACCGGGCAGAAGGCGCACGGTCGCGTCGATCATGGCCTGCGCGGCGAGGTCGCCGCCGGTGAGGACGAAATCGCCCAGCGAGACCTCCTGAATGTCGTAATGCTCGATGACGCGCTGGTCGAGGCCCTCGAAACGGCCGCAGATCATCGTCACGCCGGGGCGGGTGGCCCAGTGGCGGGCCATGCCTTGGGTGAAGGGCGTGCCGCGCGGGCTGAGGTAGACCAGCGGCGCGCCTTTGGGCGCACGCGGCAGGGCGTGGTCGAGGGCGCGGCCCATCACGTCTGCCCGCAGGACCATCCCCGCGCCGCCACCGGCGGGGGTGTCGTCGACGTTGCGGTGCTTGCCCTCGCCGAAACCACGCAGGTCGATCGTGTCGAGTTGCCAAAGATCGTCCTTCAGCGCCTTGCCGGTCAGGCTGTGGCCCAGGATGCCGGGAAACGCGTCGGGCAAGAGGGTGATGACCTGTGCCGACCACGCCCGGGCGAGGCGTTCGGGGCCGTCCATCAGGCTGCGCGGTTTCAGCGATGCGGTGATCGACTTGCGACCGTGGGATTTCGAGGCTTTGTCGGACATGGGGCTATGTGCGGTGCAAATCCGGGTCGCGTCAAGCGGGCGTGGCGCGGGTCTGGCGCGTGGCGCCGGCGGCGCGGTAGCGTTTGAGCACGGCGCGCTTGGCCTCGGCCAGGTCCGTGTCGGACAGGGCGGATCGGTTGAGCGCCAAGAGCTCCTCGGCGGCGCCATCGGGCTGCACGTTGTGTGCGGGCAGGGGCGGAAGCCCGTCGCGGGGCACCTCGAGATGATCGAGGGCAAGGCCCAGGGGCCCGAGAGGGTCGGCGCCGGTTTCTTCGATGCGGGCGTCGAGAACGGTGGCGCGGTGGCGGATGCGCGCCTCGACACTGTCGACGATCGTGGCGAGGTCGGCGGCACCGGAGAGGTGGGCGCGGTAGGTCTCGAAATCCTCGGTCAGGCGCAGGGCGCGCAAGTTCTGCCACCAGACGCTGCGCTGCCAGTGGCGTGGCGCGCGGGTGGTGAAGAGCACACCGAGCGGGGCGTCGGGGCCGAAATGGGCCGCCAGAACGGCGGTGGCGACGTTCATCAGCGGGGCCGCGGCGGCGTAGGTCGTGACGCCGTGGTTGCCGGGGATATAGCCGCAAAGATCCTCGGAGGTGATCATCAGGGCGCGCGGGTCGCTCGCGTCGACGCGCCGGATGGCGGCGGTGAACGTGTCGGCAAAACGGTTCAGGTCGGCATGGTCGCCATAGGCCGAAAAGCGTTTGGCCATGCGGGTGGCGTCGATGAGGTCCTGGGTGAAGATCAGCCGCAGATGCGGGCGCAGGGTGCGCTGCAGGTCCGCCGCGCCGCGTTGCAGGGAGGAGGTGCCGGTCTTGTGAAACCCCGGATGCAGCAGGAGGCGCGGCATGGTCAGAACAGGCCCTCGGGCGGGTCGGCGACGATGCGGCCCGAGGCGAGGTCGACGGTGGGCACGGCCTCGAGCGTGAAGGGCAGCAGGACGGTGGCCTTCAGCCCCGGCCCGTGGATTTCGAGGATGTCCGACGCGCCGTGGTTCTGGACCGACTTGACGCGGCCCAGGAGGGTGCCGCCGGTGTCGTATACGTCCAGCCCGATGAGGTCGGCGTGGTAATATTCATCGTCCGGCAGCGCGGGCAGGCGGTCACGCTCGACGAAGAGACGCAGGCCGCGCAGGGCGTCGGCCTGTTCCTTGGTGGCGACACCGGACAGCCGCGCGATGAGCGCGCCCTTGGTGGACTGGCCGGTGAGGGTGATGGTGTAGCTTTGTGTGCCGTCCTCGGAGGTGACAGGTCCGTAGGTGGCGATATCCTCGGGCGTGGCGGTGAAGGATTTCAGCCGCAGCTCGCCCCGGACGCCGAACGCGCCGGCGACGGCGCCTATGCAGATAAGGTCGGTCATCTAGATATGGTCTTGTTTCGGGGCTGCCGTGTCATGGCGGGTGATGTACCGCAATCACAGCGGGGTGCCTACGGGAAATCCGCTCCTTTTTCACGGTTAACGATCTGTTAACGGAGAACGCGCAGTTTGGCGCATAGCGGTGAGGGAGGTTATATGCGGGTCTTGTTGCTGGTTCTTGTCTTGTCGGGGATTATGCCAGGGGTTGCCCCGGCGCAGGAGGACGCGTTGAGCCGCGAGATCGCGGCGATCGACGCGCAGGTCGCCGAAGTGGATGCAACGATTGCGCGCTACGACGGCGGGTTGGTGCGTGACCTTGCCGTTGCGCGCCGCGAAGCGCTGTTGCTGGCGCGGCAGATGGTGGAGAATCGCGCGCAGGCCGACCGTGGCGATGCGACGGTGGACGTCGTCGTGGCGGCGGTGACCCCTGACCCCGCCAAGGCGGACAGATTGCTTGGGGAAATGGCCGCGGCCCAGGAGCGGATCGCCGAGGCGGAAGCGGAGGCAAAACGCTCCGGCGGGTTGATCCAGGCGGTGGCGCTGAGCCGGGCCGAGACCGAAAAACTGACACTGGCGCAATTGCAGATGGCCTATTTGCAGGCAAAATACGGGATTGCCTTTCCGGCCCCGGCCCCTGTCACCACCACAGAACCTGGCGCGACAGCCGCTTTGTCCGAGACCGAGTCGCAAGACGGCGCGGCCAATGACGGGGCCGCATCGGCGCTCGACTGGGCCGATCCGCGCTATCCAAAGGTGGATTATACGCTGAGGCCCTTCGAGCAGGCCAGCGATGACGGTGACGAGATTTCCGGCTGGTGGACGATCGAACGAGAGCGCGCGGCGATTGACGACAGTCCGATGGTGACGGCGATCAATTACTCGGAGTATGACCCGCAGGCCTTTGCCGGGGTGACGGCGCTGCTGGCGCGGTGCAGCGAGGGACAGACGGCCTTTATCTTCATCCAGGATGATTTCCTGATCGGCGACTACCGGCGTCAGGCGTTCGACATGACGATCCGGATCGACGAGCAGGAGGCCCGGACCGAGAGCTGGAGTTCTCTGACCAACAACAAGGGCGCGGGCCTGTTCGGCGCAAAGGCCGAGCGGATGATGCGGCGGATCTATGAGGCCGAGACACTGTTCCTGCGCCTGGTGGAAAAGAACGGTGAGCGGCACGACGCATCCTTCGACCTGGCCGGGCACCGTGATGCGATCGAGGCCGTGGCCAGGGCGTGCGGCTGGTCGACGCTGGAGTTGAGCCGTGAGGATTACAAGGCGATCCAGACCCTGCTGAATGCGGGCGGATTCGATGCGGGTGTCGCGGATGGACAGTGGGGGCCGGGATCGCGCGCGGCGATGAAACGTTTCCAGTCCGCGAAGGGTCTGCCGGAAACCGGCGCGCCGGACCGCAAGACGCTGTCGACGCTGGGTCTCGCGGAATAGCGGCGGTTCGCCGTTAACCTGAGGTATCAGCGAAGGGCGAAAAGCTGGCAGCGATTGATTCTTGCGCGACGTTTCTCGATACGCGGCGGTTCAGTTCGCCCCGGTGTTTTGCACCACGCACAGCCCGTCGGTTGCGAGGCCACCCTGCGCCGTGCAGGCCTCGGAGACGTTGTGACGTTCGAAGAAGACGCCCGCGACGAAGGTCAGAGAACTGAGAACGACAAGGCGTATGAGGCCGAACATTTGGGATGTCCCGAAAGCGAAAGCGGTGCGTGCCGCCCCGGCTGAACGCAAGGGCGGCACGGAGATCAGAGCGCTGAAAGCGGCAGGTGCGGATCAGCTTTCGCTGGTTTCTTCCGCGGCGGCCTCTTCGGCCGGGGCTTCCTCGGCGGGGGCGTTGGCGGCCTCGGCGGCCTCGGCGGCCTTGGCGGCTTTTTCCTCGGCGCGGTCCTTGGCTTTCTGGCCCGGCTCGGCCTTCTTCATGTTGGCGCGCTCTTTCTTTTCCAGAACGCCGGCGGCCTCAAGAAAGCGCGAGATGCGGTCGGAGGGCTGTGCGCCGTGGTCCAGCCAGTGTTGCACGCGCTCCATGTTCATCTTGACGCGGTCTTCGCTGTCCTTGGGCAGGAGCGGGTTGTAGGTGCCCAGCTTCTCGATGAAGCGGCCGTCGCGCGGCATGCGGCTGTCGGCGGCGACGATCGAGTAGTGAGGGCGTTTCTTGCTGCCACCACGGGCAAGGCGGATTTTCATGGCCATTGGTGTTCTCCTTTTGAATGGCGTTGGGATGGCGGGGTGAACCCCGCCCTACGGGTTGGTTTGGCGGATGCTTCCCGCCGGGGTTGGTCTGGCGGGGGGATCCCGCGTCAGGTCTGGTGTTGCTTATGGTGCTGAATCACTTCAGCGATGATGAAGTTGAGGAATTTCTTGGCGAATTCCGGGTCGAGGTCGGCGCGGTGCGCCAGGTCTTCGAGCCGTGCGATCTGTTGCGCCTCGCGGGCGGGATCGGACGGGGGAAGGTCGTGTTCGGCCTTGAGCGCACCCACGGCCTGGGTGTGCTTGAAGCGTTCACCCAGGGTATAGACGAGGATGGCATCGAGCCGGTCGATGCTTTCGCGGTGCCCCTTCAGAAGGGCCGCGGCGCGGGAGGTGTCGGCGTCAGTCAATGGGCATCCCCTTCGGTTTGAAGAGCGGGTCGCGGTAGTGGCCGATTTCCAGCTCGATCCCGTCGCGGATCTGGCCGGATTTCAGGGTGGCGGGCGACGGGTGGCGATAGACCGCGTCGGAGCCGTCGATGCTGGGCGCCTCGTGGTCCTTGGTGCAGCCGAGGCGCTCGGCCAGGCGGATGGAATCGAGGTTCTTGGGGTCGATATAGCTGACCGCGCTGTCCCAGCCGGCGGTGGAAAAGAGGTGGTCGCGGACCTTGTGCGTGGCTTCGAGTGCGAAGCCCTTGCCGGCCTTGTCGGGCCAGATGATCCAGGCGATTTCGCGTTCCGGCCACTTGGCGGGGAACCAGCCGCCGGCCATGCCGACGGTCTCGTCCGTGTCGCGCAGGTGGATCATCCACATGCCGTAGCCGCGGATTTCCCAGTGGCCGATTTCGGCGGCATAGAGCATCCATGCCTCGTAAGGGTTGAGCGGGCCGCCCATGAAACGCGAGCGGTAGGAGGCGAAGGTGGCCTTGAAGTCGGGGTAATCCTGCGCCTCGGGGCCGCGCAGGACGAGGCGCCCGGTTTCCAGCACGGGGATGTCGCGGTGTCCCATGTCAGGCCTCCGCCGGCTGTGCGGTAGGCTGGGCCACGCGGGGGTGGCGCCAGACCTGGCAGGGGGTGCCGACCACGGTGCCGTCGCGCTCGTGCTTGGCGCCGAGGCGGTCTGCGAGACGAAGCGAGCGGGTGTTGGTGGCGTCGATATAGGAGATGACGCCGTCGAGGCCAAAATGGCGTGCAGCGTGGTCGCGGGCGGCGATGGCGGCCTGGTAGGCGTATCCCTTGCCTTCGAACCCGTCGTAGATGTGCCAGCCGAGTTCCGGCTCGTCCCAGCCATCGTTCAGGATCATGCCGACGCGGCCTGCGACACTGCCCGTGGCGCGATGTTCGATCATCCACATGCCGTAGCCGCGCAGGGCCCAGTGGCCGATACCGGCCATGAAGGCGCGCCAACTGTCCCAGCGGGTGTGCGGGCCGCCGACATAGGCCGCGCGGTCGGACGTGCCGAAGGCGGCGAAGGCCTCGAAATCGGCCTCGTCATAGCCGCGCAGGATCAGGTCCTCGGTTTCGAGCACGGGGATGTCGACGGTGGTTTTCATGCGTAGGCCTCGGGGGAGCCGTCGGCGTCGCAGTCGAGGCCCAGTTCGGACGGGCCGGGGTGGCGATAGAGGTAATCCTCTCCCATCTCGACATTCTGGTAGGTCTTCTCGTACTGCGCGCCGAGGCGTTCGGCCAGCGCGATGGAGCGCGTGTTGCCGGGCACGATGTTAGAGGTGAGCGTCGTCAGGCCCAGATCCTGATAGGCCCAGCGGCGGGCGCGTTCGGCGCCTTCGAAGGCGATGCCGCGGCCCTCGAACCTGTCATAGACGACCCAGCCCAGTTCCGGTTCGGGCCAGCCTTCGGGCGCCCAGATGCCGGTGATGCCGCAGGGCTGGCCGGTTTCCTTCCATTCCATGGTGAAATAGCCGAAGCCGTGCAGCGCCCAGTGGCCGATGGACATGGCGAACCAGCGCCAGGCGCGGGACATGTTCTTTTCCGTGCCGAAGCCCCAGGAGCGCTCGCGGTCCAGCAGGAAGCCGGCCAGCGGTTCGAAATCGCTGGCTTCCGGCCCGCGCAGGACGAGGCGCTCGGTCTCGATCCGGGGGATGTCGAGCCGCAGGGTCATGCGGCACCTTCCGATGAAGCGCACGACCGCGCGCCGCTGCCGCGCGCCAAGGCGGACAGAGGACGGATTGCGTATGTGAGCCGAGCGAAGGACATGGCGTTATTTCTTTTTCCCAAAGCCGGAAAGACCGGGGGGCAGTCCGCCACCGCCGCCCATGCCGGGAAAGCCGCCGCCGGGCATCCCCTTGCCCATCTGCTTGGCGGCTTTTTCGAGCGCCTTGGGGTCCATGCCCTGGGCCATGTCCTCGGGCGAGGGGCCGCCTTTGTCGAACATGCCTTTCATGGCCTGTTTCAGCATCCCGCCCTTGCCCATCTTCTTCATCATGTCGCCCATTTGGCGCTGCATCTTCAGAAGCTTGTTGAGCTCGGAGACTTCCAGCCCCGCGCCTTGCGCGATGCGTTTCTTGCGGCTGGCCTGGAGGAGCTTGGGATTGGCGCGTTCCTTCTTGGTCATGGAATTGACCAGCGCGATCTGGTGGGCGATGACCTTGTCGTCGATGCCCGCGCCTTCCATCTGCTTGGCCATCTTGCCCATGCCGGGCATCATGCCCATCACGCCTTCCATGCCGCCCATCTTCTGCATCTGTTCCAGCTGCATCTTGAGGTCGTTCATGTTGAACTGACCCTTCTGGAAGCGGCGCATCATCTTTTCGGCCTGTTCGGCCTCGATGGTCTGTTGCGCCTTTTCCACGAGGCTGACGATGTCACCCATGCCCAAGATTCGGCCCGCGATGCGCTCGGGCTCGAAGGTCTCGATGGCGTCCATTTTCTCGCCCAGGCCGACGAAGCGGATGGGTTTGCCGGTGACCGCGCGCATCGAAAGGGCCGCACCGCCGCGGCCGTCGCCGTCCATCCGGGTGAGCACGACGCCGGAGACGCCGATCTTGTCGTCGAATTCGGTGGCGACGTTCACTGCGTCCTGGCCGGTGAGGCCGTCGACCACCAGCAGGGTCTCGCGCGGGTTGGCGACGTCGCGCACCGCGGCGGCCTGGGCGATGAGTTCCTGGTCGATGTGCAACCGACCGGCCGTGTCGAGCATGTAGACGTCATAGCCGCCGAGGCCCGCCTGCGTCTTGGCGCGCTTGGCGATGGTGACCGGATCCTCGCCCTTGACGATGGGCAGGGTGTCGACGCCGATTTGACGCCCGAGGATTTCAAGCTGTTCCATGGCGGCGGGACGGTTGACGTCGAGCGAGGCCATCAGCACGCGCTTGCCGTCGCGGTCCTTGAGACGCTTGGCGAGCTTGGCGGTGGTGGTGGTTTTACCAGAGCCCTGCAGGCCCACCATCAGGATTGGCGCGGGCGGGTTGTCGATCTTCAGCGCGCCGGGGTCCTCGGACCCGGTGAGCGTGTCGACGAGCGCGTCGTGGACGATCTTGACGACCTGCTGGCCGGGGGTGACGGAGCGGGTGACGGCCTGGCCGGTGGCTTGGTCCTGCACGCGTTTGACGAAATCGCGGGCGACAGGCAGGGAAACGTCGGCCTCGAGCAGGGCGACGCGGACCTCGCGCAGGGCGGTCTTGACGTCTTCTTCGCTCAGCGCGCCCTGTTTGGTCAGCCGGTCGAAGACGCCGGAGAGACGTTCGGAAAGATTTTCAAACATGCCTCGGCCTCCTTCGCCGGTTTCTGTCATGCCGTCCCAACATAGGGATGACGGTTCAAACGATAAACGCCCCCACGGCATTCAAACGAGAAGCGCCCCCACGGGCGACACTCGCTGGTGGGGGGCGATCCCGGGCTGCGCCCAAGGGACCGGAAGAGCGCTGTCTTCCGTGATGTTGGGCGGCTGATAGGCTTTTGCGGGGGGCGAGTCAATATAGTGCAGCGCGTCGGGCCGGACTTGGCGGCACTGGTGCTGATGCAGGACCGCCACCGCGCGAGGCCGGCTGGCGTCATGGACATGTAAAGCGTTGGCAGGGGGCGTCGGGCAGGAATAGACTTCGGCCATTGCTTTAGGGGATTTCGCGATGGAAGCGCTGGTTCTTATCTTTGCGGAGATCATCCTGGCGTGCATGGCGCCGGTGATCGCCATTTTGGGCGCCATCGTGGGGGCGGTGATCGAAGGCATCTTCCTGCTGTTCGGCGGGGTGTTCGCGGAATGGGTCCAGGCCCGGCGGGCGCGGCGTGCCTCTGCGAGGGGCAAATCCTCGCCGCCGCGCAAGCCTTTGATCCCGCGCAAGGTGGTGCATTGGGTGGCCGGCGGCAGCGCGGTGCTGGGCGTGCTGGGGGTCGTGGCGACATACGTCTTTTTCCAGCCGATCCTGCGAACGGTGATCGAGACCGCGAGCGAGAAGGCCGGGATGCGCGTGAGCTATGCCGGGGCCAGCGGATCGCTTCTGGGAGGGCACGTGGTGCTGGAGGGGCTGGAAATGACGCGGGCGCACGAGACCGGGCTGGCCTTTGATCTGGCTGTGGCGCGGGCGGAGGCGGATGTGGACCTGTGGAGCCTGCTGGGTGATACGTCGCGTCTGGAGCTGGGGCAGGTCGAGGGGGTGGAAGGATATGTCATTCCGCCGCTTCCCAAGGAGGGACAAGCGGCCGAGGATCTTGGCCTGCCCAAGCCGCGCCGGGCGTTCAAGGCTGATCGGCTGGCGGTCGAGGGTGTCGACGTGGAGATCCGGCCGCGTGGGACCGAGCGCTACACGCTGGCGATCGAGACCGGGGAGGTGGCGCCGTTTCGCAGCGGGCTGGCGCTCTTTGATCTGCTGTTCCGGTCGAACCTGAAGGCCGAGGTGGCGGGGCAGCCGCTGTTGGTGGAGACGCGCGAGATCACCGAGCAGGGGCGCGAGACGCGCTGGGCTTTCGAGGATGTGGACGCGGCACAGCTGAAGCGGATGGTGCCGCGCGCGCCTCTGACATGGATCGAGACGGGCCGGGCGACGGTCATGGTCGAGGACCGCTGGAGCCTGTCGGAGGACTTCGTCGACATGGATTGGCGGCTGGCGGCGCGGGACATGAGTGTGAGCGTGCCGGAGGGGGCCGCGCGCACGGAGCGAATGCTGGCCGGGGGGCTAGGCAAGCTGGTGGCGGCACAGGGCGGCAATGCGGAGTTTCGCTATCAGTTGCAGCTGGATGCCGAGGAGATGGCGCGGCTGCGCGAGGGGGACATCGACCTCTTTTGGGACACGGTGCTGGCGGGGGTGATGAAAGGCGGGATCGTGCGCGAGGACGAGACGGCAGAAGAGGAGGGCGACACGACCGAGAACGACAAGCCGGGGGCCATTGACAGGCTGAAGTCGTTCTTCGAGAAGGACGACCCGGCGGACTAGCCGTCCGTGTCTGTTCAAGGAGCCTTTGAATATGGTCGATGCCACGTCCGCCTTTCAGGACAGTTTGCCGGTGAGTTCCGACGATCTGCTGGCGCAGATGCGCGCGGCGGGTGTGGAGTTCGAGCTTTACGAGCATATCCCGCTGCGCACGGTCGAGGACGCCAAGACGGTGCAGGGCGGGGCCGTGCCGGGCGGACCGGGGCGGATCGACATCAAGAATTTCTACCTGCGCGACCGCAAGAAGCGGAACCACTTGGTGGTGCTGGAACAGGACCGGGAGGTGGACCTGAAGGCGCTGGGCGCGCAGATGGGGGTGGCCGGACTGTCCTTTGGCTCGGCGGATCGGTTGATGGAGTTCTTGGGCGTGCGGCCCGGCGCGGTGAGCCCTTTGGCGATGGTCAACGGCGCAGGGACCGGCGTGCAGCTGTGGATGGACGCGGCGGTGAAGGCCGCGGATTTCGTCCATGCGCATCCGCTGGTCAATGACCGGACGGTGGCGATCCGGCCCGGGGACCTCGAATCGCTTCTGGCGGGGTGGGGCGCGGATATTTCGTGGCTTGAACCCTGAGGCCGGCGTCGGGAGTCGAGTATTCTTGGCAAGAAAAAGCCGGGGGCAGGAACACCGCCGGACCCGTGCTGCGCGCGGCAATGCCGGGATGTCGCGTGTTTGCGGAACCATGAACCGGGGCGCGCGCGGGCAATCTCAACCGCCTGGTTGAATATGCGGAATCCGGTTTGCGGGGCCCGAGAGGCGCTGCGGCGGAGCGGCGCATCTTGGTAAATCGTAGACTTATCAATGGGTTGACGGGTGCGGCCGCACGCTTGACTCGGGCGCGGGTGCGGCATAGCAACAGCGCAACGGTTCCGGAGGGGCAGAGGTGGACGATCCTGACCGACACGAGCGGCTAAAGCGGCTTGAAGACAGGATCAACGCGCTGAAGGGCGTGGATGCACCGAAGCCCCATATGGAGAACCACTATTCCCAGGCGCAGCTGGCCTGGCGGATGGTGATCGAGCTAGTGGCCGGTCTGGGGATCGGCTTTGGCATGGGGTACGGGTTGGATTACCTGTTCGGGACGATCCCGATCTTCCTCGTGCTGTTTACATTGCTGGGCCTTGCGGCGGGCATCAAGACGATGATGCGCAGCGCCAACGAGATCCAGTTGAAGAACGCGGCGGAAACGCTGGACGCAGAGCGAGCCCGCGAGGGTGACGACAAGAGGATGACAGATGGCCACTGAAGCGCATGGCGAAAGCGAAGGGCTGGTTTTCCACCCGATGGATCAGTTCATCATCAAGCCGCTGGCCGGCGACGGTCCGGTGGGCCTGTTCACGATCACCAACGTGACGCTTTGGATGGCGCTGACATGCCTGGCGGTGTTCGCGCTGATGGTGCTGGGCACGTCCGCGCGGTCGGTCATTCCGGGCCGCCTGCAGTCGGTGGCCGAACTGGCCTACGGCTTCATCCGCAAGATGGTCGAGGACGTGGCGGGCAAGGACGCGCTGCCGTATTTCCCCTATATCATGACGCTGTTCATGTTCATCGTGTTCGCCAACTTCCTCGGGCTTATCCCCGGCTCGTTCACCTCGACCAGCCATATCGGCGTGACCGCTGTGATGGCGATGATGGTGTTCATCGGTGTGACCGTGCTGGGCTTCGTCAAGAACGGCGCGAGCTTTCTGAGCCTGTTCTGGATCAGCTCGGCGCCGCTGGTGCTGCGGCCGATCCTGGCGCTGATCGAGGTGATCTCGTACTTCGTGCGCCCGGTCAGCCACTCTATCCGTCTTGCCGGCAACATGATGGCGGGCCACGCCGTGATGAAGGTGTTCGCCGCCTTTGCGCCGCTGGTGCTGATCTCGACCGGGGTGGGCCTTGTGGTCACGCCGCTGTCGATCCTGGCGATCACCGCGGTCTACGGGCTGGAGGTGCTGGTGTCGTTCATCCAGGCCTACGTGTTCACCATCCTGACCTGCGTGTACCTCAAGGACGCGCTGCACCCGCATCATTAGGAGATAGCGTGGGTTGTCACCCACCCTACGGTGTCGGTTTCCGGCGCCAGCAACGAACAACAGATCACTGAATTCCATCGTAAGGAGAAAAGACATGGAAGGCGATATCGCACAAATGGGTCAATTCATCGGCGCGGGCCTGGCGTCTGTCGGCATGGGCGGCGCGGCCGTCGGTGTGGGCAACGTGGTCGGCAACTACCTGGCCGGTGCCCTGCGCAACCCCTCGGCCGCCGGTGGCCAGACCGCGACCATGTTCATCGGTATCGCGTTCGCGGAAGCACTGGGGATCTTCTCGTTCCTCGTCGCGCTTCTGCTGATGTTCGCCGTCTAAGCCAGACGGGTTTCATCCTTACGGGCCGGGGCGAGGGGCGTGATGCCCGTCCCCCGGCGTCCCGTGAGGAAGATCCGGATGGCGCCGCGCCCGGCCCGAAGCCGGGGCATGGCGATACGACACGAACATTGAGCCTTGCGCGGCCCCGGTGACCGGACATGATCCGGAAAACCTGATACAACATGGGCAGGCGCAACAAGGAGAACGCAGATGGCGACCGATACCCTAGGAGAAGGTGCTGCCAGCGCTTGCGTCGACGCAGGCGGTGGGGCAATTGGCCTTCCCCAGCTTTGCCCGGACTGGATGGGCAACCAGATCTTCTGGCTGGTCATCGCGCTGATCGTGATCTTTTTCATCCTGTCGCGGATCGCGCTGCCGCGCATCGCGGCGGTGCTGGCCGAGCGCCAGGGCACGATCACCAACGATCTGGCCGCGGCGGAAGACCTGAAAGAGAAAGCCTCCGACGCCGAGGACGCCTATAACAAGGCCCTGGCCGATGCCCGCGCGCAAGCGCAGGAGATCATTGCCGAGGCCAAGGCGGAGATCAACGCCGAGCTGGAAGAGGCCACGCAGAAGGCCGATGCCGAGATCGCGGCCAAGACCGCCGAAGGCGAAAAGGCCATCGCGGACATCCGGGCGAATGCCATGGAAAGCGTGAAGGAAGTGGCCAAGGACACCGCCAAGGAACTGGTCGCGGCGATGGGCTTCAAGGCCGATGCGCGGACCGTCACGAGCGCCGTCAATTCGCGGCTGAAAGGGTGAGCGCCATGAAACAGTTGATCGCAACCCTGACCGCCATGGTCGTCGCCAGCCCCGCGCTGGCCGCCACCGGGCCGTTCTTCTCGCTGGGCAACACCAATTTCGTGGTGATGCTGGCCTTCATCCTGTTCATCGCGCTGCTGGTTTATCTGAAGGTGCCCGGCAAGATCGGCGAGATGCTGGACAAGCGGGCCGACGGCATCAAGTCGGAGCTGGACGAGGCGCGTGCGCTGCGCGAGGAAGCACAGACCCTGCTGGCCAGCTATGAACGCAAGCAGAAGGAAGTTCAGGACCAGGCCGACCGGATCGTGGCCCATGCCAAGACCGAAGCTGCCGAGGCCGCCGAGCAGGCCAAGAAGGACCTTGAACAGTCCATCAAGCGCCGGATCAAGGCGGCCGAAGAGCAGATTGCCTCGGCAGAGGCCAATGCAGTGAAGGACGTGCGCGACCAGGCCATCGCGGTGGCCGTGGCCGCCGCCAAGGACGTGGTCGCCAAGGCGATGACCGAGGACGACAACAGCAAGCTGATCGACGAGTCGATCGCACAGGTCGACGCCAAGCTGCACTGACCTGCGGACCAGGATGTAGTGAGATTGGCCCGGGCTCGGAAACGACCCGGGCCTTTTTCTTTAGGTGCCCGGCGATGGCTGCAAAAGAAAATGCCCGCTCGGTGGAGCGGGCATTCTTGTCAAACTCTGGTGATCGGTGCGATCAGCGGCGGATGCCGAGACGCTTGATCAGGTCCTGGTACCGGCCTTCGTCCTTGCCCTTGAGGTAGTCCAGCAGCTTGCGGCGCTGGGCGACCATTTTCAGAAGACCACGGCGACCGTGGTTGTCCTTCTTGTGGGTCTTGAAATGCTCGGTCAGGGTGGAAATGCGCGAGGTGAGGATTGCGACCTGAACTTCGGGCGAGCCGGTGTCGCCCTCTTTGGTTGCGAATTCTTTCAGCACCTTGGCTTTTTCTTCGACAGTGATCGACATCGGGGTCTCCTTTGGTTGAAGGGTGAAGGGCACGAGCCGGGATGTCGTCCAGCAAGGTCCTGTGGAGATACCTGCCGATTTCAGCGGCAGATGCGGGCGTATAGGAGATTCCCGGACGTTTGGAAAGGGGGTATCGCCCGGTATGGACGCGAGGGCGGGATCAGCCCGTGGTTTGCGGGATCAGCGTGATATGCGCGAGCGTCAGGGCAGCGTCGCTGGTGACGTTGGCAATGACCTCGCCCCCCAGCAGCACGCGGTGCAGGTTCTGCGCGTCGGGGTCTTCTTCGATGGTCACGTCGGGAACGGTGCCGTCATCGTCGTAGAGCAGGACGAGATTGTCCTCGGCGGTGTTGAAATCGACGATCTGGCCCTGGTGATCGGCGTCCAGCCAATCGCGGAGAATGAAGCTGTCGGCGCCGGTGCCGCCGGTGGCAATATCGCCGGCGCCCAGCGTGATCTCGTCGTCGCCGGAACCGCCGTTGAGATAGTCCTGATCCTGCTCGGGCGCCGTGCCATCGGGCGCGACCCCGGTCAGCACGTCGTTACCGTCGCCGCCGAAGAGCGTGTCGGCCCCGGTGCCGCCATCGAGGGAATCTTTGCCGAGATAGCCGTGCAGCGCGTCATCGCCCGTGTCGCCCATGAGCGTGTCGGCGCCTTCGCCGCCGACAAGGCTGTCGTCGCCGGCGTCGCCCGAGAGATGATCGTCGCCATCGTGGCCCATCACGCTGTCCGATCCTGCGCCGCCGGTCAGGGTGTCGTCCCCGGCCTCGCCATGAAGGGTGTCGTCGCCGGCCTCGCCGTCAATCGTGTCGTTACCGTCGCCGCCGCGCGCGACATCGTCGCCGTCCCCCGACGCGATCCGGTCGTCACCATCGAGACCGTCGAGAAATTCACTGACCTCGCCGCCGGACAGCGTGTCGGCATCGGCCGTGCCGCGGGCAATGCCGTAATCGTCGCCTTCGGGGTCGTCGTCGGTGGCGATATCGAGCAGCGAGTCTTGTGCACCGGAGTAGGCCGCGGTGCCGTTGTCATAGTCGGAGGCTTCATCGGATGCGTCGCCGGGCGTACCGATATCGTCACGGGCGTCGCTGGTGCCGAGGTCCTCGAAGCCCCACATCGCGGCGGTGCCAACGGCCACCATACTGATCAGACCTGCAAGAAACAGCATCGCGAATAATCCACCAGAAAACCCCTTATGACAAAGCCAGATTCGAGGGCGGATTTCAATTCAATCCGCCGGGCATGGTTAACGGCCTTGCGGGACAAGGCGGAGAATTGATGGATATTGGTTACGTTTCCATTAAGTTCCACGCCGGGTCGGCATTGCTCAGGTCGCATGGCCGCGCGGGCGCACCCCGAATGCCGGTTCTTCGGGGTCGTCGTCGACCATTTCGGCGGGAAAGCCCGGCGCGGTGATGTCGAGGCCCGTGGCCTCTTCCAGGCGACGGATCATGTCGTCGGACTGCGCTCGCAGGATGGTGCGGTGTGAATGAGGTGGGGTCTGCTCTGTCCGCGACAGGCGAGAGGCGTGGAACGCCCTAAAGGCGGCGCAGGGTGTCGCCGTAGGTGAGCGTGGGCTCCAGGACGATGCGCGACGGCGCGCCCTGGCCGTCGACGCTGGCGGCGCGGGTCACGATCAGGTCCGCGGCGCGGCGGCCGATTTCCTGGCGGCAGGAATCCATGGTGGCCAGTTCGCGCGGCAGGCCCTTGATCAGGTCGACACCGTTGAAGCCCGCAAGACCCACCTCGCCGGGAATGTCGACGCCCTGCTCGGTGAGGTAGAGCAGGCCGCCCGCGCCGATCAGGTCGTTGGAATAGTATATGAAGTCGAGGTCGGGGCTGCGGGCCAGCACGTCGCGGGTCATCTCGCGTCCCTTCTTCAGCGCCGAACCGCCGGAGTAGAACTCGCGGTCCTCGATCTCGATCCCGGCCTTGGCGAGGGTTTCGGTGAACCCTTCGAAGCGTTTGCGGGCGCGGTGGTCGAGCGGCATCTTGGTGCCGAGGAAGGCGATGCGCCGGTATCCGGCCTTGATGATCGCCTTGGCCATCTGCGAGCCGGCGCGGCGGTGCGAGATGCCGACCACCGAGTCGATCGCGGTGCCGTCCACATCCATGATCTCGACCACCGGGATGCCGGAGGCACGCAGCATGGCGCGCGCCGCGTCGGAATGGTCCATGCCGGCGATGATCACGCCCGAGGGGCGCCAGGACAGCATTTCGTAGAGGACCTTTTCCTCTTTCTCAGGGCGGTAGCCGGTGACGCCGACCACGGGCTGCAGATCAGTCTCGTCGAGGGCCTCGGAGATCCCGGTCATGACCTCGGGGAAGACCATGTTGGACATCGAGGGAATGATGACCGCGACAAGGTTCACCCGCTGGCTGGCCAGCGCGCCGGCGATCTTGTTCGGCACGTAGCCCAGCGTCTTGGCGGCGGCGAGGACGCGGCTGCGGGTGGCATCGGACACGTCGCCGCGATTGCGCAAGACGCGGCTGACGGTCATTTCGGACACGCCCGAAGCCTCGGATACGTCGCGAAGCGTGAGCGGTCGGTTATCCTGTGACGTCATGGCGCGGGGCGTTCCTGTCAGGGGGTGCGCCGATTCTAGCCGAACCGGCGCCACCGCTGCAAGCAGGGCTTACTCTGCCTCGGTTTCCGGGTCGGGGTCGGTCTGCGCCTCTGCGGAGGGGTCCGGGGCGGGGGCAGATATGGGATCGAAAGCGCCCACCGAGATATCCAGCAGAACCCACCGCCGGCCTTCGTTTACCAGCACCATGTCAAAGCTGAAATGTTGTGGCCGGGTCGGAAAGTACCCTGTGAGCCGCATCTGCTGACCCCCGGCGGCAATCTTGGCCTGGAGGATTTCAGGCTCGGTCACAAGGACCGGCAGCATGTCGAGACCGGCCTCGCGCACCGGCGTGAAGAGCCCGGCAAGCCGAGTCGGATCGTTCGCGGCGGAAAACTCGGGCGCGGCATAATCCCTCAGCACGGTATAATTGCCCGTCCAGTTGCCGTGATTCACGGCCGTCATGATGTCGCGTATCAGCGCGACGGCAAAGCTGCGCTCGACCTGCTCCTGTGCGGCCGCATGTCCGGTCATGAGCACTACGGCGAAAAGCGCCGCAACGATCCGTTGCGACGCTCCCTTCTTGGCGTGACGTGTTGCCGTTACCAGGCCCATGTCACCCCGACACGGCCACCGGTCTGGTTGTTGTCGAAACCGTGGGCGAGACCGGCGTCGAACTGCACGGAATCGCTCGCGCGGAACCCCATGTTGAGCGCGAAGGCGGTCTTGCCTTCGAAGGCGCCGACACCGGTGGACAAGGCGAAGGTCCGGTCGCTGGGCACGTAGGGCGCATCGAGGGCCATCGCCATCGCGATACCTTCCTTGTTGTTCTCGATGCCACGCGCGTTCGACGCAATCCCACGGGAGTTTGCCGCAATCGATCCTGTATTGGCCTGGACCGCGCTGGTCAGCGCCGCCGTCGGCAGCGCGGAATTGTCGACGGCCAGGTTACCCGCGGCGTCCGTCGTCAGGTAGCCGACGACGGCACCCTGCGCCGCGGTGCTTTCTGCGGAGTTGATGCCGGGCGTGGTATAGGTGTTCTGCGCGTTGCCGAGGACGAACTGGTTGGCGTTGGTGGCTTGGGCCCCGTCACCGATTGCGACCGAGTTGGTGGCCGTGGCCGTTGCCAGGTTGCCGAAGGACAGCGACCGCTCGCCGGACGCGACGGCCCCTTCGCCGACCGCCGTGGACCGCACACCGCTTGCACGGGCAAGGTGGCCGAACGCTTGTGCACGCTCTGCCGTTGCCATGGCTTGCCAGCCCATCGCCGTGGCGCCGGGGCCGGTTGCGACGGTTTCGCCGCCGACTGCCGTGGTCGAGGGGCCGGTGGCCTGCGAGGTGTCACCGAAGGCAATCGAGTCGATGCCGTTCGCGATGGCCTTGTTGCCGATGGCGGTGGCGTTGTCGGTCTGCGCGTCGGCGTTTTCACCGACCGCGAGGCTGCGGACGCCTTGTGCCGTCGCAAGGTGCCCGAAGGCTTGCGCGCGTTCGGCTGTTGCCTGGCTTTGCCAGCCGATGGCGGTGGTGCCGGGGCCGGTCGCGACGGTTTCGCCGCCGACTGCGGTGGTGGAGGGGCCGGTGGACTGCGAGGTGTCACCGAAGGCAATCGAATCGACGCCGTTCGCGATGGCCTCGTTGCCGATGGCGGTGGCGTTGTCGGTTTGCGCGTCGGCGTTCTCGCCAACGGCGAGGCTGCGGACGCCCTGTGCGGTCGCGAGATGCCCGAAGGCCTGTGCGCGTTCCGCCGTCGCCTGGCTCTGCCAGCCGATGGCGGTGGTGCCGGGGCCGGTCGCGACGGTTTCGCCGCCGACTGCGGTGGTGGAGGGGCCGGTGGCCTGCGAGGTGTCACCGAAGGCAATCGAATCGACGCCGTTCGCGATGGCCTCGTTGCCGATGGCGGTGGCGTTGTCGGTCTGCGCGTCGGCGTTTTCACCGACCGCGAGGCTGCGGACGCCCTGTGCGGTTGCCAGATGCCCGAAGGCCTGTGCACGTTCGGCTGTTGCCTGGCTTTGCCAGCCGATGGCGGTGGTGCCGGGGCCGGTCGCGACGGTTTCGCCGCCGACTGCGGTGGTGGAGGGGCCGGTGGCCTGCGAGGTGTCACCGAAGGCAATCGAATCGACGCCGTTCGCGATGGCCTCGTTGCCGATGGCGGTGGCGTTGTCGGTTTGCGCGTCGGCGTTCTCGCCAACCGCGAGGCTGCGGACGCCCTGCGCGGTTGCGAGGTGCCCGAAGGCCTGTGCGCGTTCGGCTGTTGCCTGGCTTTGCCAGCCGATGGCGGTGGTGCCGGGGCCGGTTGCGACGGTCTCGCCGCCGACTGCGGTGGTGGAGGGGCCGGTGGCTGCGGCTTCGGACCCGATGGCGATGCCGTCGGTCGACGTTGCATCGGTCACCGACTGATCCCCGATGGCGACCGAGAAGTCACCGTTCGAGGTGCTGTTTTCGCCGCATTCGACGCTATTGGTGCCAGCGCCCGTGTTGCAGGGTGCGGTTGTGTCCGCCATCGCCGCGTGGCTGCCGGCGAGGACAAAGACGATGGCCGTGCCGCTGCGCAGCAGCGCACGGCGTGGGGATTGTGTGATGGAGAACATGTAAACCCTAACCTTGGTTGAACTGATACCTAGACCGAAACAATCTCGGCTATTCCACGATATGCGCCAAACAGGCGTGGAGCAAAGCTATTCTTGCGTTTTTCTTGATGTCATCGCGCGCAGGCGCACTCAGAGAGACGTTTCATCCTCTTCGTGACACGCGCGGGCGACTGGATTATGAACGCGGCAGCGGCCCCGTGGCTCAACTGGATAGAGCAGCCCCCTCCTAAGGGGCAGGTTGCAGGTTCGAATCCTGCCGGGGTCGCCAGTCTTCCGCGTGCAACGGCCAATGCACCATAAGCTTGCACGTTTGGGCGGTTTTCATGCCCACTGCCAGTCAAGGGGGAATTTTAAGTCCGACACAATCGGCCCAACTTCGAGGTATCCTGGCTGTTCATGCTAAGAGCTTGCTTAGCAGTCGTTCGTGTCCCGGCTGGCGAATGGCCGCATCGAGCCCTTTGCGGACAAGTGTGATCTATTTCCCCGAGCGCCATCGACGGGCCGCGGCGCGGCGATCCGACGGTAGTTCGGCAGCACTTTATCGAGGCCAAATCCGAAACAGGATGGAGCGATTCACCGTACTTCACCCAATCGCCGGGCCGTGGGGGCGGCCCGTCGATGGCGCGGGGCCTGCGGCCTGTTTCCGCGCCGGGGCTGTAGATCAAACGTCTTTTATGTCCGCTGAGCCGCCATTCTCGAGTGCCATAAGCAATATCCTCGCACATCCGATCTGTACATGCTTATGGTGCGTTGGCACGTGCAACGTCAGAACTTCGTCAGACCGGGACGCTTGCCGATGGTGATGTGATCGATCTCCTCGTTGCGCAAGCCGAGGATCAGGGCGGGAATCATCAGGAACACCAGGCAGAAGATCGGCAGGCCGACAACGGTGATGACCTGTTGCAGGGCCGTCAGTCCGGCGTCGCCGGCGAGGACGATCAGCATCGTGGCCACCAGCCCTTCGGAGACGCCCCAGAACACGCGCTGACGGGTCGGGCCGGGATCGGGGGAGCCGGTGCAGAGCATGTCGACCACCAGCGAGGCGGAGTCCGAAGAGGTTGCGAAGAAAATCGCGACCACGAGCACGGCGATACCCTGTACGAGGTCGGCGAAGGGGAAGTTTTCGAAGAAGGCGAACATGGCGAGCGGCACCGACTCGGCCACCGCATCGCTGAGCGCGCCGGCCTGATCGCCCAGCGCCTCGCGCGCGGCGGCGCCGATGCCGTCGATTTCCATCGCCTGCCAGCCGAAGATCGAGAACCAGATCAGGGTGAAGAGCGAGGGCGCCAGAAGGACCCCGAAGACGAATTCGCGGATCGTGCGCCCGCGCGAGATCCGGGCCACGAAGAGGCCGATGAAAGGGGACCACGTCACGGTCCAGGCCCAGTAGAAGACGGTCCAGCCGCCCTGCCAGCCCCAGCCGTCGGAATCGGGGCCAATATCGGCCAGCATGTCGTTCCAGAACGCGAGGCGCGGAAGGTTGCCGAGGTAAAGCCCGACGGTTTCAACCATGCCGCGCAGCAGGAACAGCGTCGAGCCGCAGATCAGCACGAAGATCATCAGGCCCACGGCCATGCCGATATTGATGTTCGACAGCAGCTTCACGCCCTTGTCGAGGCCCGCTACGATGGAGACCACGGCCACGGCCGTCAGCACCGTGAGGATCGCGACCTTGAGCATGACGCCGCTTTCCCAGCCGAACAGGGCCTCGAGCCCGGCGGCGATCTGGGACGAGCCGAGGCCGAGCGAGACCGCGACGCCGAAGAGCGTGCCGAGAACCGCAGCGATGTCGATGGCTTTGCCCCACGGGCCGTAGATCCGATCCTTGAGAAGGGGGTAGAAGACCGAACTGACCCGCACGGGCAGGTCGTAGCGATTGATGAAATAGGCAAAGGCCAGCCCCGGCAGGGCGAAGATCGTCCAGGTGTGCAGGGCGAGGTGGTAGGTGGCGATGGAGATCGCGTCTTGCGCGGCCTCCTGGGAGAAGGGCTCGACCCCGGGCAGGGGCGGGGTGGCGAAATGGCTCATGGGTTCGGCCACGCCCCAGAACATCAGCACCGTGCCGATGCCGCCGGCGAAGAGCATCGTGAACCAAGACAGGTTGGTGTAATCGGGGCGCGAATCGCGCGGGCCGAGACGGATATGGCCATGACGGCTCATGGCGGTCCACACCAGGAAGCCAAGCCAGAGGTTCACCCCTAGGATGAAGAACCACCCCAGGTGAGAGACGATCCAGGCGCGCCCGGCAGCGAAGGCGTCGCCGATGGGTTCGGGGGCAATGACCAGTGCGAGGACGAAAACGAGGGTGAAGATTGCGGATACGGAAAAAATCACCGGATCGGTTTTCAGGCCCATCCGTTCAACCCACGTAGTCATATGACTGTCCCCCTCTGGACGTTTTTCGTTCTTGAACGTTAAGGTTTTGAACGCAGTGGGGGTGCGGTGAGTTCCACAACTTTTGGTAGCGCGCCAAGCGAAACACGCGTCCTAGGGCGCGGGCGGCGTCAGATCACCCGGATGACTTTCTTGTCGATGGCCAGCATGTAGCCGCGCCGCGCGATGTTCTTGACCAGCAGTTCCGACACCATCTGGTTGCCCAGCGTGTCGCGCAGGCGCTTGATCCGAGTGGCGCCGGCGGCTTCTTCGCAATCGTCGGCGGAGCGGCCCGAGATCACCGCCTCGATCTCGGCACCCGACAGCACGTCATCGTCCATCCGCGCCTCGGCCAGCACGGCGAGCGTTTCCATCGCCGCATCGGTCAGCTTGAACCCCATGTTGTTGAGATAGACGGCGTTTTCCTCGCGGCTGATGAGCAGCGAACTGACCTGGATGCCGGAATGTTCGATCTGCGCGAGGCGGCGATTCATGCCGGCGAGCATCACCAGGAACACCAGCGCGGCCACGAGGAGGGCCGTGGCGAAGACCAGCAGCACCAGGATGAGCATTCGGTAGCTGCCCAGGGTCTCGGAAAAGGCGGTGCCCGAGAGGGCGAGAATTTCCAGGAGCTTGATCTCGGCGTCCGAGGTGAGCGCGTCGTTCTCGGCGAAAATCTGCGCCACCTTGTCGTTGAAGGCGTTGGCGTCGGGCAACGTGAGCACCAGGAGGATGGCGGCACCGACGAGAATGGTGACGATGGCCGCGACGCCAAAGAGCACGATCCGGTTGCCGGAGCGGCGGGTGTCGGTGATGGAAGTGTCGAGATCCTGCACGTGCCCCTGCCCCCTGCGCTAGCCTTCGCGGACCGACAGGACCTTGAGCAAGGTCAGGCCCTGTCCGGCAAGGCGGGCGCCAAGCTGGGCGGTGGCGTTGGCGACGGTACAGGGCCCGCTGACCTGCGCGACCTCGTAGATGAGCTCGAACGGGGTGTCGCGCTTGGCCTTGTACTCGGCATAGCAGGCGGCCTGTGCGGCGCCGGTCGTGGCGGTGGCAAGGCCGAGCGTCACGACGAGGGGAAGGGTTTTGCGTTTCATGGCGCCAAGATGCGCGTATCCCTGCCGCTATTCAATATCGGGTTGGCGGGAAACGGCCTTTTGCGCCGTGTTATCGGATAGCAGGTGGCCGTTATTGCCTGTCTCGGCGGGCTGGACCCATCCTTGATGCATCGCCTGACCCGGGCCGACACGGTGACGTCATGACCGGGGTGGGGACCGATCAAGGCTCAAGCAGAGAAAGGACCTGACATGACACATCGGACATTCATATCGCTGATCCTGGCGGCGGCGCTCGCCGTGACGGGGATGACAGCCGCGCCGGCGCAGGCCGGTGACAAGGACGTGGCCAAATGGGTGGCGGGGGCGGTCGCCCTGGGGCTGATCGGCGCGGCCATCGCCGACCAGCGCCGCGACGACCGCGCGGTGACGCGCCTTCAGGGCGGCCACGGGCCACGGTTCAACAACGGGCATCGCCGCGGGTACGACCGGTACGACAATCGCGGGCATCGTCGCGGGCATGACGGCTATGGTCATCGTGGGCGTCATGGCGATCGGTTTGCATTGCCGCAGCAGTGCCGCCGCGACGTGCGGGTCCGGGGCGGCGTGCTGCGCGGGTATGGGCGGCATTGCCTGCTGAAAAATTATCCGCGGTTCAATGCGCTGCCGCATCGCTGCGCTGTGGAGACACGCGGGCACGGCCGGCGCGGCGTCATCTATGGCAGCCAGTGCCTGGAGCGGTACGGGTTCAACGATCGCAGAAGCGACAAGTACCGCAAATAAGAGCGCGGATACCGGTCGAGCAGTGAGGGGAGGCGCGCGGCTCGAAGCATCCTTCGTGCGCCTCCCTTCTTTTCCTTCCATGAAAACGCGACTACTGAAGGGCCCATGAGCATAACCGTGCATGGGCCCCATTTTCAGTTCGAGACCGAGGCGCTGGCCGCTGGCGCGTTGCAAGTGGCCGGGGTGGACGAGGTCGGGCGCGGCCCTCTGGCCGGGCCGGTGACGGCGGCGGCGGTGATCCTGGCGCCCGGGCGCATACCCGAGGGGCTGAACGACTCCAAGATGCTGACGGCGAAGCGACGCGAGGCTCTGCACGACGCGATCCTGGAGGTGGCCGAGGTTTCGGTGGCCCATGCCAGTGTCGAGGAGATCGACGAGATCAACATCCTGCGGGCTTCGCATCTGGCAATGACGCGGGCGCTGGCGGGGCTGTCGCGCCCGCCCTGCCTGGCGCTGGTCGATGGCAACCTTCTGCCCCGCGACATGCCCTGCGAGGGGCGCGCGATCGTCAGGGGCGACGCGGTTTGCCTGTCGATTTCGGCGGCCTCGATTATGGCAAAAGTGAGGCGCGACCGCATCATGTGGGATTTGGCGCAACAGTATCCGGGCTATGGTTGGGAGACCAACGCAGGGTATGGCTCGAAAAGCCACATGGCCGCTTTGCAAAATCTCGGGCCGACCCCACACCATAGACGTTCGTTCAAGCCGGTCCACAATATCTTGTATCAAGAAAAAAACCTAACCGACTGATTCAAAAAGAAATTGACCGCGAATCCGCTTTGACTCATCCTTGGCGTCAACGACCAGAGCGCACAACAAGGCGCCGGGACAGAGGCAGAAAAGATGACGACAAAGACCAAGAAGGGCGTGGAAACGCTCCCGTTGAATACTGTCCTTGGTGGAGATTGTATCGAGGTCATGAACGGCCTGCCGGAAGGCAGCGTCGACCTGATATTCGCCGACCCTCCTTACAACCTGCAATTGCGCGGCGACCTGCACCGGCCGGACAACAGCCAGGTGGACGCGGTCGATGACGCGTGGGACCAGTTCGCCAGTTTCGAGGTCTATGACCGCTTCACCCGCGACTGGCTGAAGGCCGCGCGGCGTCTGTTGAAGCCCAATGGCGCGATCTGGGTGATCGGGTCCTATCACAATATCTTTCGGGTCGGCGCGGCGTTGCAGGACGCGGGCTTCTGGATCCTGAACGACGTGGTGTGGCGCAAGTCCAACCCGATGCCGAATTTCCGGGGAAAGCGGCTGACCAACGCGCATGAGACGCTGATCTGGGCGAGCCGGGACGAGGCGGCGAAATACACGTTTAACTACGAGGCACTGAAATCGCTGAACGAAGGCATCCAGATGCGCAGCGACTGGGTGCTGCCGATCTGTACCGGGCACGAGCGGCTGAAGGACGAGCAAGGCGACAAGGCGCATCCGACGCAGAAGCCCGAGAGCCTGCTGCACCGGGTCCTTCTGGGCACGACCAATCCCGGTGACGTGGTGCTGGACCCGTTTTTCGGCACCGGCACAACGGGCGCGGTCGCCAAGATGCTGGGGCGCGAGTTCATCGGGATCGAGCGCGAGGCGGCCTATCGCAAAGTGGCCGAGAAACGGCTGGCTTCGGTGCGCAAATACGACCGCGCGGCGTTGCAGGTCAGCACCAGCAAGCGCGCCGAGCCGCGGGTGCCGTTTGGCCAGCTGATCGAGCGGGGCATGTTGCGGCCGGGCGAGGAACTCTTGAGCATGAACGGACGTCATAAGGCCAAGCTGCGCGCCGATGGCACGCTGGTGGGCGATGACGTGAAGGGGTCGATTCACCAGGTCGGTGCCGCGCTGGAAGGCGCGCCCAGCTGCAACGGCTGGACGTACTGGTGCATCAAGCGCGACGGCAAGCCGGTGTCCATCGACGTGTTCCGGCAGCAGATCCGGGCCGAGATGGCCGACCGCGCCAACTAGCCAGTCCCAGGACATTCAAGAACACCGCCGGTGCCTGTGGCCTGACACATGGCACTCACCTTGCCCCCGCCCCTGTTGGCGGGGGCTTTTTCATGGCGGTTACACCAGGCGCGTGAGGCGGGTTCTGTGGCGGGGGGTCACTACACTTGGAGATGGCAGTTCAGAGGCCATCGTGAGACCCTGGTGTCGAGCGCCCAGCCGGTTAACAGCCGCGAAGCGGCCCGGCCATCGTCAGCCCCTCCCGTGGGCTGGCGATTTGGCTGAGGCTGGGTGCAACGATCATTCTGAGGATGTCTTTGGCAGACATAAAGTGCTTCATAGTTGCCGTTGGATCGCCACCCCAGGGGCTGACGCTCGCCTCCGTCGTGAACCGCGGCATCGTCCCGCAATGGAGACCTTGATAACCAGGCGCCCTGAGCGGAATCAGGGTGCCGATCGCTGCACCGTCGCACATCGCCGCGCCGCGACACGCCAACCTCCGGAATGGTCATTGTTCCGAGGCTCAGAGAAGCCCCTTCAGATAGGCCCCGTAATTGGTCTTCTTGAACAGCCGCGCGCGCCGGGCCAGATCCTCGGCGTTGATCCAACCCTGCTCATATGCGATCTCCTCGGGGCAGCCGACCTGCTGGCCCTGGCGTTCCGACAGCGTACGCACGAAGTTGCCCGCATCGAGAAGCGAGCCGTGGGTTCCGGTATCGAGCCAGGCATAGCCGCGGCCCATTTGCTGGACGGTCAGTTGCCCGTCGGCGAGGTACATGTCCAGAAGCGACGTGATCTCGAGCTCGCCACGCTCGGACGGCTGCACCCTGGCGGCCCGTTCGGGGGCGGTGCCGTCGAGGAAGTAAAGTCCGGTGACCGCGTAGTTCGAGGGCGGTCTGGCGGGCTTTTCGATGATCGTCTTCACCGTGCCGTCGGGGGCAAAATCGACCACGCCATACCGCTCGGGGTCTGCGACGCGGTAGCCGAACACGGTGCCGCCGGTTTCGATCGCGCTGGCCTCGGCCAGTTGTTGCGGCAGGCCGTGGCCGAAGAAGATGTTGTCGCCCAGCACCATCGCAGACGGGGCGCCGGCGAGGAAATCCCTGGCCAGGACATAGGCCTGGGCCAGCCCGTCTGGCGAGGGTTGCTCGATATAGGTCAGGCTGAGGCCCCACTGGGCGCCATCCCCCAGCGTGCGGATGAACTGGGCCTGATCCTGGGGCGTGGTAATGATGGCAATCTCGCGGATACCGGCCAGCATGAGCACCGAGAGCGGGTAATAGATCATCGGCTTGTCATAGATCGGCAGAAGCTGTTTCGAGACGCCCATCGTGATCGGGTAGAGCCGCGTGCCGGAGCCGCCGGCGAGGATGATGCCCTTGCGTGTCATGCGCATCCCTCCGGGCACGGGCCGGTCCCGCGGTCACGCAGTTGCGTCGTCAGATCAAGCATCTTGCGCCTCCTTCAGGGCCTTCAGAATGTCGTCGAGGCCGTCGCGCCAGTCGGGGCGTGACAGGCCGAATACGCTTTCGGTTCTGGTGCAATCCAGCCGCGAGTTCAATGGCCGGGCCGCCGGGGTCGGATAGTCCGCGGTGGGGATGTCCGTGACCGCGCAGTTCAGCCCGGCCTTGTCGAAGATCGCGCGGGCGAAATCGGCCCAGCTGACATCGGGCGCACCCGAGAAGTGGAAGGTGCCCGACAGCGCAGGATCGTGGCGCAGCGCGTCGCCGATACGCAGGCAGGCCGTCGCGATGTCGCGCGCGGGCGTCGGCCCGCCCACCTGATCGGTGACGATGGTCAGCGCGTCCCGCTTGGCCCCGAGGCGCAGCATGGTCTTGACGAAATTCGCCCCGTGCGCCGACACCACCCAGGAGGTGCGCAGGATGGCGTGGACGCCGCCGGCGGCCCGCACCGCCTCTTCGCCCGCCAGCTTGGTGCGGCCATAGGCGTTTTGCGGCGCGGTCGCGTCGGAGGGTGCCCAGGGGCGGGTGCCGGTGCCGGCAAAGACGTAATCGGTGGAAATATGAACGAAGGGCACGCCCAGCTCCGCCGCCGCGCGCGCCATCGCGCCGGGGGCGTCGGCGTTGATGACGTGGGCCAGCGCCTCTTCCTCCTCGGCGCGGTCGACGGCGGTGTAGGCAGCGGCGTTGATCACAAGGTCGGGACGGTGCGCGGCGATCGCGGCAGCGCAGGCGGCGGGGTCGGCCAGGTCTGCGCTGTCGCGTCCCAGAAACCTGGCGTCGGGTGCCGAGAGACGCAGTTCGGTTGCCACCTGGCCCGAGCTGCCGAAAACGAGTGTGCTCATCCGTCGTGCTCCAATTGCGTTGACCCGGCTGACGGGCCCCCGCGTCGATAGTCCCTGACGCGCGGTTCTGCCAAACGGTTTGTCCCGGGGCCTATCGCACGCCCCCTGCGCCAAGACGTTGCCCGACGCCGTCGCGGGTCTGCAATGCGCGCCACCACGCCTCGTTGTCCAGATACCACTGCACGGTCCGCTCCAGCCCTTCTTCGACGGTGACGGACGGGCGCCAGCCCAGTTCCTGCCGGATGCGCGTGGGGTCGATGGCATAGCGGGCGTCGTGGCCGGGGCGGTCGGTGACGAAGGTGATCTGATCCGCGTAGGAGCCGCTGGCCTTCGGGCGCTTGTCGTCGAGGATCGCGCAGAGAGACTGGACCAGTTCGAGATTCGTGCGCTCGTTCTCGCCACCGATGTTGTAGCTTTCGCCAACGACGCCTTTCGCCAGCACGGTCAGCAGGGCGTCGGCGTGATCCTCGACATAAAGCCAGTCGCGCACGTTTGATCCGTCGCCGTAGATCGGCAGCGGCTTGCCGGCCAGCGCGTTGAGGATGATCACCGGGATCAGCTTTTCCGGGAAGTGGTAGGGGCCGTAATTGTTGGAACAGTTGGTGAGCACCACCGGCAAGCTGTAGGTTTCGTGCCAGGCGCGCACCAGGTGGTCCGAGGCCGCCTTGGAGGCCGAGTAGGGCGAGCGCGGATCGTAGGGCGTGGTCTCGGTGAACATGCCGGTCGGACCGAGCGAGCCGAAGACCTCGTCGGTCGAGATGTGATGGAACCGGAAGGTCTCGGGGCGGCCCCGGACCTCCCAATAGTCGCGAGACGCTTCGAGCAGGGTGTAGGTGCCCATGACATTGGTATCGATGAACGCACCCGGTCCGTCGATCGAGCGGTCGACATGGGATTCCGCGGCCAGGTGCATGATCGCGTCGGGCTGGTGTTCGGCCAGGGCGGCATCGAGCGCGGGCCGGTCGCGGATGTCGGCCTGGACGAAACTGTATCCGGGATCGGAGGCCACGGGGGCCACGTTGTCCAGGCAGGCCGCATAGGTCAGGGCATCGAGGTTCACCACCGCGTGGCCGCGCGCGATGGCCAGGCGCACCACGGCCGATCCTATGAACCCGGCGCCGCCGGTCACGAGCAGCTTCATGGCGCACCCGTCCAGACGAAGGGGCTGTCGAACTCGGCCAGGCGCGGCGCGGCCGCGTCCTTTTCCGACAGGACCGCGGCGCCGGAAAGGTTCCAGTCGATGCCGATATCGGGATCATCGAAGAACACCGCGCCATCGCATTCGGGCGCATAGTAATCGCTGCATTTGTAGACGATTTCGGTGGCGGGCTCGCGCGTGGCGAACCCGTGCAGGAAGCCTTCGGGGATCAGAAGCTGCAGGCCGTTCTCGAAGCTGAGGTCGTAGCCCAGCCATTGCCCGTAGGTGGGGCTGCCCTTGCGGATGTCGACGACCACATCGAACAGCCGCCCGCGCCCGCAGCGCACCAGCTTGGCCTGGGCGTGGGGTGGCGACTGGAAATGCAGGCCGCGCACCGTGTCGGTTTGCGCTGACAGCGAGTGGTTGTCCTGAACGAAGTCGATTTCGATTCCATGGGCCGCCAGCGTCTTGCGGCTCCAGCTTTCACTGAAGAAGCCGCGGGCGTCGCCGAAGCGGGCCGGCTCGAGCAGCAATACGCCCGGCAAGGCAGTTTCGGTGATGTTCACAGGCGCGCCTCCGCTTGAAATCGTTCCGGTAGTATCAGCCGATCGGGACGATGTCACGACGCGACGATGGCACCTTTGCAGCGGTTAAGACGGCCGCTACGGGCCTATGACCGCGCATATACGTCCTCGTAGCGGATGATGTCATCTTCGCCCAGGTAGCTGCCGGTTTGAACCTCGATCAGGACCATTGGCACCTTGCCGGGGTTTTCCATCCGGTGGACCGCGCCAAGCGGGATGTAGACCGACTGGTTTTCCGTGATCAGCTCTTCCTTGCCGTCGATCGTCACCTTGGCGGTGCCCTGGACCACGATCCAGTGTTCGGAGCGGTGGTTGTGGCTTTGCAGGCTGAGCGCGGCGCCGGGATGCACGTGGATGCGCTTGACCTGGAATCGCTTGCCACGCGCGAGGCTTTCGAACCAGCCCCAAGGGCGGTGGTCCTTGGGAAACTGCGTTGCTTGCGCGGCGGACTTTTTCTTCAGCGCGTCGACGGCTTTCTTCACACTTTGAGCCTGCGAGGCGTGTGCCACCAGGACGGCATCGGGCATGGCGACGGCCACGATATCCTTGAGACCGATGCCGACCAGTTCGAGCCTGTCGGATTCAGAACGCAGAAGCGTGTTTTCGCACTCCAATGCCGTGGCGGGGCCACTGGTGGCGACACCTTTTTCATCCTGTGGGCTTTCGCGCCATATCGCGTCCCAGCCGCCAAGGTCCGACCAGCCGTGCGACAGCGGAACCACCGACAGGTTCTTCGAGCGTTCCATGACAGCGAAGTCGATCGAGATGTCCTCGGCGCGCGCCCAGGGCTCGGGCGCGAGGCGAAGGAAGCCAAGGTCGGGCTGTGCGCCCTCCAGTGCCGCGCGAACGGGTTCCACGAGAGTCGGCGCACTGGCGTCGAAGGCTGTCAGGATATCGCTGGCGCGGAACAGGAAGATCCCGCCGTTCCACAGGTGACGTCCATCGGCCACCATCTCGGCTGCCCGCGCGGCATCAGGTTTTTCGACGAACCGCGAAAGGGCCACGGGGGTGGTGCCGTCCGGCTCTGCGGCAAGCTGGAGATAGCCGTAGCCGGTTTCGGCATAGCTGGGGGTGATGCCGAACGTGACCAGATCGCCCTTGAGCGCGGCAGGCACGCCGGCTTGCACGGTGGCGCGAAAGGCCTCCGCGTCGTTGAACGCGTGATCGCACGGCGCGACGAGCATCAGGGCGTCCGGGTCCTGTTTCGACAGGTAAAGCGCGGCGGCAAGTATGGCCGGAGCGGTGTTGCGCCCATCGGGTTCCAGCATGATCGTGCCGGGATCTATGCCGACCTCCTGCAACTGCTCCGCGACAATGAAGCGAAAATCGGATGCGGTGATCACCAGGGGCGCGGTGTAATCCCGGCCCGACAGACGCTGCGCTGTCCGCTGGAAAAGCGTGCCCTGATCCCAGACCGGCGCAAATTGTTTCGGGTAGGATTTCCGGCTGAGCGGCCAAAGCCGTGTCCCGGACCCGCCGCACAAAAGCACTGGTGTGATCATGTCGCCTTACCTTATTTTCACCATTAAGGATCGTTCAGTCGAAACCGAAATCTTGCCGATCCGCTATTACAGCGCAAGACGTGACACTTACAGTCCGCGTTTTCGCTATTTTCCGTTCCCGTCGCGGCGGATTGGGGCACCGCACCGGGTTGACTTTGTGAGAATGACTTGCATAATCATTTTAAGCGCCTCAAAGAGAGTTCTGAAATCATGCAATTGTCTCGCCGAAATCTGTTGATCACCTCGCTGTCTGCCGCTGCTCTGGCCGGGACGCCGCTGCGGGCGCAAGGCGCGGCTCTGTCAGTGGTCGCCACAACCGGGATGATCGCCGACGCCGCGCGGCGTGTCGGAGGCGACCTCGTGGAGGTCACGGCGCTGATGGGTGCGGGTATCGATCCGCATTCCTATCGCCAGACCCGAACCGACATCCAGGCCGCCCTGCGCGCCGACGTGGTTCTTTGGCACGGGTTGTACCTCGAGGCGCAAATGGAGGAGTTCCTGCTGAAGCTGGACGAACGCGGGACCGCGGTGCCGGTGGGCGAAAGCGTGCCGCGGGACCGGCGGATCGCGCATGAGGATTACGCCGACAAGTTCGACCCGCATGTCTGGATGGTGCCCGAACTTTGGGCCTACGTGGTGAATGGCGTCCGTGACGCGTTGAGCGATGTGGCGCCGGATCACGCCGATCAATTCGCGGCGAACGCAGCCGCCTACCTGAAGGAACTGGACGCCCTGGCGTCCTATGCGCACCGCGTGCTGGAGACGGTGCCGTCTTCTGCTCGCGTCCTGTTGAGCGCGCATGACGCCTTTGGCTATTTCGGCGAGGCCTATGATTTCGAAGTCGTCGGGATTCAGGGCATCTCCACGGAGTCGGAGGCCGGGCTGAACCGGATCAGGACATTGGCCGATATGCTGGTGGAGCGCGGCATCGGGGCGGTGTTTGTCGAAACCTCCGTCAGCGACCGCAACGTGCGCGCCCTGATCGAAGGGGCGGCGGCGCAGGGCCACGAGGTGAAGATCGGGGGTGAGCTCTTTTCCGACGCGATGGGTGCGCCGGGCACGTATACCGGCACCTATATCGGGATGATCGACCACAATGTCACGACCATTGCCCAGGCGCTGGGCGGCGAGGTGCCAGACCGCGGCATGCAGGGCAAGCTGGCGGAAGGGAGCTGAGGCGGTGACCGTGAAGGTGGTAACGACCGAGGCCGAGCGCGAGGATCGCGATGCGCTGGCGGCAAGCCCGCTCGCGGTGCGTGGCCTGACCGTGTCCTACGGGGAAAAGCCTGCCGTGTTTTCCCTGGATGCGACGTTTCAGCAAGGCGCGATGACGGCCATCATCGGGCCGAATGGCGCGGGCAAGTCGACAATGCTGAAGGCCGCGCTGGGGATCGTCAAGCCAGTCTCCGGGCGGGTCACGGCGTGGGGCGAGGCGCTCGAAAAGATGCGGGCCCGGATCGCCTATGTGCCGCAACGGGCCAGCGTGGACTGGGATTTCCCCGCGCGGGTTCTGGACGTGGTGTTGATGGGCCAATACCGGGACCTCGGCCTGCTGGGGCGGATAAGAACCAAGCACATGCAAGCCGCGCTGCACTGTCTCGAGCGCGTGGGTATGGACGGCTTTGCGGACAGGCAGATCGGGCAATTGTCCGGCGGTCAGCAACAGCGGGTGTTCCTGGCGCGAGCCCTGGCGCAGGATGCGGACCTCTATCTTCTGGACGAGCCTTTCGCGGGGGTCGATGCCGCGACCGAGACGGCGATAATCTCCGTGCTGAAGGACCTGCGCGGACTGGGCAAGACGGTGGTCGCGGTGCATCACGACCTGTCGACGGTCACCGAGTATTTCGACCGCGTCTTCGTCATCAGCACCAGCAAGATTGCCGAAGGGTCGGTGGCCGATGCCTTTACCCGCGCCAACCTTCAGGAGGCGTATGGCGGACGGTTGGCCACGGCCCAGATGGGCGCCTTGGGATAATTCGCGATGGTTTGGGACGCACTGACGCTGCAACTTGGATACAACGCCACGCTCGTGACGCTTGGCGCCGCCTTGCTTGGCATGGCCGCCGGCGCCACGGGCACGTTCCTGTTTCTGGGCAAAAGGGCGCTGGTCAGTGACGCGATCAGCCATGCGACCCTTCCAGGGGTCGCGCTTGCCTTCGTCGCGATGGTGGCACTGGGTGGAGACGGCAGGGCGCTGCCGGGCCTTCTGGCGGGATCGGCCCTTTCGGCGGCGGTCGGCCTCTTGTGCGTCAGCGCCCTGACCAACAGGACGCGGCTGTCGGAGGATGCGGCGATCGGCGCCGTCCTGTCGGTGTTCTTCGGGTTCGGTATCGTTCTTCTGACGGTGATCCAGTCGATGAGTTCCGGGCGGCAGGCGGGGTTGGAGAGCTTTCTGCTGGGGTCGACGGCAGGAATGTTGCGGCAGGACGCGGTGGTGATTGCGTCCGGCGGCGCGATCGTGCTGCTGCTGGTTGCCGCGCTCCGGCGGCCCATGACGATGGTTGCGTTCGACCGCGTGTTCGCGGCGAGCCTGGGGGTCAATGTTCCGCGGGTCGAGCTGGCAATGATGGGCCTGGCGCTGGCGATCACCGTCGTGGGTCTGAAGGTCGTGGGATTGATCCTGATCGTCGCGCTGCTGATCATTCCGGCGGTCGCGGCACGGTTCTGGACCGACCGGGTCGGACGGGTCGTGATCCTGGCCGGCGTGATCGGCGGGCTGTCCGGTTACGCGGGCGCGGCATTCTCGGCCACGGCGCCGGCACTGCCCACGGGACCGATCATCGTCCTGGTGTCCTTCGCCCTGTTCACCCTGTCCCTGTTCGCGGCGCCCAATCGCGGCGTTCTTGCCGCGGTGCTGAAACATCAGCGGTTCCGGGCGCGGGTCCATGAGCGGCAGGGCTTGCTGGCCCTGGCGCAGGGGCAACCGATCTACGAGGGCCTGACGCTGCGCCTGATGCAGCGCCGGGGGCTGATCCGGGCGGATGGCGTGGCGACCGAGCTGGGACAGGCGCAAGCGGCACAGGCCCTGCGCGACGAGCGACGCTGGCAGGTGTTGCGCTCGAACCCGGCCTATGAGGAAGCGGCGGCAAGCTATGACGGGCTGACACCGCTGGACGATGTCCTGACGCCGGATCAGCTGGGTGCGCTGGACCGCGAGTTGCGGCCGAAGGGAGTGTCGTGATGGGCGAGGAATTCGTTGTTCTGTCTCTGGCGCCGATGCTGATCGGCATCTTTGCCGCCGTGGCCTGCGCGATACCCGGCAATTTCCTGTTGCTGCGGCGACAGGCGCTGATCGGCGATGCGATCAGTCACGTGGTTCTGCCGGGGATCGTGGTGGCCTTCCTGGTGACCGGCGTGGTCTCGGCCTGGCCCATGATGCTGGGCGCGGGCGGCGCATCGCTTGTGGCGGTCGGCCTGATCGAAGCGATCAGGCGGCTGGGCGGGATCGAGCCGGGCGCGGCGATGGGCGTGGTGTTTACAGCGATGTTCGCAGGCGGTGTCCTGTTGCTGGAACAGTCGGACACCTCTTCGGTACATCTTGATGTCGAACACGCGCTTTACGGCAATCTTGAAAGCCTGATCTGGCTGGATGCGCAGGGTTGGGCGTCGCTTTGGGACATCGGCGCGTTGCGGGGCCTTCCGCCCGAGTTGTCCCGGATGGCCCTGACCCTGGTGCTGGTGATCGCGCTGACATGGGTTTTCTGGCGACCGCTGAAACTGTCGACCTTTGACGAAGGGTTTGCCCGCACGATGGGCCTGCCCGTCAGCCTGATCGGGTTGGGACTGGTCGTGGTAGCAGCCATCGCGGCGGTCGCGGCGTTCGACGCGGTCGGCTCGATAATCGTGATCGCCATGTTCATCTGCCCGCCCGCGGCCGCACGGATGGTCACCAACGGCCTTGAGGCGCAGGTGGCATGGTCGGTCGGTTTCGCCGTGGTCTCGGCGGTGTTGGGCTACGTGCTGGCAGGCTACGGGCCGCTCTGGTTGGGATTCGACGATGCGGTCAGCGCGGCAGGCATGATCGCGACAGTTTCAGGGGCCATCCTGGGGCTGGCCGCCGCGTTCGGCCCCTGCAGCCACCGGAGCGGCGCCAGCGCGTCGGCATCTTAGCCGTCTGTCAGCCCCAGCGCGCGGCTCAACGCCGCAAGCCCGGATGCGACGAGATCGCCGGGCGCCAGCGCTGTGGCAGGCACCCCTTGTGCGGCAAGGGCGGTCATGTGTGGCGCAGGTTTGGCAGAGATCACCAACACTTCCTGTCCCAGCCAATAGGGTCGGGTGGCGGCCAGTTCCGCGCCCAGAAGATGACCTGTCAGCGCCGCGCGGTCGCCCGAGATTTCCGCCTGACGCAGATGCGCGGCAAGGCGCTCTGGCCGGCTCAGCGTGTCTGCAAGTGCATCGGGATCGGCTGATGCGGTACCGCCGAGCGCGGTCACGAGGCGTGGGGTGAGAACCGTCTGGACGCTGACCGCTTCGCCGGCGCTGATGTGGATCCAGTGCGTCACGTCGGATTGCGTGGCGCATATCACGCCGTCCCAATGCACGCGGCTTGCCAGCGCACCGGCGATCCACAGACGCACGCTGGCGCTGATGATGTCGGGCGGGGTGGCCTGTTCGAGCGCGCTCAGGGTATCGCCGGTCTTCGGCAGGATGCCGGTGGGCAGCCGATCGGGAGGTCCGTCCCCCAGCCGTACCATGCGCGGTGGGTCGCCAAGCTCTGCCAGCACCGCCTCCTCGGAGGATCCGGTGGCATGTCTCAGGACGCGGTCGCCCTCGACAAGGTATCCGCACTGGCCGGCATTATCGGGAACGAGCGCGATCCAGCGGGTCATCGCGCCTGCATCTGGCGCACCAGCGGGGCCACGTCGTATCCCGCCTTGGCGGCGCGGTCGATGATCTCGCTGTCGTCGCGACGACCGTGTTCGACCGCGGCCCAAAGCATGGTGCAGCGCGTCCCGCTTCGGCAATAGGCCAGGATGGGCTTGGGCAGGTCCTTGAGCGCCGCGTCGAATTCGGCCAGCGCTTCGGGGGTGATCATGCCTGAGATGATCGGAATGCTGCGGATTTCCAGGCCCTCGGCCTTCGCCGCCTGCTCGATTGCCTCGAACTCTGGCTGGCCGAATTCTTCGCCATCGGGGCGGTTGCACAGGATCGACTGGAACCCGGCGCCGGCGATCTCCTTGATATGGGCCGCGTCGATCTGTGGCGAGACCGCGAATTCCTTGGTCAGGGGGCGAATGTCCATGGCTTGGCTCCTGTTCCGATGGGCCCATATGGGCGCAAACGGGGGCGGATTTCAATGCTGGCCTTGGATGTTTGCGGCCTGTCGGCACGCACGCCCGATCCGTGCTATAGTCCGAGTCTCACGGTCATTGACCGCACTGAATGGGAGGATCGACCAACATGACGGACAAGGACGCCTACACCAAGAAGCTAGAGGCCCAGATGAAGGAATGGCAGGCCAATATCGACAAGCTGCGGGCGCAGGCCGAGAAGGCGCAGGCCGATTCCCAGATCGAGTACGAGCGACAACTCAAGGATCTGCGCAGCCGCCGCGATGAACTTCAGGAAAAGTTGAGCGAGTTGCAGAAGAACCAGTCCGCGGCCTGGAACGACATCAAGGCCGGTGCGGACAAGGCGTGGGACGACATGTCCAAGGCGATGCAGGATGCGTGGAAGCGGTTTGGCTGACCTGTCGCGGCGCGCCCGGGTCAGTCGTAGCGCAGATCGGTCGCCTTGCCGCGAAAAACCACGTAGGACAGGACGGTGTATCCGATGATCATCGGCAGCACGAGGAGCGTGCCGACCAGGATGATCATCAGGCTTTCCGGTGCGCTGGCCGACTCGTAGAGGGTCAGACGCTCGGGCACGACGTAGGGATAGAACGAATACGCCATGCCGACGAAGCCGAGCGTGAAAAGCGCAATTGTGAGGCTGAAAGGCAGGAACGAAAGCGCGTCGTTTTCCCTGGGAAGCGTTCTGAGGACCCACCACAGCGCCAGGAGCAGGCCCGCGGAAACAAGTGGCAACGGCGCAAGCAGGTAAAGCTCGGGGAAAGAGAACCATTTTTCGAAGATGCGGGCGCTGACATAGGGCGAGCCCAGCGACACCGCCCCGAGCCCGAGCACGACACCCCAGATCCCGCGTCGGGCCCAGTGGATTGCCTTGACCTGAAGGTTGCCTTCGGCCTTGAGGATCATCCACGTGGCCCCGATGAAGGAATAGGCCACCGTCAGAAAAACCGCGGTCGTCGCGGCGAAGATCAGGGTAAACGGGCTGATCACAAGGCCCATGACGTAAAGGCCCAGCATGAAGCCCTGCGACAGCGAGGCCATGAGGCTGCCCCAGAAGAACGACAGGTCCCAGAGCCGCTTGCGCCGCGCCGGCGCCTTGGCGCGAAACTCGAACGCCACGCCGCGCAGGATGAGCCCCACCAGCATCACCGCGACCGGCAGGTAGAGTGCCGTCAGGATGACCCCGTGGGCGGCGGGGAACGCGACCAGCAGGATCCCGATGGCCAGCACCAGCCAGGTTTCATTGGCGTCCCAGAACGGCCCGATCGAGGCCACCATCCTGTCCTTCTCGGTGTCCGTGGCAAAGGGGAACAACACGCCGAGGCCCAGGTCGAAGCCGTCCAGGCAGACATATACCAGGATAGAAAGCCCCATCAGGCCTGCGAAGGTGAAGGGCAGCCAGGTTGCCGGGTCTCCGAAAGCGTCCATGGGGGCTACTCCGCCGGGGTCGGGTTCATGCCGGGCACGTCGGGCCGGCCGCGTTTCTTCGCATAATGGCCGTTCCGGGCGAGGTAGAACAGCACGCCGATATAAGCGACCAGAAGCGCGACATAGACCGTCAGGTAGACTGCCAGCGTCGTGGCGACCATCGGGCTGGGGACATCCGCCACTGCCTGCTCGGTGGTCATGACGCCCGTCACCAGCCAGGGCTGCCGGCCGATCTCGGTCGTGTACCAGCCGGCGAGGGTTGCAATCCAGCCGGAGAAGGTCATCGGGACCAGCGCCCAGAGAAGCGGTTTCGGCAGTCCCTCGGGACCGCGACGCCGATAGATCATGAAGGCGGCCGCGGACCAGCTGAGGACCAGCATCGTGAGGCCGGTGCCGACCATGACGCGGAAGGCATAGAAGACGGGCGCGACAGGCGGGTGGGTTTTCGCGCCATCGTCGGTGACGAACTCATTCAGACCGGGCACGACGCCATCCGCGTGATGCGTCAGGATAAGAGAGGCAAGGTTCGGGATGGCGATCTCGTAATGGTTCTCGCGCGCCATCTCGTCGGGGATGGCGAACAGCACGAGAGGGACGTTCGGCCCGGTCTTCCAGTTGGCCTCCATCGCGGCGACTTTGGCGGGCTGGTGTTCAAGCGTGTTGAGGCCGTGGAAGTCGCCGGCAAGGATCTGCAAGGGGATCAGCAGGGCACCCAGCCCGATCCCCGTGACCACGGCGGTACGCACGTCCCCGGCCCGGTCCCCGCGCAACCAGCGATAGGCGGAGATACCGGCCAGCAGAAAGGCGACCGTCAATCCAGAGGCAAGAAGCATGTGCACGACGCGATAGGGCATCGACGGGTTGAAGATGATCGCCCACCAGTCGGTTGCGTGGGCCACGCCATCTCGAAGCTCGAACCCGGCGGGGGTATGCATCCAGCTTGACAGAACCAGGATCCAGAAGGCCGACATCGTGGTGCCGAAGGCCACCAGGAACGTGGCCAGCGTGTGCAACCATCCGGGCACGCGCGACATGCCGAACAGCATGATGCCCAGAAACACCGCCTCGAGGAAGAAGGCGGTCATCACTTCGTAGGCCAGCAGAGGTCCGGCGATGTTGCCCACGGTTTCCATGAAGCCGGGCCAGTTGGTGCCGAACTGGAAGGACATCGTGATACCCGACACGACGCCCAGACCGAAGCTGAGGGCGAAGACCTTGACCCAGAAGCGATAGGCGTCCATCCAGCGGTCTTCCCCGCTGCGCGTATATCTGAGCTTGAAGTACAGCAGCACCCATCCCAAGGCGATCGTGATCGTGGGGAACAGGATGTGGAAGGAAATGTTTGCGCCGAACTGGATGCGCGAAAGTATGAGTGTGTCCATTGTCCTCGCGATGCCTACATGCTTGCAGGCCGCCCTGGCTGTGTTGTCACAGACCTAGGGCAAAAACCGCGGATTTCCGCTGGTTGCGACCAGAGGGCGCAGCAGGCGACGGAACCTGTGCGAATGGCGCCGGCAAGGCGGCAGGTGCAGCTTACGGCAGGCGCTGGCCTGCACGCTTGGGTCAGGCTGCCGCAAAGCCCGTGTCCAGCGCGGAAAGAACCTGGTCGATTTCGGCTTCCGTGATGATCAGGGGCGGTGACATCAGAAGGTTGTTGCCGCCGATCCTCACCATCGCGCCGGCCTCGTACGTGGCCTGGTGGACCTTCTTGACGGTCGCCGCGTCCATCGGCGTTTTCGCGGACCTGTCGCTGACCAGTTCGATCCCGGTCATCAGGCCGTGGCCGCCGCGGACATCGCCGATGATGTCGTATTTCTCCATCAGGCGCTGCACGCCCTCGAACAGCTGTGTCCCGCGCTCTGCGGCGTTCGTCTTGGTGTCCAGCCGCGTCGTCTCGGACAGGCAGGCCACAACGGCGGCGGCGCCCACGGGATGTGCAGAATAGGTATAGCCGGTCCAGATTGCCCCACTGGCGTCGGCGGTCTCGAACACGTCCGCGACCTTGTCGCTCAGCAACACGCCGCCCACGGGGAAATAGGCGCTGGTGATGCCCTTGGCGACGGTCATCATGTCGGGCTTCACGCCCCAGTGGCGGGCCCCCGACCAGTCGCCGGTGCGTCCGAAGCCGCAGATCACCTCGTCCGAGATCATGAGGATGCCATAGCGGTCGCAGATATCTCGCATGTGCTTCATGAAGCTGGCGTCGGGCACGATGACGCCGCCCGCGCCCTGAATCGGCTCCATGATGAAGGCGGCGATGGTGCTGGGGTCCTGAAACTCGATCTCGTCCACCATGGCGGCGGCGATTTTCTCGGCGAGCTTGGCCGGGTCGGTCTCATGGTAGGGGTTGCGATAGGTGTAGGGGCTGGGCAGGTGGAAACAGCCGGGCAAAAGCGGCTCGTAGGTGATGCGGAAGCGGTTGTTGCCGTTCACCGACGCGCCACCCCAGTGGGTTCCGTGATAGCCCTTTTTCAGCGACAGGAACTTGGTGCGCGTAGGCTCGCCCCGCAGGCGGTGGTACTGGCGCGCCATGCGCAGGGCCGTGTCGACCGCGTCGGACCCGCCGGAGGTAAAAAAGACGCGGGCCATGCCGTCCTCGGCGAAGAATTCCTGCACGGCATAGGAGGCCTCGATCGCGGGCGGGTTCGAGGTGCCGGCGAAGGCCGAGTAATAGGGCAATTGCCACAGCTGATCGGAAATGGCCTGCTTGATGGCGTCGTTGGAATAGCCAAGGTTCGTACACCACAGCCCGCCCACGGCATCCACCACGCGATGCCCTTCGATATCGGTGATCTCGACACCCTCGGCGCTCTTGATGATGGTGGGCGCGTTCTGTTGCTGCTCGCCGGGATGGCCCATGGGATGCCACAGGTGGCGTGCGTTCATCTCGCGCAGGAAATTGTCGTCTTTCATGGGAGCCCCCGTCACTGAGTCGCGGATTTGATCAAACGTGGCACCACGGCGGGGTTCTGTCCAGTGACCCCAAAGGGTGAGGGGCGCAAAAGAAAGGGGGCCGTTGGTTCGGCCCCTCATTCCCTCCTGCCGCGTTGTAGGATCACCGCGCCGGGTGTGTTTCTTCCCGTCCGGTCGTGGTGTGCCGCGATATGTGGATCGCGGCGAATTCGCATGGTGGTTGGATGTTGCCGCGGCGCGTGACCAAGGCGGTATCGCCTGACCACATGGTCGCGGGCCGGATCATGCCGCTTCCGCCGCGTGGGTGCGCGGTGCCGTTATGAAAATGTGCCCCAGTGCCGTCCGCAACACGGCGTCCCCCGATGCCGGCACGGGTCAAGTCCCTGTCCCCGTGCGTTGGAATGCAGTTTTACAAGGTATAGGCGAAGCGATTCGTTTCGGTCAATCGTCGGCGATTCGTTTTTCCCGCGGTTTCGGCTAAGCGGTGGGCGCGACTCGAAAAAAAGTTTCGAGCTTCGGAACTTCGCCGAGGCGCGCGCGACGCTCAAGGAGCGCTCAGGTGTCGAGCCAGACGGTCTCGAACTGCATTTCCCGGGCCTGGTGCACATGGTCGTTCTTCACATGCTTTGCGAAATGCTTGGTCTGATTGCGCCAGAACGGTTGGACGATCACGCCGCTGTCGCGCAGGCGGGTCTGCAGAATGGCGGAGTACTCGCGCCGTTTCCGCGCGTCGAAGACCCCGAGCGCCTGGTCGAGGATGGCGTCGAAGTCCGGGTCGGAATGCGCGGTCTCGTTCCACGCCGCGCCCGATCTGTACGCGAGCGCCAGAACCTGCACGCCCAGTGGGCGGGGGGCCCAGTTGGTGGTCGAGAACGGGTATCGCGTCCAGTCGTTCCAGAAGGACGACAAGGGGACCACCCTGCGTTTGATGTTGAAGCCCGCCTCGGACAGCATCGCGCCGATGGCGTCGGCGGTCGCGGTGCGCCAGTCGCCGTCGACCGAGATGAGCTCCAGTTCGGTGTCGCCGTGCCCGGCGGCGCGGGCCATCTCGATGGCCGCGGCGGGATCGGGGGCCTTCGCGGGGATCGCGGCATACTCGGGATGAAATGGCGCCACGTGATGGTTCTGGGCGACGAGACCATCGCCGTCGATACCCAGTTGCAGGACAAGGTCGTTGTCCACGGCCAGCTGGACCGCGTTGCGCAAGTCCTTCGAGGTGTAGGGCGCGGTGTCCATGCGCATCCGGGCCACGATGGTGGCGGCCGTGGGCATACTGCTTCTGACGAGGTCGAGATCGTCCAGCGCAGTGGCGATATCCTCGGTGGTCTCGTCGTTGACGTCGATCCGGCCCGCGTCGAAGGCCGTGACCATGGCCGCGCTGTCGGTGCCGAGGTCGATGAACCGGATACCGTCGAGATAGGCCTCGCCGCCCCACCATGCACCGTTTTCGCGGCGCTTCACCTCGGCCCCCGCGCCGGCATCGAGCGAGACCAGTTCGAACGGGCCCGTGCCGATGGGGCTTTGCGCCAGGTCGCTGTCGTCACCGTGGCTGCGGTGCACGATCAGGGCGGGATAGTCCGCCATGCCGGCAATCAGCGAGATGTCGGGGCGGGGCAGGGTCAACCTTATGGTGTGGTCATCGAGCTGCGCCATCACGCCATCGGCCAGCCGGCCCGTGTCGCTGTCGATCAGCGCGGCCATGGGGGCCGCCATCGCGTTGCCTTCGACCGAGGTGTCGCACCACCGGGTGATGTTGTGAACGACGTCCTCGGCGGTGAAATCGTCGCCGTTGTTCCAGGTCACGTCCCGGCGCAGGTGGAGCGTGTAGGTGCGCGCGTCGTCGGACACGTCCCAGCTCTTCAGCAGGAGGCCGGAGAAACTGTAGTCGGCATTCCAGCGCACCAGCGGCTCGCAGAACTGCCGGGCGAGATTGCCTTTCTCGGTCCAGTCGAACTTGCGCGGGTCGGTGATGTCGAGCACGCGCATCGCTACGCGCAGAACGCCGCCTTTGCGGCCCTCGCCTTGCCTTGCCAGCGCGGGGCGCGCTGCACCCAGCAGGCCATGGGCGGTGGCGGCACTGGCCCCAAGGGTCGAGGCAAGCGTGATGAATTCGCGGCGGTCCATCAGGCCGGCGCGGGTGTCGCGGGCCAACTGGCGCAGGCGGCACTTTCGGGTCTTGCCCGTCATGGGGGCGTTCCTTGGTCTGCTGGGCGGGCGGCTTCAATGGCCTGCCCTACTATGAGGCGCCATGGCGGATTGTAAATCGGCGACGCGCCCCGGGGGCGCTGTGCCATGCGCCGCGAATTCGCTTGAGACGGCAGGGGCGCACGGGTAGATCAGGCGCCAAAGGAGGAGCCGCATGAGCCTCAATACGTTCGGACATCTGTTTCGCGTCACCACCTGGGGCGAAAGTCACGGGCCCGCCCTTGGCGCGACCGTGGATGGTTGCCCGCCGGGCATCGCCGTGGACGAGGCGTTTTTGCAGCAGTTCCTCGACAAGCGCCGCCCGGGGCAGAGCAAGCACACCACGCAGCGCAAGGAACCCGATGCGGTGAAGATCCTGTCGGGGGTGTTCGAAGGGCAGACCACGGGAACGCCGGTGCAGCTGATGATCGAGAATACCGATCAGCGGTCCAAGGACTACGGCGAGATCGCCCAGACCTTCCGGCCCGGCCATGCCGACATCACCTATCACCAGAAATACGGGATCCGCGACTATCGCGGAGGCGGGCGCAGTTCTGCGCGCGAGACGGCCGCGCGGGTGGCTGCGGGCGGGCTGGCGCGGGCCGCGCTGGCAAGCCTTGCGCCGGGCCTGGAGGTCAAGGGCTACATGACCCGGATGGGCGAGGTGACGATCGACCGGGATGGGATCGACTGGGCCGAGATCGACCGCAACGATTTCTTCCTGCCGGACGCCGGGGCGGTGCCGGTGTGGGAAGATTACCTGCAAGGGATCCGCAAGGCGCAGAACTCGGTCGGCGCCGAGATCGAGGTGGTGTGCCGCGGGGCGCCCGCCGGGCTGGGGGCGCCGGTCTATGGCAAGCTGGATACGGATCTGGCCGCCGCGATGATGAGCATCAATGCCGTCAAGGGCGTGGAGATCGGCGAAGGCATGGCGGCGGCGCGGCTGACCGGCGTCGACAATGCCGACGAGATTTTCATGGGCGAGAATGGCCCGGAATACGGCAGCAACCATGCGGGTGGCATCCTGGGCGGGATCTCTACCGGGCAGGACATCGTGGTGCGCTTTGCCGTCAAGCCCACCAGCTCGATCCTGACGCCGCGCTGGTCGATCCGGATGGATGGCAGCGCGACCGAAGTGGTCACCAAGGGGCGGCACGACCCCTGCGTCGGCATCCGCGCGGTGCCGGTGGCCGAGGCGATGATGGCCTGTGTCGTGCTCGATCACCTGCTGTTGCATCGCGGGCAGGTCGGCGACGGGCCGCGCGGTGTGATCGGATAGCTCAATTGTGCGGCTGCGCCGCGCAGGTTTGATTGGGTGAGGGGCTTCGCCCCTCGCGCCGAAACGGGGTTTCGACGCTCACCCCAGGATATTTCCGGCCAGAGGAAGAGACGGGCCGGTGCTCAGGTATCTTGCTGGCGCGACAGTTGCACGGCGAGAATGCCTGCGGTGACGACCAGCACGCCGATTATATCCCAGAACCCTAATGCTTCGTTAAGCACGAGGGCGGCGATGGTGACGCCGAAGAACGGGGTAAGGAAGTGGAAGGTGGCGGCCTTGACCGCGCCGATGCGGTTGACCAGCGCGAACCAGACCAGCGTGGCGGCCAGGCCCGGGATCAGCGTGGTGTAGACGAAGGCGGCGATGAAGGGCCAGGACCAGGCGATTTCGAGCGTTTCGGTCGACAGCCCGACAATGCCCAGTGCAACGCTGCCGACCAGCATTTGCAGGCCGACGATCATCAGGAAGTTGCCGCCCGAGGTGGCGCCGCGCACCATCAGGGTGGCGAAGGTGAGGGCCACGACGCCACCGATGCAGAGCATGACGCCGTAGAGGTCGGCGCCGCCCTGAAGCCGTGTGCCCATGATCAGCGCGACGCCGGCCATGCCCGCGGCGAGGCCGGCAAAGCCAAGCGCGCTGACGCGCTGGCCGAGGATCAGCCAGCTGGCGAGGCCGACGAGCAGCGGCATGGAGGAGGCGATGATGGCGGCAAGCGAGGCCTCGACCGTCTGCATGGCGACGAAGTTGAGGCCGAGATAGAGCGCGTTCTGGCACAGGCCGAAGACGATCGTGGCGCGCCATTGCGCGGGCGTCAGGCGCCAGGACTGACCCAGGGCGCGGGCGATCAGGACGCCCAGGAGGCCGGAGATCAGGAAGCGCAGGGCGAGCGCCGTCACGGGGGGCGCGGCGGCGACGATGATGCGCGCGGAGGTGAAGGCGCTGGACCACATCACTGCAAAGGCCAGCCCCATGAAAAGCGCGCGAAAATCCATGATTTACTCGTCCTCGAACTGAAAAGGGCTGCCGGTGGGGCGACCCTTTCCGAAACCTGGCAGGATTACAAGGTCAGCCGTTGACGCTGTCCTTGAGGGCCTTGGCGATCGTCATCTTGACGACCTTGTCGGCATCCTTGTGGATCTGCTCGCCGGTGGCGGGGTTGCGCACCATGCGGGCCGGGCGCTCGCGGCAGTAGATCTTGCCGACGCCGGGAAGGGTGACGGCGCCGCCGTTGGACACTTCCTTGGTGATGATCTCGATCATGGAGTCGAGGGCGCTGGTCGCGGTTTTCTTGTCGCTGCCCATTTCTTCGGCGAGGGCCGCAACGAGCTGGGTTTTGGTCATCGGTTTTGCCATTTTCTGGTCTCCTTCAACTGCCCGTTTCTTGGGCCTCCTGCGCGGGATTTAACTGTATCTTGTAGGCAAACACAACAAATAGTGTAGCAAAACAAGGCCGATTTCGGCTGTTTGGGCCTGTTTTTTTGGTGTCCGGACCGTTTTACACAAGATTCAGGGACCTTCAACGCGCAAACGGCGATGCCGGATGCCGGGCGGGGAATCGCCAATGAAACATGGTTATAGCGGCCGGGAGGGCCGAAAACCCATGTCGGTATAGCGTCGGTATCCGGGTGGTATCGCGACGGTGCGCCTGTCGTGATCTGCCGGGGTTAACGGGCCGGACGCGGTTGACGGGAGGCTGAGGCTAGGTGGCGGGGCGTTCCTGGCCCAGGCCCGGATCGAGGCGACCGGAGGCCAGCGCGGCGCCTGCGACCATGGCGGTCGCGGTGCCGAGCATCAGGGGCAGGCCACCCGTCTGGTAGGTGAGGCCCGAGAGCACGGTTCCTGCAAGGCGACCGCCGGCGTTGGCCATGTAGTAGAAGCCCACGTCCATCGTCACCCGCTCGGCCCGGGTGAAGGCGAGGATGAGGTAGGAGTGCAGCGAGGAATTGAGCGCGAAGACGCCGCCGAAGACCAGCAGGCCGGCGACAAGGGTGACGGTCAGCCATGGCTGCGGGCCGGAGGACGCGAGCGCGGCGACGGTCAGGATGGCGGGGACGGCGGCCAGCGCCCAGGCCCAGGAGCGGGCGGCGGAGACCAGATCGGCCTCGGGTCGCGAGGCGGCGCGCAGGAGGCGGGGGGCGGCGGCCTGTACCGCTCCGTAGAGGATGACCCAGACGGCCATGAACGTCCCGATGAGGAAGAAGGCGGCGCGGTTGCCCTCCTCGGTGCCGTCCGACAGCACGGCGTAGAAGTAGATCGGGATGCCGACGACGAACCAGACGTCGCGGGCGCCGAAGAGGAAGACGCGGGCCGCCGACAGCCAGTTGACGTTGGGCGACTTGGAAAACACCTCGGTGAACTTGGCGCCCTTGCGGCCCCTGGGCAGGCCCGGGGGCATGGCGATGAGGACCGCCACGAGGATGAGGGCGAGGATGGCGGCCATGCCGAGCACCGCGCCGGTGAAGCCGATGAGAGCCAGGAGGGCTGCGCCCAGCAGGAAGCCCAGCCCTTTCACGGCATTCTTGGAGCCGGTGAGCACGGCAACCCAGCGGAAGAGGCCGCCGCCCGTCGTGGGGGCGAGGAGTTTGACGGCGGATTTGGAGGACATCTTGGCGAGGTCCTTGGCCACGCCGCTGGCGCCTTGCACGACCATGACGAAGGCGACCGAAAGGCCGATGGCCCAGTCGGGATCGAGCTGGGTGAGGGCCAGGAGGGCCAGCACCTGTATCCCCAGACCGGCATAAAGGGTGGAGGTCAGGCCGAAGCGGGCGGCGATCCAGCCGGCGGCGAGGTTGGTGACCATGCCGGCGATCTCGTAGAGGACGAAGAGATAGGCCAGTTGGACAGGGGAAAAACCAAGCGTGTGGAAATGCAGAAGCACCAGCATCCGCAACGCTCCGTCGGTCAGCATGAAGGCCCAGTAGGCCGCGGTGACGGCGATATAGGCCGAGAGGCCCTCGGGGCGGGCGGAGGCCTGTGTCACAGCGAGGCGCCGACCATCAGGGCCACGTCGACGAGGCGGTGGGCATAGCCCATCTCGTTGTCATACCAGGCGTAGATCTTCACGTGGGTGCCGTTGACGACCATGGTGGAGGGCGCGTCGACGATGCCCGAGCGGGTGTCGTTGGTGTAGTCGGCGGAGACGAGCGGGCGTTCCTCGTGGCCGAGGATGTTTTTCAGCGAGCCTTCGGACGCGGCCTTGAAGAAGCTGTTGACCTCTTCGGCGGTGGTCTCGCGCTCGACCTCGAAGACGCAGTCGGTGATCGAGGCGTTGAGGAGCGGCACGCGGACGGCGTGGCCGTTCAGGCGGCCCTTGAGTTCGGGGTAGATCAGCGTGATCGCGGTGGCGCTGCCGGTGGTGGTTGGGATCATCGAGTTCAGCGCCGAGCGGGCGCGGCGCAGGTCCTTGGCGGGACGGTCGACAATGGTCTGCGTGTTGGTGACGTCGTGGATCGTGGTCATGGAGCCGTGTTTGATCCGCAGGTTCTCGTGGATGACCTTGACCACAGGCGCGAGGCAGTTGGTGGTGCAGCTGGCGGCGGTGATGATGCGGTGGCGGGCGGCGTCGTAGATGTCGTGGTTGACGCCCATGACGATGTTGGCGGCGTCGCCGTCCTTGACCGGGGCGGAGACGACGACCTTTTTCACGCCGGCGTCGAAATAGGGGGCGAGCTTGGCCTCGGTCTTGAAGACGCCGGTGCAGTCGATCACCACGTCGACGCCATCAAGAGGCAGCGCCGACAGGTCCTTGGTGCCGATGAAAGACAGGCGGGTGCCGTCGATGGTGACGCTGTCGGAATCATGGGCAAATTCGGCGTCCCAGCGGCCGTGCACGGTGTCGAATTCCAGAAGGTGCGCGTGCATCTCTGCATCGCCCACGGCGTCGTTGATCCAGGCAATGTGCGCACCGCGTTCCAGCAGAGGTTTCAGGATCAGCTTGCCGATGCGGCCCAGCCCGTTGACGGCGTAGGTGGTCATGCGGAGGCCCCGCTGTTGATGTTGGCGATGTCGTCCACGGCCTTTTGTAGGGAAATCCGGTCGAGACTGTCGAGTGACAAGCTTGTAAACGCCTTGATGCGGTTCTGAAGCGCGCCGTAGGCCTGTTGGAAGGCGAGCGCTTTTTGCGCGTCGGTGCCTTCGGCTTTCACCGGGTCGGGCATCCCCCAGTGGGCGCTGACGGGCTGGCCGGTCCAGGCCGGGCACTCCTCGTTCGCGGCCTGGTTGCAGACGGTGAAGACGAAGTCGAATTGCGGGGCGTCGGGCCCCTGGAAGACCGAGACGTTCTTGGCCTCGAGCACCGAGGTGTCGTGGCCTTTCTGTTCCAGCACATCGAGGGCGAAGGGGTTTAGTTCGGACCGGGGTTTGGTGCCCGCCGAATAGGCGTTGAAGCGGTCGCCCGCCTCGGCGCGCAGGAGGCTTTCGGCAAAGATCGAGCGGGCGGAATTGCCAGTGCAGATGAAGAGCACGTTGTATTTGCGGTCGGTCATTTGGGGAACTCCGAGAAGGGTGTGGAGGGAGGTGGTGGAACAGGCATCGGGGCGGCCGCGGCAGCAATCGCCGATGAGATAGTCGAGGGTTTGTCGCATCGCTGTCATGTCGACGCTGTAGCGCAGGGAGGTGCCCTGCCGCGTGCGCGTGATCAGCCCGGCCTGCGCCAGTGCGTTCACGTAGGTGGACAGCGTGTTGGGCTTGAGGTCGAGCGCATGGGCCAGTTCGGTCGCCGGGACGGCATCGGGGTAGCGCCGCATCAGAAGACGGAAGACCGCCATGCGCTGGGGATGGCCGAGGGTGGCGAGCCGGTGGGGAATCAATATTTCCATACTTCATGAAGTATTGAAGTAATGAGCGGGATGCAAGGCGTGTCTTGCGGCCCGCGACCCGATCCCGGCCTGGCGGTGAACCATGGAGCTGTGCCGTGCGTTGGCCCGACATGTCGTTTGCAACGAACAACAGGGTCTTGCGCTCTTTGAGCGCGTCGACGCGGGAGGCGGTGGGCGCGCGGTGCGAACCTGTGACGCTGGAGGCCGGCGATGTCCTGCACCGGATGGGCGATGTGACCTCGGCTGTCTATTTTCCCGAGACCGCGGTGATTTCCACGCTGGCGTCCTACAGCGACGGGAGCGGGGTCGAGATGGCGAATGTGGGACGCGAGGCGTGCAGCGCGCTGAACCTGATCCTGCGACATCCAAGGCAACTGGCCGCGGACGAGGTGCAGATCGCGGGCCGGGCGCTGCGCTTGCCGGCAGAGCGGTTCCGGGAGCTGAAATCCGAGTATCGGGATTTCGAGAACGCCCTCTTTTCGGTCGTGCAGTCGGTTCTGTACCAGGCGATGGTCTCGGGCGCGTGCAACGCGGCGCATGAGGCCAAGCCGCGGCTGGCGCGGTGGCTGCTGACGATGGGGGACCGGACCGACGGCAACGAGATGCGGCTGACCCACGACTTTCTGGCGCAGATGCTGGGCGTGCGGCGGGCGACGGTGACCAACGCCGCGCTGGACCTGCAGTCGCAGGGGCTGATCAAGTATGCGCGCGGGCGCCTTGAGATCACCGATATCAAGGGGCTGCGCGGGGCAAGCTGCGAGTGTTACGACTTGGTGCGTTCGGCCAATGCGGAACTGCTTCCCGATAAGAGGAGCGGTGATTGACCTGTGGATTTGAGGTGCGGTAGCGTACAGAAAGCGAACGATCCATCCTGTAAGCTTGAAGGAGCTTTTCCTGTTGCTTCAGGATGAAGCGGTTTGGAGAGAAGCGACAGGATGAAGCCGGAAGACATGGAAATGGGCGAAAACGAGGTCGAGCAGGCGATACGGCTTTCGCCGTTGTCCATGGTGCTGACCGATCCGCGGCTGGACGACAATCCGATCACCTATGTCAATTCCGCCTTCGAGTCCCTGACGCTTTACAGCCGACGGTACGCGATCGGGCGGAACTGCCGTTTCCTGCAGGGTGAAGAGACCGATGCGGCGGATGTCCAGAAGCTTCGGTCGGGGCTGGATTCGGCAGAGGAATTCGAAGTCGTGATCACCAACCACCGGGCCGATGGCACGGCGTTTCGCAACCAGTTGCTGGTGGCGCCGATCCACGGCAGCGACGGTGCGCTGACCGGGTTTTTCGGCCTGCAGCGCGAAATCCCGCAGACCGTGACGATGCCGGAGCAGGATGACGCGACGCTGGGGCTGCTGCGCGAGTTGCAGCACAGGGTGAAAAACCATCTGGCGATGATCGTCAGCATGATCCGCATCCAGGCCCGCCAGGACGTCACCGAGGAGTCGCTGAAGGCGATCGGCCGCCGGATCGAGGCGCTGTCGGTTCTGTATGACGAGCTGCTGAGCGGCGGAAACAGCGAAAAGATAGAGACCGGCGCCTATCTGAGCCGGATCGCCTCGGTGGTGTCCAGCCTGGAGCCGCGCGGGGCGATACGGGTGAACGTGGAATGCGACGAGGTGTCGTTGCCGGTCGACCAGGCGGCGCGGCTGGGGCTGCTGCTGTCGGAGTTCCTGACCAATGCGTTCGAGCACGCCTTCGCGGGCCGGTCGACCGGCACGGTCGAGGTGCGGTTCCAGCGGACCGGCGCGCAGGGCTTGCGCCTGTCGGTCGAGGATGACGGGATCGGGTTGCCGGAAGACAGCAACTGGCCGTTCGGCGCGGCGAGCATCGAGACGCAGCGTGAGCGGGCGGAGGATCACGACGGGGCGCTGGATACGACCGGGGACAGCGGCAAGCCCGGCGTGGGCGGCAGCATCGTCGTGGCGCTGACGCAATCGCTGGAGGCGGACCTGTCGGTCGAGACGCTGGAGCAGGGCACGCGGGTGACGGTCGAGGTGTGACCGGGTAAGGCGGCGGCCCGGGGCTTGGGCCGGACGGGGATGTCGAGATGGTGCCGGATGCAAGGGCGTCTGCATCGACATCGGTGCACTGGGTCTGCCCACGCGGCACGTCCGTTTTGCGGTTGCGGAGTCAACGGAGCGCCGCGACGGTTTGGGCGACCGTCTCTGCCACGTTCTGTCGCCGGATATCATGGCAATGAGCCGGGTCAGCGTGCGCCGTTTCCTTTGCGGGTCGCCGCTTTGTCGGACCGGGGCCCGGAGGGCGTGCGGCCCTGTCCGGCCGCACGCATTGACCCGTATTCAGTGGGCCATCATTTCTTCAGCCACGTCCTCGCCGCTGAGTTCGGCGGGGTAGTAGGTTGGCCAATTGGTGACTTCCTCGAGCAACTTCGCCCGGTCGTCGCCCCAGTAGAGGTGGAAGTGCCCGGCATCCTGCGGCGCGATGGCATGGTCGCTGAACTGGATGAACGCGGGCGCCCCGGCATCGCCACCGCTCTTTTCGAAGATGTAGCGGACACCGCGGTTGCCGGCCTTGTAGGTCAGCACTTCGTAGCCGTCGTTGGCATAGCGGCCCTGCAGCGGGGTGCCGTCCTCGAAGAAGGTCACGCTGTCACCTTTGATGAGAATGCGGTCGACCTCGGTCGCATAGCCGGTCTTGTAATAGTCGGTGTATTCGGCCGCTGTCTTGTCGCCGTGCTCGGCCTTGTGCGCCATGACGGGGTCGAGCGTTCCGTCCTGCAGCAGCGGGTAGACCGATTGCCAGTCTCCTTCCCAGTCCGAGAGGGTGCGGTCCTCGATCTGGTCATCCTCGAAGTAACCTTTGTAGACCTTGTCGTCACCGTGATCGTGCTTTTCGGAGTGATCGTGTTCTTCGGAATGATCGTGATCGTGGTCATGTGTGCTGTCGCTTTGGGCGAACGCCGGCGCGGAAAGCACGAGCAATGCGCCGGTGGCGACGGCGGCAACGCACTTGGCGAATGTCTGTTGCATGAGAGGCTCCTGTGTTGACGGGATCTGCGACCCCATGAATATAGATGTTATTACATAACGGTTTGTCCCTAACTGACGGATTTTGCTTTGACAACCGGGTCACGCAGTTGAAGGCCTGTTCGGACGCGAAAGACTGCCGAACGGCACGTGCCGCCGCGCGCCGGTCCGTTGCATGTGCAAGCCCGGTACAGCGAACCGCGATGGAACCGCACGTTGTGCGTGGGTCGCTCGCAAGGTCTGTTGGCCTGGCGTGAAGGCAAGTCCGCGCCTTCTGGCACTGGCAGGCAGCCAATGCAAAACCGCCCCCGCAGAGCCTGCGAGGGCGGTGTCGTTGGTGGGACGGTCCCCGGTCAGGGGACCTGCGCGCTTACTTGTACTTCTTGATCTCGCCCGAGCGCAGGCGCGCGGCGTAGCTGTGCAGCTCGCGCTTGACGATCGGCATCAGGAAGTAGAGGCCCAGCACGTTGACCACCGCCATGGCGAAGATCGCGGCGTCGGAGAAGTCGATCACCGGGCCGAGGCTGGAGGCCGCGCCGATCACCACGAAGAGGCAGAAGATCAGCTTGAAGATCAGCTCTTTCGTCTGGCCCTCGCCGAAGAGGAAGGTCCAGGCCTTGAGGCCGTAATAGGACCAGCTGAGCATCGTGGAGAAGGCGAAGAGGATCACCGCCAGCGCCAGGACGTACTTGAACCCGTCGATCGAGGACGAGAACGCCGCCGACGTGAGCGCGACGCCGGTGTTGCCGTCGACCGTCTGGACCGCGTTGCCTGCCTCGTTCAGCACGAAGAGGCCGGTTTCGGGATCGGTGATCAGCTGGTCGGTGATGATGATCACCAGCGCGGTCATGGTGCAGACCACCACCGTGTCGATGAAGGGTTCCAGCAGCGAGACGAAGCCTTCGGTGATCGGCTCCTTGGTGCGCACCGCCGAGTGGGCGATGGCGGCAGAGCCGACGCCCGCCTCGTTCGAGAAGGCGGCGCGGCGGAAGCCCTGGATCAGCGCGCCGACCATGCCGCCGGCGACGCCGAGGCCGGTAAAGGCGCCCTCGAAGATGCGCCCGAAGGCGGTGCCGATCTGGTCATAGTTCATCGCGATGATGATGAGCGCGGTGCCGACATAGAGGATGCCCATGAAGGGCACGACCTTTTCGGTGACCTTGGCGATGGATTTCAGGCCGCCCACGATGACGGCGAAGACGACCGCGGCCATCACGAGGCCGGTGATCCAGCCGGGGTAGTCGCCCAGCACGTTGGAGAGCTGCGCGTGGGCCTGGTTGGCCTGGAACATGTTGCCGCCGCCCAATGCGCCGAGGATACAGAAGATCGAGAAGAGCACGGCCAGGATGCCGCCGCCGAAGATGCCGCGTTCCTTGAAGCCCTTGGACAGGTAGTACATCGGGCCGCCCGAGACCTTGCCGTCGGGATATTCATTTCGGTATTTCACGCCGAGCGTGCATTCGGTGAACTTGGACGCCATGCCCAGAAGGCCCGCGAGGATCATCCAGAACGTCGCCCCCGGACCGCCGATGCCGACGGCCACCGCGACGCCCGCGATGTTGCCCAGGCCCACCGTGCCCGACAACGCCGTGGCGAGCGCCTGGAAGTGGCTGACCTCGCCGGCGTCGTTGGGATCGGAATAGTCGCCCTTCACGAGCGCGATGGAGTGGCCGACCCAGCGCAGCTGCACCACGCCGAAATAGACGGTGAAGACGGTGGCGGCGATGACCAGCCAGCCGACGATCCAGGGGAAGCTTGTGCCGGGGAAGTCGGAGAAGATCAGGCTGACGAACCAGCCGGTGGAATTGGCGAAGATCTCGTTGACGGTTTCGTCGATGGATTGCGCCAGGGCCGGGGCGCTGAGCGCCAGCAGGGCGAAGAGCGCCGCCAGGGGCGTCTTGAATGCATGTTTCATCTGTGTCCCTCGATTATTGTCGTTGAATGCGTGGCGCATGATCACGGTACGATGGTGACCGGCACGGGGGCGGCCTGTGCCAGGCTGCCCGCGACCGAGCCGAAGAGGCGCGACGACAGCGCCGAGTGGCCGGTGCGGCCGATGACGATCATCTCGGCGTTGTTTTCCTTGATGATGTCGACCAGCGTGTCGGCGATATGGCCGTAGCGCAGGACCGTCGTCGCGGTGATGCCGGCGTCGGACAGTCTTTTCAGGACAGGCTTGAGCAGCGCGTCCTCGGCGCGGGCCAGTTCCTCCTTGCGGCGCATGTGCCGTTCCTCGAGTTCTTCCTTGGTGAGAAAGGAATAGGGGGACCATTCCAGCACATGGGCGACGATGACTTCCGCACCTTGTGCCTTTGCCAGGGTGGTTGCGAAGTCGAGAGCCGCCTTGGCGCTTTCACTGTCGTCAAATCCCAGGACCAGTTTTTTTGACATTGTTCTCTCCTGTCGTGTCATTCCGGATCGGAATTCGATCAGCGTAGACGCAAAAGGCGAGTCGGCGCGAGTTTTTTCAATTTATGTTGGCAGAACGGTGCCGTAGGGGGTTTGCGGCTCTCCGCCCCGTGTTCACCGGATGCGCAAACGGCAGAGAGGTCCCGGATCGGGTCCGGGACGGGTGTTTTTCGTGGTCTGGGGGAGCCTAGAGGAACGCGGTCTCGTCGAAGCTGCGCAGCTTGCGGCTGTGGATGCGTTCCAGCGGCATGTCGCGGATATGCTCCATCGCGTGGATGCCGATCATGAGGTGGCGCGAGACCTGGGTCTTGTAGAAATCGCTGGCCATGCCGGGCAGTTTCAACTCGCCGTGGAGCGGCTTGTCCGAGACGCACAGAAGCGTGCCGTAGGGCACGCGGAAGCGGAAGCCGTTGGCGGCGATGGTGGCGCTTTCCATGTCGAGCGCGATGGCGCGGGATTGCGACAGGCGCTGGACCGGGCCGGACTGGTCGCGCAGTTCCCAGTTGCGGTTGTCGAAGCTGGCGACGGTGCCGGTGCGCATGACACTCTTGAGCGCGTAGCCTTCCAGCTCGGTTTCGGCGGCGACGGCCTTTTCCAGCGCGATCTGCACCTCGGCCAGCGCCGGGATGGGCACCCAGGCGGGCAGGTCGGCATCGAGCACCGCGTCCTCTCGCAAATACGCATGGGCGAGAACGAAATCGCCCAGCGACTGCGAGTTGCGCAAGCCCGCGCAATGGCCGACCATGATCCAGGCATGGGGGCGCAGGACGGCGATGTGGTCGGTCGCCGTCTTGGCGTTGGACGGGCCGACGCCGATATTGACCAGGGTGATGCCGGCACCGTCCTTTCGCTTGAGGTGGTAGGTGGGCATCTGCGGCAGCTTGGAGGTGGGGCGCAGCACCTCGTCGGGGCCGGTGATGGTCGCGTCGCCGGGGCCGACGAAGCTGTCGTAGCCGCTGTCGGGATTGGCGAGGACCTTGCGGGCATAGGCCTCGAACTCGGCCACGTAGAATTGGTAGTTGGTAAAGAGGACGTGGTTCTGGAAATGCTCGGGCGCGGTGGCGGTGTAATGGGCGAGCCGCGCGAGCGAATAGTCCACGCGCTGCGCCGTGAAGGGGGCGAGCGGCGCGGGGCTTTGCTGCATGACGGTATAGGTGCCGTTGACGATGTCGTCATTGGTGGTCGACAGGTCCGGCACGTCGAAATAGTCGCGCAGGGTAAAGTCGGCTGCGCCCTGTTGCGGGACGGTGATGGAGGCGTCGTTGGCGACGGCGAAATGCACCGGCATCGGGGTGTCGGACACGCCGATTGTCAGCGGCACATCGTGGTTGTGGAGCAGAAGGCCGATCTGCTGTTCGAGGTAGTTGCGGAACATGCGCGGCCGGGTGACCGTGGTGGCGTAGGTGCCCGGTTCGGCCAGGTGGCCAAAGCTGAGGCGGCTGTCGATCTTGGCGTAGCTGGAGGTGCTGATGCGGATCTCGGGGTAGAAGGCGCGGACGGGGCGCGAGGGCTGACCGTTCAGCATCGCGGCCTGGAACGCCTCGCACAGGAAGCTTACCGCGTCGTCGTAGAGCGCCACCAGGTGATCCACGGCCGTCGCGGCCTCGGTGAAGTTCTGCGGCGCCGGGGCCTCTGGACTGTGGTAGCGGCCGTCATCGGCGGTCTGAGCCATGGTGTACCCGATACATTCAACTTTTGCGGGGCACGTTGACAGAGCGGGGGACGGTTCGCAAGCTGGCGCGGATGTGTGGGCGCAAGGGAGAGGGTCATGGATTTCGAGACGGTCAAGCCGGAGGTGTTCGGCGCGTCGCTGCGGGGGATGGGCCTGAACCTGCTGGTGCGGGACGTGGCGCGCGAGGTGGCGTTCCTGGAGGCGGTGTTCGGGATGAAGGCCCACCGCGTGAGCGGGGATTTCGCGATCATGGTCTATGGCGATCAGCTGATGCAGCTGCATGTCGATGCCACCTATGGCAGCCATCCCGCGCTGGGGCTGTTGCCCGAAAGCGGCCCGCGCGGGGCGGGGGCGCAGATCCACCTGTTCGACAGTGACCCGGACGAGGCCGCCAGACAGGCCGAGGCGGCGGGCGGGCACGTGTTGCAGCCGCCGACGGACAAGCCGCATGGCCTGCGCGAGACCACCATCCTGTGCGAGAACGGCTATGCCTGGGTGGCGTCGCGGCCGCTGCAGGATATATCTGGCGGAGAGCCATAGGAGAAACGCATGGGCAAGGTGTTGCTGTCCTTCGGGCACGGGTTTTCGGCGCGGGCGCTGGCGCGGCGGCTGGTGCCGCAGGGCTGGCGGGTGATCGGCACGACCCGAAGCGCCGAGAAGGCCGAGGCGCTGCGGGACGAGGGCGTGGAAGGCGTGGTCTGGCCCGGAAGCGACCTGTCGGAGGCGCTGGGGGCGGCGACGCATCTGCTGACATCCGTCAGCCCGGGCGAGGAGGGCGACCCGGTGCTGAACGCGCTGGGCGAGGACATCGCGGCCATTGCGGGGCGGCTGGACTGGGCCGGGTACCTGTCGACCACGGGGGTCTACGGCGATCACGAGGGCGACTGGGTGGACGAGGACAGCCCGCTGGAGCCGTCGACCGAGCGGGGGCAGAAGCGCGTCGTCGCCGAGGCCGCGTGGGCGGCGATACCGGGCCTGCCGCTGCATATCTTCCGGCTGGCGGGGATTTACGGCCCCGGGCGCGGGCCGTTCGAGAAGGTGCGCCGCGGCACGGCGCGGCGGATCATCAAGCAAGGCCAGGTGTTCAGCCGCACCCATGTGGAGGATATTGCGCAGGTGCTGGAGGCGTCGATAAACCGGCCCAATCCGGGCGCGGCCTATAACGTCTGCGACGACGATCCGGCGCCGCCGCAGGACGTGATCGGCTATGCGGCGGAACTCTTGGGCCTGCCGTTGCCGCCGGCGGTGGATTTCGAGGAGGCGGAGATGAGCCCTATGGCGCGGTCGTTCTATGCGGAATCGAAGCGCGTGGAGAACAGCCGGATCAAGGACGAGTTGGGGGTGGTGTTGAAGTATCCCGATTACAAGGCGGGGTTGGAGGCGTTGTTGGCCGAGGAGAATGCGCGCGAGGGGTGAGGCGTGGTGCGTGGGTTTTCACCCACCCTACGCGATGTTGCGCGAGGGGTGAGGGGCGTGGTGGGTTTTCACCCACCCTACGAGGCCCCGGATCAGGTCCGGGGCGGGGGTAGAGATCAGCCGTTTTCGCGCAGGATGGCGCCGGCGAGGTAGAGCGAGCCGCAAATGAGGATGCGGGCGGTGGGGTCTTTCGCGGCGATATCCTCGATGGCGGCGCGGGCGCTGGCGGCGGTGCCTGACGGCAGGCCGGCGTTGGCGGCGGCGGTGGCGGTGGCGTCGGCGGGCAGGGTGTTGGCCTCGCCAGGAATCGAGATGGCGGTGAGGCTTTGCGCGGCGCCGGCGAGTGGGGAGAGGTAGCCCGAGATATCCTTGGTGTTGAGCATGCCGCAGACCAGGTGCGTGGGGCGAGGCGGCAGCGAGGCCAGGTGCGCGGCAAGCGCGCGGCCCGCGGCGGGGTTGTGGCCGCCGTCGAGCCAGAGTTCGGCCTGCGGTGCGGCCTCGGCCAGCGGGCCGGTGGAGAGGCGCTGCATCCGGGCGGGCCAGTGGGCCTGGGTCACGGCGGCCTCGAGCGCGGCATCGCCAAGTTGCAGGTGGCGCAGGGCGGCGATGGCGGCGCCTGCGTTCTCGTACTGGTGCGCGCCGGGCAGGTTGGGCAGGGGCAGATCGCGCAGGCCGGTTTCATCCTGGTAGATGAGACGGCCACGTTCGGTGGTGACGTGCCAGTGCTGGCCGTGGGCCCGAAGGGGGCTGTGCGTGCGCTGGGCGGCGGCCTCGATGGCGTCCATGCCTTCCTCGTCCTGCGGGCCGACGACGCATGTGACGCCGCGTTTCAGGATGCCGGCCTTTTCAGTCGCGATCTTTGCCAGCGTGTCGCCGAGATATTGCTCGTGGTCCATCGAGACCGGGGTGATGATGGTGAGCGCGGGGGTGGCGACGACATTGGTGGCGTCAAGCCGTCCGCCCAGGCCGACCTCCAGCAGGGTGTAGTCTGCGGGGGTGCGGGACATGGCGAGGATCGCGGCGCAGGTGGTGATCTCGAAATAGGTGATCGGTTCGCCACCGTTGGCGGCGTAGCATTCATCGAGCACTTCGGTCAGGTGCGGTTCGGTGATCAGTTCGCCCGCCAGGCGGATGCGTTCGTGAAAGCGCGCGAGGTGGGGCGAGGTGTAGGCGTGGGCCGTCTTGCCCGCGCCTTCGATGCCCGCGCGGATCATCGCGAGGGTGGAGCCTTTGCCGTTGGTGCCGGCGATGTGGATGACCGGGGGCAGGGCGTCCTGCGGGTTTCCCAAAGCGTCCAGCAGGCGCCAGACGCGGTCGAGCGTGAGGTCGATGATCTTGGGGTGCAGGGCCATCATCCGGTCGAGGATGACGTCCGATGTGGGGGCGGTCATTTGTCGGTGTCGTCCGCTGCCTGCTCCTCAGCCGTGTCCGGTTGCGGTGCGCTCTCAAGCTCTTCCTCGATTGGAAGTTCAGGCGCGGGGAGGTCGGCGGTGACGGCGGGCGGCAGGTTCAGCAGCATGCGCAGGATGGTGATGAGTTCATTGCGCATCTCGCCGCGGGGAGTGACGCGGTCAAGCATGCCGTGATCGAGCAGGTACTCGGCCCGCTGGAAGCCCTCTGGCAGTTTTTCACGGATGGTCTGTTCGATGACGCGGGGGCCGGCGAAGCAGATGAGCGCGCCCGGCTCGGCGATGTGCACGTCGCCCAGCATGGCGTAGGACGCGGTGACGCCGCCGGTGGTGGGGTGGGTCAGCACGACGATATAGGGCAGGCCCGCCTCTTTCAGCATCTGCACGGCGACGGTGGTGCGGGGCATCTGCATCAGCGACAGGATGCCTTCCTGCATACGCGCGCCGCCGGCGGCGGAGAAGAGCACGAGGGGGCGGTTGAGCTTCACGGCCTCCTCGGCGGCGGCGATGATGGCGTTGCCGACATACATGCCCATGGAGCCGGCCATGAACGAGAAATCCTGGGCCGCGGCCACGATCGGGGTGCGGCCGATCTCGCCCGAGGCCACCAGCATCGCCTCGGTCTCGCCGGTCGCCTTTTGGGCGGCGCGCAGGCGGTCGGGGTACTTCTTCTGGTCGCGAAAGTGCAGCGGGTCGGCGGTGGGCTGGGGCACGGACACTTGGGTGAAGGTGCCGCCGTCGAACAGCGCGGTGAAGCGGTCGCGCGGGGTGATGGCCATGTGGTGGCCGCAGGAGGTGCAGACGTTGAGGTTTTCGCGCAATTCGCGGTGGAACAGCATGGTTCCGCACTCGTCGCACTTGGTCCACAGGTTCTCGGGGATCTCGCGGCGCGAGAAGATCGAGTTGATGCGCGGACGCACGTAATTGGTGATCCAGTTCATCGGTGGCCCAGTTCCCGTTGCAAATCGCCCTTGAGATAAGCCGTGCGCGGGGGAAATGCAATCAGACGCGCAGGGCGAGGCGCGCGGTGAGCCAGCTGACCAGCAAGAGCATCAGGTCGAGCGGGGCCCAGACCCAGAGCGCATCGGTGTCTCCCACGGCGAAGGGGTAGGTGTAGAGCGCCAGGCCGTCGAAATTGCCCGCGGGGGCGGCGACGAGGATGGCGAAGAAATTGTTGACGAAATGCAGGCCGAGAGCGGCGCCGATGGTGCCGGTGCGGGCCGTGAGGTCGGCCGCGGCGATGCCGAAGAGCGTGGCCCAGCCGACGATGAGCCAGGTGGCGTCGCCGTTGATCGCGGGGTCGTAGTGCAGCAGGCCGAAGAGGATCGCGGGGACGATGATCCAGATGCGGGGATTGGCGAAGCGGGCGGCGAGCTGGCTTTGCAGGTAGCCGCGAAACACCAGTTCCTCGGCCCCGGTCTGAACCAGGATGGCGGGCAGGGCGAGGGGCAGGAAGACAAGCCAGCTGGACGGGGCGAGGTTGGCCTCGGGCGTCAGATCGGGCGTGGCGGGCAGCAGGATGGAAAGCGCGAGGTGCAGGCCCACCATGTAGAGGCAGACGCGGCCGAAATGCTGGCGCGCGCGACGCCAGTCGCCGACGAAGCTGGGCAGGGATCGGTCGTGCACGGCGCGCCCGGTGATGGCCAGCGCGAGGATGATGAAGCCGAAGATATAAAGGTTGGCCAGGACGCCGTAAGGGGTGCCGCCGTTGGCCAGCGCGGCGGCGGTTTCGTCGAGCGGTGCGCCGGGCAGGACCAGGTTGAGCAGCGTCGAGGCGGCGAAGATCGTCGACAGGAACAGCACCGCCAGCATCACGCCGCCCAGCACGAGACGCACGAGAGACGCCGTGCGGCGGGCCGGGGCGACCAGGGCTTCAAACGGGCGATAGGCGTCGGACATGGGCAAGAGCTAGGGCGCGGGGAGGGGGACCGCAATGGCGAAGGGTCCCTGCGCCGAAAGAAAAAACCCGGGCGCGAACGCCCGGGTCAGGGTCAAGGGTCGGGAGGACCCATTCCGATTTGGTCTCAGCCTTTCGAGAACTCGGGGTAGGCTTCCATCCCCAGTTCCGACATGTCGAGGCCGTTGATCTCGTCCTCTTCGCTGACGCGGATGCCCATGACAGCCTTGAGGATGAACCAGATGATCAGGCTGGCCACGAAGGTGAACACACCGTAGGCCACGATGCCGGTCAGCTGCGTCATCAGGTTGGCGTCGCCGTTGTAGAAGATCACGGCGATGGTGCCCCAGATCCCGGCGAAGAGGTGCACCGGAACGGCGCCGACCACGTCGTCGATCTTCAGCTTGTCGAGCATCGGGATGGTCAGGACCACGATCACGCCACCGACGGCACCGATCCAGAGCGCGCCGAAGAGCGTGGGCGCCAGCGGTTCGGCGGTGATCGAGACGAGACCCGCAAGAGCACCGTTGAGCACCATGGTAAGGTCAGGCTTCTTGTACATCACCTGGCTGAGGATCAGCGCGGTCACGGCACCGGCCGCCGCGGCCATGTTGGTGTTGGCGAAGATGCGGCTGACGTCCGAGACATCCCCCACGGTGCCCATGGCCAGCTGCGAGCCGCCGTTGAAGCCGAACCAGCCGAGCCACAGGATGAACGTGCCCAGGGTGGCGAGCGCCAGGTTGGAGCCGGGCATAGGGGTGACCTTGCCGTCCTTGCCGTACTTGCCCAGGCGCGGGCCCAGCACGATGGCGCCGGCGAGAGCCGCCCAGCCGCCGACGGAGTGCACGACGGTCGAGCCGGCGAAGTCCTGGAAGCCGGCGGCGTCGAGCCAGCCTGCGCCCCATTTCCACGAGCCCGAGATCGGGTACATGAAGCCGGTCAGGATGACGACGAAGATCAGGAACGGCCACAGCTTGATCCGTTCGGCCAGCGCGCCCGACACGATCGAGGCGGTGGCGGCGACGAACACGAGCTGGAAGAAGAAGTCCGAGCCGATCGACGCGTAATCAAGCGCCGCATCGGCTGCGGCGACGCCGACCGGATCGAGCACGGTCTGCCCGCCGATGGCGAAGTAGCCGTTGAAGTCGCCCGGGTACATCGTGTTGAAGCCGACGAGCCAGTACATGATCGCGGCAATCGAGAAGAGCGCGATGTTCTTGGTCATCTGCATGGTCACGTTCTTGGAGCGCACCAGCCCGCCTTCGAGCATGGCAAAGCCCGCGGCCATGAAGAACACCAGAAAGCCTGCCATGCAGAACAGCAGGGTCGTCATGATGTAGGGGCCGATCTCGTCAAAGCCGGGTGCGGCGGCCTCGGCTTCGGCGGCTTCGGCCGCTTCCTGAGCAAAGCCGAGTTGGGGCAGGACCGCGATTGCGGTTGCGGCGAGCCCCAGATGAATAAAGCGTTTCATAGTGATGTTATCCCTTCTATCGCGCGTCTTAAAGCGCGTCATCGTTGGTTTCGCCGGTGCGCACGCGCATGGCCTGTCCGATATCGAGCACGAAGATCTTGCCGTCGCCGATCTTGCCGGTGCGCGCGGTCGTCGCGATGGTCTCGACCACCTGGTCGACCATGCCGGCGGTGACGGCGATCTCGAGCTTGATCTTGGGTACGAAATTCACGGCGTATTCCGCGCCGCGGTAGATCTCGGTGTGACCCGATTGAGAGCCGAAGCCCTTGATCTCGGTCACCATCATGCCGCGCACGCCGATCCCCGTCAGCGCTTCGCGCACATCTTCAAGCTTGAACGGCTTGATGGTTGCAATGATGAGTTTCACAGATGTCCCTTTCGGTTGCTTGGGCGAGGTTGATTTCGCTGATGCAGAAAGTGACGGAGATGCGGCGGGCGGGAAGAGTGAGCGCCGGGGAAGCGGGCGGAAATCGTCGGATTATGCACAAATTATGCGCAATTCATCATTAATGACTAATAAATAGGCAGATAAGAATCGCATTCGGGCGGGCTGCGCTTCGGCGACATGCCGCCGGTGGCGGGGCGGATGGCGGGCCGACGTGACGCGACGCAGCAGGCCCGGAGATGCATTTCGGGGGTCTACTTTCGGTGACAGGACCTGTAAACTGCAACAAAAGAGGTCCGAGCAGGTAGGGCATGGGAAACCAGGGGCGAAAAGCGCCGCGACTCGTTGCAGACAGGCGATACGGCAAGACAACCAAGACACCGGCAAAGAGCCGGGCCAAGACGGCTGCCCGCAAGCCGGCGAAACCGGCGCGCACGCGGCGGAAGAGCGGTGGCGGTTCGGGCGGCGGGCGCGGCCCCGTGGCGTGGATCAAGCGCCTGTTCCGCTGGATCCTGCGGCTGTTCTGGGTCGTGACGTGGCGCGTGACCGCGGTGGCGCTGCTGGTGACGGCCCTGGCGGTGGCCTATGTCTATGCGGGGTTGCCGGATGTGCGCGCGCTGCTGGACGGGCGGGCGCGCGGGTCGGTCACGATGCTGGACCGGGAGGGCGACGTCTTTGCCTGGCGGGGCGACCAGTTCGGCGGCGTGGTGACCGCCGATACGGTCAGCCCGGATCTGCGCAACGCGGTGCTGGCCACCGAGGACAAACGGTTCTACCGGCATTTCGGCCTGAGCCCGCGCGGCATTGCCAGCGCCATCCGCATCAACCTGAGCGAGGGGCGCGGGCCTTTGTCGGGCCATGGCGGGTCGACCATCACGCAGCAGACCGCGAAACTGTTGTGCCTGGGCGTGGAATACGACGAATCCGAGTGGGAGAGCGAGGCGGAGTACGTCCGGGACTGCCGCCGCGGATCGCTGGGCCGGAAGGCCAAGGAAGCGGTCTATGCCATGGCGATGGAGGCCAAGTATTCCAAGAACGAGATCCTGTCGATCTACCTCAATCGGGCCTATTTCGGCGGCGGCGCCTTTGGCGTGGAGGCCGCGGCGCAACGCTATTTCGGGGTGAGCGCGCGCGAGGTGAACGCGGCGCAGTCGGCGATGCTGGCGGGCCTGCTGACCGCGCCGACGCGGCTGGCGCCGACGACCAACCTGGAACGGTCGCAGAACCGCGCGGCGACGGTGCTGCGGCTGATGAACGAGCAGGGCTACCTGACCGACGCCGAGGCGCAGGCCGCCCAGGACAATCCCGCCACCCTGTCGGAGGCCGCCGCGGCGCAGGCGGGGGGGTATTTCGCGGACTGGGTGATGGACAGCGGGCCGGAACTGTTCACCCGCGACACGACCGAGGACGTGATCATCCAGACGACGCTGGACCAGCGGATGCAGCGGGCCGCCGAGGAGGCACTGGACTGGGTGTTCGAGAACAAGGTCAGCGACGGGTCCGAGGCGCAGGCGGCGATCGTGGTGATGAGCGCCGACGGCGCGGTGCGGGCCATGGTGGGCGGGCGCAAGTCGCGCGTCACCGGCGCCTTCAACCGGGCGACGATGGCCAAGCGGCAGACCGGCTCCGCGTTCAAGCCGTTTGTCTATGCCACGGCGCTGGAACTGGGCTATGAGCCCACGTCGATGGTGGTGGACGAGCCCTATTGCCGCAACATTGCCGGGTCGGGCCAATGGTGCCCGGAGAACTATGACAAGAAATTCCACGGCCGCGTGCCGCTGATCCGGGCGCTGGCGCAGTCCTACAACATCCCGGCGGTGAAGGTGGCCGAGAGCGTGGGGCTGGACCTGGTTCGCCGGGTCGCCAGCGATTTCGGCATCGACAACGACCTGGCCGAGGGGCCTGCGCTGGCGCTGGGCACGTCGGAAAGCACGCTTCTGGAAATGACCGGGGCCTATGCGGGCATCCTGAACGGCGGATCGTCGGTGACGCCCTACGGGCTGGTCGAGCTGAAGCTGCTGGGCGACGACGACCCGCTGATGCGCAAGAGCGGCGGCATCGGCGAGCGCGTGATCCAGCAGGAGGCGGCGCAGAAGCTGACGGGCATGATGTACGAGGTGGTGCAATCCGGCACCGGCGCGCGCGCCAAGCTGCCCGACCGTCAGGCCGCCGGCAAGACCGGCACGACGCAGGCGGCGCGGGATGCGTGGTTCCTGGGGTTCACGGCGGATTACGTCACCGGCGTCTGGATGGGCTACGACGACAACACCCCGCTGAAAGGCGTGACCGGCGGCGGCCTGCCCGCGGATATCTGGCGCGAGACGATGGTGCGGGTGAACGAGGGCGTGCCGGTCAGCGACCTGCCGATGATCTTCGTGCAGCCCGAGCCGGAGCCGCAGGTTCAGCAGCAGTGGCCGCAACAGCAACAGCCGCAGGGTGGCCGGGACAACACGATCAACCGGATGCTGGAAGAGCTGTTGGAGGGGACAGGCAACCGAAGGTGAGGCGAGGTTGAGGCGCTCTGCCGATCCGGCAGATCGATTCAGTCTTTGCCGGGCGCCGCGCCGGGCGTCGCCTGGGTGCCGGCATCGGGAAAGGTATCGGATTTGACCGCGCCGCGCTGGCCTTCGGGGCGTGAGGGTCCGGTGGTGGTATCCCGGCGGGTCTGATGTTCCAGCTCGGCATTGAGCTTGGCCCCGGCCAGCACGATGAAGGACGACAGCCACAGCCATGTCAGCAGGATGATCGCGCCTCCGAGCGTGCCGTAGGTTTCATTGTAGCTGGCGAAATTCTGGGTGTAGACCGAAAAGGCGACGGTGCCTGCCAGCCAGAGGATCATGGCGACCACCGCGCCCGGGGTGATCCAGCGCCACCTTGCGTTGCGGCGCGAGGGACCGAACCGGTAGAGCACGCCGAGACCGAGGACGGCGAGACAGCCCAGGACGGGCCATTGCAGCCAGAGAATCGTGGTCTCGAGGGTCTCGGACAGACCCAGATAGCCGATCACGGCGGGCAGCACGATCATCAGGCCCAGCGCCGACAGCACCCCGACGATAATGAAGAGCGTCAGGGCAAGGCCGGTAGCGTAGAGCCTGACGAAGCCGCGCTTTTCCTTTTCGCCATAGGCGATGTTCATGCCTTCCATCAGGGTCATCATGCCCTTGGTCGCGCCGTAAAGCGCGAGAAGAAGACCCAGGAGTGCGGCAAGGCCGGTCGCCGCCTCGTCGCCGCCGGTGACTTTCATGATCTGGTCCTGGATGATCGCCGCCGCGTTCTCGGGCAGGATGGCGATGATCTGTTCCAGGTTGTTCGCCACGTCCTGCGGGTTCAGCAGGAAACCCGCGATGGAGATCAGGGCGACCACGGCCGGGAAGATCGCCAAGAGGCCGAAAAAGGCGACACCGGCCGAAACGACCGACATGTGGTCGGACGCGATGCCGTCCTTGAGCCGCAGGACCACGTCCCACCAGCCATGTCGCGATATGTGGTGCGGATGGTCCGCCGTGTGCCCCCGGCCTTTGTCCGGCATGTCAGTCTCCCGTTTGTCTTGTCCTGTTCGGGAAACGCGCGGAGCGGCGGAAAAGATCGTTTTTCCGCCGTTTTTTCCGGGAGGGCCGTGTTCGGGCCAGGACCGGGGAAGGCCCGGGCCGGGGCACGGGATCAGCCCGCGCGTTGCACGTCGGCGATCAGCGCGTCGATATTGCCGCCGTTGCGATCCAGCATGGCGCCGATCTCGGTGCGTTCGGTGAGGCGCAGGCTGACGCCCTCGATCACCATGTCGAAGAAGAGATCGCGGCCGGAGCGGTCGGAAACGAGAAAGAGCACGGTGAAGGGCGACTTGCCGCGCAGTTTCACGTTGGCGCGGACCTCGTGCCAGGACTTGACCTGGCGCACCCCGGTCACGCTGACCTGACCGCCGACGAATTCGCGGAACCGCTTGCCGTACTTGCGGGCGATATAGCCCTGGAAGGCGGCGGTGAAGGCGCGCATCTGGCCTGAGGAGGCGCGGCGCGAATCGGCGCCCAGGGTCGAGCGGGCGATGATGTTGACGTCGGCGTAGCGCGCGAAGATGCGTTCGAAGTCGCGGATCATGGCGCTCGTGGATTTGCCCGAGCCGATGACCCGGTTGATGTCGGCCACGACCTGGTCGATCAGCGCGCGGGCACGGCCCTCTGTCAGGGCGAGGGCGGGGGTTGCGGCGGCGGGCAGCAGCGTGAAGGCCGCGCCCGCACCGATCAGGAAACGTCTGGACATGTCATTCATCGTATGGGTCCTCCGGCAGCGCGCCGAGTTGCGCGTCATATGGATCTTCCAGCGCTCCGCCCGATCCACCGCCGAGCTTGAAACGCCTGTTCTGACTATAGAGCGAACGCGCCTGGGCGTAACTGTCGGCGCTTTCGTAAAGGATGGAATCGATCGTGTCCGCGTACCGGCCCCGGTCGGACAGGCCCGAGGCGGCCGATGCGGCCGGGATGGCGTAGTTCGCGGGCTCGTCCAGCACGTAGCTGAGCGGGTTGGTGAAGAGATCCACCACCTTGCCCGCGGCGGCGCGTTCGGTCGAGGGGCCGAGCAGCGGCAGTTCGAGATAGGCGCCCTCGCGGACACCCCAGACATGGAGTGTCTGGCCGAAATCGGCATCGGTGGCCTGGGGCATGTTCAGTTCGGTCGCGGTGTCGAAGAGGCCGCCCAGGCCAATCGTGGTGTTCACGACAAAGCGATACGTGTCCTCGGTCGCGCCTTTCATGTTGCCTTGCAGGATGTTGTTCACCACCGCGCCCGGGATCGACAGGTGAAAGGCGAAGCGGCCGATCATGTTTTCGACATCGTCGGGGATGAAGCCGGACGCGCCCTTGCCGGCGGGCCGGAGCAGCTTGCGGTCGAGCGCCCGGTTGAAGGCGTGTGTCCGGCGGTTCTCGTCCTCGTAAGGATCGAAAACCTCGCCGGGCGGGTGGCCGGCGGGCGTTGGCGTACAGCCCGAAACAGCAAGGCCGACCGCGAGGAGGAGGCCGGCCACGAGGCGCTTGGGGCGACGGGAAGAAGAGAAATTCGGCAACGGTCAGACTTTGGTTAAACTATGCGGGTATACCTAAAGCATCGGTTCGAGATGCCCAGACACCGCGAATTGTCGGCGTAACCCTGTGGCAGATCAGTGACAACGCATGTAAGGCGGATTCGGGGAGTCGTTCAAGCGATGATGCGGCGGCGGGCGGGAAAGACGGGATGCAACTGAGCAAGGCGAGACTGGACGCGGGGCGCGAGGAACTGCGCGCCGCCCGTCGCGAAAGCCGCACGCTTTACTGGTTCGTCGGCGTGCTCAGCTTTTTCGTCAACCTGCTGATGCTGACGGGTCCGCTGTACATGCTGCAGGTCTATGACCGGGTGCTGGGCAGCCGGTCGGTCGAGACGCTGATCGCGCTGAGCGTTCTGGTGGTGTTCCTCTACGGCATGATGGGCCTATTGGACTACGCACGGGGCCGGATCATGGGCCGGGTCGCGGCGCGGTTCCAGGCGCGGCTGGACCGGCGCGTGTTCGACGCGGTGATCCGCAAGGCGGCGCTGGCCCCGGACGAACATACGCAGACCGGCCTGCGCGACCTGGAAGCGGTGCAGCGGCTTATGGCCTCGCCGGTGCTGATGGCGATATTCGACATGCCGTGGACGCCGGTCTTCCTGGCCGGGATCTGGCTGTTCCACCCCTGGCTGGGGGCGCTGGCGCTGATCGGCGGGGGGATCATCATCCTGGTCACCTTGGTCAACCAGATGGTCACCCGCCAGCCAGCGATGAAATCAGCGCGCGCCACCGGCGCGGCGGAGGCGTTGTCCAGCCAGATCCGCAACGAGTCAGAGATGGTGCAGGCGATGGGGATGCGCGACCAGGCGTTCTCGCGCTGGCAAAAGGCCCGCGACGAGTCGCTGAAATCGCAGATCGCGTCGTCGGACCTGGTGGGCACGTTCACCACGACGACGCGGACCTTCCGGCTGTTCCTGCAGTCGGCGATGCTGGGCCTGGGGGCCTACCTGGTGTTGCAGAACGCGCTGACGCCCGGTGCGATGATCGCGGGATCGATCCTGATGGGCCGGGCGCTGGCGCCGATCGAGCTGGCCGTCGGACAGTGGGCCCTGGTGCAGCGGGCGATGCAGGGCTGGGACTCGCTGGCCCGGTTGCTGGCCCTGGTGCCGCCCGAACAGCCGCGCACGCCGCTGCCCAAGCCCAAGGCCCTGCTGGAGGTCCGGCAGGTGACGGTGGTGCCGCCGGGCGACCAGCAGGCGGCGTTGAAGACCATCAGTTTCACCGTCGGGCCGGGGCAGGCGGTGGGCGTGATCGGCCCATCGGGCGCGGGCAAGTCGACGCTGGCGCGGGCGCTGACCGGGGTCTGGCGGCCCGCGGGCGGCAAGATCCGGCTGGACGGCGCGTCGCTGGACCAGTTCGAGCCGCGGGTGCTGGGCGAGCATATCGGATACCTGCCGCAGCGCGTGCAGCTGTTCGAAGGCACCATCGCCGAGAACATATCGCGCCTTGCCGAAGAGCCCGACCCCGCGAAGATCGTCGCGGCGGCGCGGAAGGCGGACGCGCATGACATGATCCTGAAGCTGCCCGACGGGTATGACACCCGGATCAGCGCCGGCGGCGGGCGGCTGTCGGGCGGGCAGATGCAGCGGATCGGGCTGGCGCGGGCGATGTATGGCGACCCGGTCCTGGTGGTGCTGGACGAACCCAACTCGAATCTCGACAACGAGGGCAGCGAGGCGGTGAACCACGCGATCCGGCAGTTCAAGGCCGAGGGCAAATCGGTGCTGATCATGGCGCATCGCCCGGCGGCGATCCGCGAATGCGACCTGCTGCTGATGCTGGACGGTGGCGTCGTGCGGTCCTTCGGGCCCAAGGACGAGGTGTTGAGGGACGTGGTGAAGAACGCCGAGGAGATCGGCCACGCCCGGATCGGAGGCGTGCAATGAGCGAGCAGACGCGCGACGGCTGGTCGGTGCGCGCGCCGATCATCGTGGGGCTGACCGGGCTGATCCTGCTGCTGGGCGGGTTCGGAAGCTGGGCCGCGGTGACGCAGATCTCGGGCGCCGTGATCGCCAGCGGGCAGATCGTGGTCGACCAGAACCGGCAGGTGGTGCAGCATCCCGATGGCGGTGTCGTGGCTGCTATCGAGGTCGACGAGGGCGACACGGTGGAGGCCGGGCAGGTGCTGCTGCGGCTGGATGCCACCGCCTTGCGCTCGCAACTTGCGATCACCGAGAACCAGCTGTTCGAACTGCAGGCGCGGCGCGGCCGGCTGGAAGCGGAGCGGGACGGCCGGGAGGAGATCGAGTTTCCCGACCTCGTGCGCGAAATGGCGGCCCGGAGCGCCGAGGTGGCCGGGCTGCTGGACGGTCAGCGGCGGCTGCTGAGCGCGCGCAACGAAACCGTGGCCAGCGAGATTTCGCAGTTGGAAAAGCGCCGCGGGCAGATCGCCGACCAGATTGGCGGGATCGAGGCGCAGCAGAAGGCCATGAACGAACAGCTGGCGTTGATCGAGAGGGAACTGGCCGACCAGCAATCGCTTCTGGACCGGGGCCTGGCGCAGGCGTCGCGCGTGCTGGCGCTGAAGCGGGAGAAATCGCGGCTGCTGGGCCAGCTGGGCGAACTGGTGGCGCAGGCGGCGCAATCCGAAGGCCGGATCACGGAGATCGACATCGAAGTGCTGAAGCTGGGCACGCGGCGCCGCGAGGAGGCGATCACGACCCTGCGCGACCTGCAGTTCCGCGAGCTGGAGCTGCTGGAGGAGCGCCGTGCGCTGATCGAGCAGATGAGCCGGCTGGACGTCACCGCGCCGGTGGGCGGGGTGGTGTACGGCTTGCAAGTGTTTGCGCTGCGGTCGGTCATCCGGCCGGCCGATCCGATCCTCTACGTGGTGCCGCAGGACCGGCCGCTGATCATCGACGCACGGGTCCCGCCCACGGATATCGACAAGATATATGTCGGCCAGGAGGTGACGCTGCGATTCTCGGCGCTGGACCAGCGCACGACGCCGGAACTGGTGGGACAGGTGATGCAGATTTCGGCCGATGCGTTCCGGGACGACGCCACGCAGCAAAGCTATTACCGGGCCGAGATCGCGCTGAGCGAAGGCCAGCGCGAGCGTCTGCCGGAGGACGTGACGCTGATTCCCGGCATGCCGGTCGAGACCTTCATCCGCACCGCCGACCGCACGCCGCTGGCGTATCTGACGAAACCGCTGACGGACTACTTCGCCAAGGCGTTTCGCGAGTAAGCGGAGCGCCTGCGGCGCGCAGGCTTGTCTCGGCGTCCCTGCGGGACGTCTCGGGGCGCGTGGCGGGCGTGATGCGCGGGGGCGAGGGACGGGGCGCGTGGCCGGCGACGGCATAGTGAGTATTTATCGCAAGAAAAAGCACGGGCCTGTTTTTGCGGTTGCATCGGTGCCCGGAGCGTCTAGCGTGCGCGGCAACGCAACCGAGGAGGTCGGGACCATGGGAAAATTCGAGGACAAGCTGGCCGAGATGGGCGTGACCCTGCCCGAGGCGGCGGCGCCTGCGGCGAATTACGTGCCGTACGTGCTGGTGGGTGACATGCTGTTCGTCTCGGGTCAGTTGCCGAAGCTGGGCGACGAGATGATGATCGGCAAGCTGGGCGACGACATGGACGTGGCCGCGGGCGCCGAGGCGGCGAAGGCCTGCGCGATCAACCTGCTGGCGCAGGTCAAGGCGGCCTGCGAAGGCGATCTGGACCGGCTGAAGCGGGTGGTGAAGCTGGGCGGGTTCGTGAACTCGACGCCGGATTTCACCCAGCAGCCGCAGGTGATCAACGGTGCGTCGGATTTCATCGGCGAGGCGCTGGGCGAGGCGGGCAAGCACGCCCGCGCCGCGGTGTCGTCGCCGGCGCTGCCGTTCGGCGTGGCGGTCGAGATCGAAGGCGTATTCCAGATCGGATGACGCGGCTCGACCCGGAGTTTCTGCGTGCGCCGCTGGCGCACCGGGCGCTGCATGACGTGGCGGATGGCCGGCCGGAGAATTCGCGGGCGGCGATCTCGGCGGCCATGGCCCATGGCTATGGCATCGAGATCGACCTGCAGCTGAGCCGGGACGGTGCCGCGATGGTGTTCCACGACTATGACCTGAAGCGCCTGACCGGGCAGTCCGGGCCGGTGCAGCAGCGGGAGGCGGCGGAGCTGTGTGGCGTTGCGCTGCTGGGCGGCGGCGAGGGGATTCCGACGCTGCCGGAGGTGCTGGAGCTGGTCGGGGGCCGAGTGCCGCTTCTGATCGAGCTGAAGGACCAGCAGGGGCAGATGGGCCAGACCGATGGGCGGCTGGAGGCGGCGACGGCGGTGGCGCTGAAGGGCTATTCCGGGCCGGTGGCGGTGATGTCGTTCAACCCCGAGATGATGGTGGCGATGCGCGACCTTGCGCCGGAGGTGGCGCGCGGGATCGTGACATGCGATTACGACCCCGGGGACTGGACACTGCTGCGGGCCGAGGTGCGCGCGCGGTTGCGGGAGATCCCGGATTACGACCGCGCCGGCGCGGCGTTCCTCAGCCACCAGGCGCAGGACCTGGGCCGTGCGCGGGTGGCCGCGTTGCAGGGCGCGGGGGCGGACGTTCTGTGCTGGACGATCCGGTCGCCGCAGGACGAGGCAAAGGCGCGGCGCGTGGCGCAGAACATCACCTTCGAGGGGTACCTGCCCGCGATTCCCGCTTGAACCGGGGCGGGCAGGCCACAGATTGAAGGGTATGATTTCCCGAACCAATGAGCGGCCCTGATGGATGGCGGATCTGTCCTTGTGAGCGTCTACGAAAGCCTGGGCGACGTGGCGCAGGCCGACTGGGACGCCTGCGCCTGTCCCGAGGCCGAAGACGGCGGCCGGGCGGAAGACCCGTTCACCACATATCGTTTCCTGAGGGCGCTGGAGGACAGCGGGTCGGTCGGCGCCGGAACGGGATGGCAGCCGCATTACCTGGTGGCGGAGATGGACGGCCAGGTGATCGCCTGCGCGCCGCTTTACGTGAAGGGGCACAGCCAGGGCGAGTATATCTTCGACCACAACTGGGGCCATGCCTATGAGCGCGCGGGCGGGCGGTATTATCCCAAGTTGCAGATGGCGGTGCCGTTCACGCCCGTCACCGGACGGCGGATGCTGACCCGGCCGGGCTACGGGCAGCCGGGGCGCGATGCGCTGATGCAGGCCGCCGTCAGCATCGGGGACCGGAATGCGCTGTCGTCGCTGCACGTGACCTTCTGCACGCGGTTCGAGCGGGAGGTGGGCACCGAGATGGGCCTGTTGCCGCGGATCACGCAGCAGTATCACTGGCTGAACCGGGGATACGAGAGCTTCGACGATTTCCTTGGCAGCCTGAGTTCGCGCAAGCGCAAGAACATCCGCAAGGAGCGGGCGCAGGCGCAGGGCTTTGGCGGCGAGATCGTGCAACTGACCGGCGACGCGATCCGGCCCGAGCACTGGGAGGCGTTCTGGGAATTCTACCAGGACACCGGGGCGCGCAAATGGGGGATGCCGTACCTGACGCGGAAATTCTTCGACATCGCGCAGGAGCGGCTGCGCGACGATATCCTGCTGGTGTTGGCGCTGGAAGACGGCGTGCCGGTGGCAGGCGCGCTGAACATGATTGGGCGCGACGCGCTTTATGGCCGGTATTGGGGCTGCACGGCGCATCATCCTGCGATGCATTTCGAGTTGTGTTACTATCAGGCCATCGACTACGCCATCGCGCACGGTCTGGGCCGCGTCGAGGCGGGCGCGCAGGGCGAGCACAAGCTGGCCCGCGGATATCTGCCGGTCGAGACCCACTCGCTGCACTGGTTTCGCGACCCGCCTTTTTCCGATGCGGTGGCGCATTACCTTGAGTCGGAACGCGAAGCCGTGGCGGAGGATATCGAGATCCTGACGAGCTTCGGCCCGTTCAGAAAAGCAAATGTGGAGGAGCAGGAATGAGTGAGAAACTGAGTGACACGGCGCGGAAGACGACGCTGGAGCCGCTGTTCGAGAGCGGCTGGGCGATGGTCGACGGGCGCGATGCGATCCACAAGACCTATGAGTTTGAGAATTTCGTGGAAGCCTTCGGCTTCATGACCCGCTGCGCGATCTGGGCGGAGAAGTGGGACCACCACCCGGAATGGTCGAACGTCTACAAGACGGTCGAGGTGACGCTGACCAGCCATGACGTGGAAGGTCTTAGTTCGCGCGACACCAAGTTGGCGCGGAAAATGGACAAGCTGGCCGAAGGCTGAGCGCCAGGGCGCGTGAATTGGAGGCCGGGACGCGTCTGTGCCCCGGCCCCCTAGCGTTTGTCAATTGTTGGACGTCAGATGAAATTGACCTTTGCGTCATAAACTGACCCAGGCACTACAAACCGGAAGAGTATGAAGCCCTAAGTTAGCGAGAGCTGTCATTCGAACCGGGTGCAGCGACTGTCGGCTTTGAGCCCAATCTACCGAATGCTGCACCGCGTTCGAACGGCGGCAATCTGAGATCAAACGGACGTCCAGAAACCATGCGTTATGCGTATTTCTGACCCATTGCGGTTATCTGAATTGAGCATCTGCTCATTGAATGCTATCCCCTCGCTGTTCGCTTTCAGGCAGGTTGAAAAAAATGATGAGCGACTGTCATGTAAAAATTGACAAGAACAAGACTTTGGTCATGCGCTATGTCAAAGAGGTGCAAGAGCAACACTCGTTGTCGACGATCGGGGAAATCTTTGCAGAGGATTTTGTCGATCATTCTCGGGTAGCTGGTGGAATGTTTGACGGTGGACTGGCCCAACTTTCCCAAGGGTTGGCTTCAATCTTGGGCGCGTTTCCCGACTTGGAGGTTACAATCAACCATCTACTGGCCGAGGGCGATAAGGTAGTCGCACATAAGTCTTTCAGGGCGACTCACCTCGGGCCGTGGATGGGTGTCGCGGCCACGGGCAAACGCGTAGAGTGGGAACTTATCAGCATCTATGGGATTCGAGACGACAAGATCTCTGATTACTGGGGAATACTGGATGATCGACGCCTCAATGAGTCCCTCGGATTGCCCCTGTAGTTCGCTGCTTTTGCCTAACAGCCGGATTCTATTACCATTGGCACCGATGTCTGAACTTGGGCACATCCGAGAAATAAGGCCAAGTCAGCAATCGGGCTCAAACCGGACCTCCGGAGTTTTGATCGAATGGCAGCTTGGTCCGCCTGCCGGACCTTGACCTATACCGCGCTCAAGGTCCGGTTTGGGTCAGAAGTGCTTAACGATTGGGCCAATATTGCGTGACGCGGCGCCCTAGAAAGTTTCAGAAAACCAGCTCCATTGAGTCAAAGATTCTCGACGTTTCACATCAATCAGATCGCGTCGAGCAGCGACTCGCCGGCGGAGGTCTCGCAGGTGCCGGGATTGTCCTCGACATGCAGGACTTTGACGGTGCCGTCCTCGACCAGCATGGCATAGCGCTTGGAGCGGGCAATGAGGCCGACAGGCGGCGCGGTGAAATCCATGCCGACGGCCTTGGTGAACTCCGATTGCGGGTCGCCCAGCATGGTGATGCCGGCGTCGCTGGCGCCGGTGTCCTTGCCCCAGGCATCCATCACGAAGGCGTCGTTGACCGAGATGCAGATGATTTCGTCCACGCCCTTGGCGTCGAAATCGGCCTTGGTGCGGATGAAGCTGGGCACGTGGGCGGAGTGACAGGTGGGAGTGAAGGCGCCGGGAACGGCGAAGATCGCCACCTTGCGGCCTTTGGTCTTGTCGGACAGCGCGACCTCTTCGGGGCCGTCCGCACCCATCTTGAGCAGCGTCGCATCGGGGAGTTTGTCGCCGGTGGTGATCGTCATTGTCGCATCCTGTCTTTCGTTTGCGTTTGGAATGCCTGTAAGTATAGGCCCTGACGGCCCGAGGGCCATGTGGAATTTGCAGGAGGGGACATGGCAGGAGTTGTTGTCGTGGGCGCGGGTCAGGCGGGCAGTTCGCTGGTGGCGAAGCTGCGGGCGCTTGGCTATGACGGCAAGGTGACGCTGATCGGGGAAGAGCACGCGCCGCCTTATCAGCGGCCGCCCTTGTCGAAGAAATACCTCTTGGGCGAGATGGATATTGAGCGGCTCTACCTGCGGCCGGAAAGCTTTTATTCGGAGAACATGATCGACCTGCGGCTGGATGCGGCGGTGTCGGCGATTGATCCCGCTGACAAGGTGGTTGTCGCGGGCGGGCAGGCGGTGCCTTACGAGCATCTTGTGCTGACCACGGGGTCGGTGCCGCGGCGGTTGCCGCCGGCGATCGGTGGTGCGCTGGACGGCGTTTACGTGGTGCGCGACCTGCGCGACGTGGACAGGATGGCGCCCGAGTTTCGCGACGGCGCGAAGGTTCTGATCGTGGGGGGCGGATATATCGGGCTGGAAGCCGCCGCCGTGGCTGCCTCGAAGGGTTTGCAGGTGACGCTGGTCGAGATGGCGGACCGGATCCTGCAGCGCGTGGCGGCGCAGGAGACGTCGGATTACTTCCGGGCGTTGCATCGCTCGAAAGGTGTCGACATTCGCGAGGGCGTTGGGCTGGAGCGGCTGACCGGCGAGGGCCGGGTCAGCGGGGCGCTGTTGAGCGACGGCACGGAACTGGAGGCGGACTTCGTCATCGTGGGTGTGGGGATCACCCCCGCCACGGCTTTGGCCGAGGCTGCCGGAGTCGATGTCGAGAACGGGATCAAGGTGGATGCGCAGGGACGTACCAGCGACCCGTCGATCTGGGCCGCCGGGGATTGCGCGAGCTTTCCGTTCCGAGGTGAGCGGCTGCGGCTGGAGAGTGTGCCGAATGCCATCGACATGGCGGAATGCGTGGCCGAGAACATCATGGGCGCGGAGAAGACCTATGTGCCGCAGCCGTGGTTCTGGTCGGACCAGTTTGATGTGAAGTTGCAGATCGCGGGGCTGAACGTGGGCTACGACCGGGTGGTGACACGCGAAAGCGAGGGCGGCATTTCCTTCTGGTACTACCAGGGTGACACGCTGTTGGCGGTGGACGCGGCCAATGACGCGCGGGCCTACATGGTGGGCAAGCGGTTGATCGACAACGGCAAAACCGCCGATCCGGCGGTGGTGGCTGACCCCGGCGCTGACCTTAAGGCGCTGTTGAAGGCGTGAGGATCATCGGTGGCGAGTTTCGCGGGCGGCGGCTGGCTTCGGTTGGCAAGGGGGACGAGGGCGCGCGCCTGAGGCCCACCTCGGACCGGGTGCGGGAGAGCCTGTTCAACGTGTTGATGGCGCGGTTCGGCGACCGGGTGGAGGGGGCCGTTGTGCTGGACCTTTTTGCCGGGACCGGGGCGCTGGGGCTGGAGGCGTTGTCGCGTGGGGCGGCAAGCGCGACGTTCGTGGAGAACGGGCGCGTGGGGCAAAGGCTGGTCCGGGAGAATATCGGGATTTGCGGGGTCGGGGACCGCGTGCAGGTCGTGGGCCGGGATGCGCGCAAGTTGGGTGCGGCGAGCGAGGCCTGCGGGCTGGTGTTTCTCGATCCGCCCTATGGCAAGGGGCTGGGTGAGGCGGCTTTGGGCGCGGCAATGGCCGGGGGGTGGATTGCGGCCGGGGCGTTGGTGGTTTGGGAGGACGGCGGCGCGGTGGCGGTGCCGGAGGGGTGGAGCCTGCTCGATGAGCGGGGGTACGGGGATACGGTGATCCGGGTGTTCGAGGCGGGGTAGGTGGCGCGTGGGTTTTCACCCACCCTACGCGTTGCGCGGCCGTCATCCTCGGACTTGATCCGAGGATATCTTTGGCCGGGAGGTCCCGGATCAAGTCCGGGACAGGCAGGTCTGCCGCTCGCACGGCTTCACCCCTTCATCAACTCCGGCAGGTCGCCGGTCAGGCCTGCCGCCTCTCGGATGAATGTGCGGCGCAGGGTCGGCATGGCCGACAGCGCGCCCATGCCGAGGTCGCGCGCGGCGCGCAGGAGGGGGTTGTCGTTGGAAAAGAGCCGATTGGTGAGGTCGGTTGTCACCGCCAGCGTCGCGGTGTCGAAGCGGCGCCATTGCTGGTAGCGGGCCAGCACGTCGGAGGCGGCGAAATCCTCGCCCCGGCGGGTGGCGTCTGTCAGGACCTGCGCCAGAGCGCCCACGTCGCGCAGGCCGGCGTTGAGGCCCTGGCCGGCGATTGGGTGCATCCCGTGCGCCGCGTCGCCGATCAGCGCCAGCCGCTCGGCCACGAAGGCGTTGGCGAGCGTGAGGTTCAGCGGGTAGGTGAAGCGCTTGCCGCGCAGGGTGATGTCGCCGAGGAAATCGCCGAAGCGGGGGCGCAGGACCTCCTGGAAGTCGGCATCGTCCAGGGCGGCGAAGCGGGCCGCCGTGGCCTCGGTCTCGGACCAGACGATGGAGCTGACGTTGCCGGGCAGGGGCAGGATGGCGAGCGGGCCGGGGGGCATGAAGAACTGGTGCGCGATGCCGTTATGCGGCTGTTCGTGTTCGATGGCGGCCACCAGCGCGGTCTGGCCGTAATTCCAGCCGGTGCGGGCGATGCCGGCGCGTTGCGCGGTGCCCGAGGCGCGCCCATCGGAGCCCACGACGATGCGGCCCGCGAGGGTCTTGCCGGAGGCGAGGGTGAGGGTGACGCCGGTGGGCGTGACGTCCTGCGCGGTGACGGTGTCGGTGACTTGCGAGATGCGATCTTCGTCCTGCATCGCCTCCAGGAACGCGCGGCGCAGGTAGCGGTCTTCGAGCATGTGGCCCATCGGGCCTTCCTCGATCTCCGCATGGTCGAAATGCAGGAAGAACGGCGCGGCCCCTTCGCCCGCGCGGCCGTCGGAGACCTTGATTTCCAGCATTGCTTGCGCGTTGTCGGCCACGCGGGACCAGATGCCGATATTGCTCAGCAGGCGCACCGAGGCCAGCGCCAGCGCGTAGGCGCGACCGTCGAAGGCGGCATCTTCGCGCACGGTCTGGGGCAGGGTGTCGATGACGGTCACGGTCAGGCCCGCCTGCGCCGCGGCCAGTGCCAGCGCGGGGCCGGTGAGGCCGCCGCCGACGATCAGGATATCGCTGTCATGGTCCATGCGGATCAATATGCCGGCGCGGGCCGGATTGTCCATGCGCCGGATTGTCGTTGGGCGGGCTTGCCTTGCGCCGGGGCATCTGCGTTCATGCAGGCGATTTGGCAAAGGCGCGGAGGATCCGGGGATGAACGAGTGGCTGACGATGAGCGCGGCGGAGCTGGGGCGCGGGATCGAGGCGGGCGAGATCGGGCCGGTGGTGCTGGCTGAGGCGTACCTGGCGGCCATCGACGCGCATCCGGCGCGGGACGAGATCTATTCGGTGGTCACTCATGACCGCGCCCGGGCCGAGGCGCAGGCGGCAGAGGCACGGGCGCAGGCCGGGCGGCGGCTGGGGCCCTTGGATGGCGTGCCGGTCAGCTGGAAAGACCTGTTCGACAGCGCAGGGACAGCGACGGAGGCCGGCACGCGGCTGCTGAAGGGCCGGGTGCCGGAGCGGGACGCGGACGTGCTGCGCAACGCGACGGCTGCGGGGCTGGTGTGCCTGGGCAAGACGCATATGAGCGAGTTGGCGTTTTCCGGGCTGGGGCTGAACCCGATGACGGCGACGCCGCCGAATGTGAACGATCCGAAGCTGGTGCCGGGGGGATCCTCCTCGGGGGCGGCGGCGAGCGTGGCGCATGGGCTGGCGGCCTGCGGCATCGGGTCAGACACGGGCGGATCGGTCCGTATCCCATCGGCGTGGAACGATCTGGTGGGGCTGAAGACCACGTCGGGGCGCGTGTCGCTGGGTGGGGTCGTGCCGCTTTGCGCGAAGTTCGACACGGTTGGGCCGCTGGGCCGCAGCGTGGAGGATTGCGCGCTGGTGCTGGCCGCATTGGAAGGCGGGCGGGCGGCGGACCTGGAGGGCGTGTCGCTGGAGGGGATGCGCTTTGCCGCGTTGAAGTCGGTGGTGTTCGACGACATCCGCGACGCACCGCGCGACGCCTATTTCAGCGCGCTGGAGCGGCTGAAGGCGGCCGGCGCGCGGATCGAGGAGGTCGAGTCGCCCGAGGCCGAACAGGCGATGCCATTGTCGGCGATCCTGTTCACGTCCGAGGCGTATGGTATCTGGGGCGACGTGATTTCGGCCAACCCGGACAAGATGTTCAAGCCCATTCGCGAGCGGTTCGAATCCGGGCGTGAGTTCCGGGCCTGCGATTACGTGGCGGGCTGGAACCTGCTGACAGCGCTGCGAATCCAGTGGGCCGAACGGATGAAACCCTATGATGCGGTGCTGATGCCGACGGCGCCGAACCTGCCGCCCGAGGTGGACCGTCTGATGACCGACGACGACTATTACGTGACCGAAAATCTGCTGGCGCTGCGCAACACGCGGGTGGGCAACCTGATGGGTCTGGCGGCCGTCAACCTGCCCACCGGGACGCCCGGTTGTGGGCTGATGATGTGCGGTGAAGCCTTCGGCGAGGAACGGATTCTGCGGGTCGCAAAGGCCGCCGAGGCGGCGCTGGCCTGACGGGCAAAATCGTTACTGGACGCAAAATGTTGCCCGGCTGATGCAAGCCGGCCACAATACTTGGCCTACTTTAGAGGTATCCGCTAACCTCTTGCCAAAAATGCCACAATCCCCGCACCCCCGGTTGGTTTTGCTGGACGCAACGCGGGGGCTTTTGTAGATTTGATCCAAACGGGGCGAAAACGATCCCGTAACCTAGAGGCAGTGTTGATGTTTCCCGAGCGGTTTTCGAACCTTCCGGAATATGCGTTTCCGCGTTTGCGGACCCTGTTGGACGTGCACGATCCCGGCGGTGATGTGATTCACATGACCATCGGCGAGCCGCAGCACGATTTTCCGGGCTGGATCATGGATGTGATCGAGAGACATGCGGAGGAGTTTCGCAAGTACCCGGTGAACGAGGGCATTCCGGCGCTGAACACGGCGTTCTGCGACTGGGTTTCGCGGCGCTATGGCGTGGAGTTGAGCCCGGACCGGCATGTGATGGCGCTGAATGGCACGCGCGAGGGGCTGTACAACGCGATGATGACGCTGTCGCCCGAAACCAAGAACGGCAAGCAGCCGATCGTGTTGCTGCCGAACCCGTTCTACCAGGTTTACATGGTGGCCGCGCTGAGCGTGGGGGCCGAGCCGATGTTCCTGCCGGCGACGCGCGAGACGGGGTTCCTGCCGGATTTCACCAGCCTGGACGCCGAGGTGCTGGACCGGGTGACGGTGGCCTATCTGTGCTCGCCGTCCAACCCGCAGGGCGCGGTGGCGGATGCGGAGTACTGGAAGACGCTGATCGGGCTGGCGGAAAAGCACGATTTCAAGGTTTTCGCCGACGAATGCTATTCGGAGATCTACCGCGATGCGCCGCCTGTGGGCGCGCTGGAAGTCGCGAAGGAGATGGGGGCCGACCCCGAGCGGGTGGTGGCTTTTCACAGCCTGTCGAAACGGTCGAACCTGGCCGGGTTGCGCTCGGGGTTCGTGGCGTCGGGGCCGCAGAGCATGAAGCGGATCCGGCAGTTGAGGTCCTATGCGGGCACGCCGCTGCCGCTGCCGTTGCAGCATGCGGCGGCCAAGGTCTGGGCGGACGAAAAGCATGTCGAGGTGAACCGCGGGCTTTACCGGGAAAAATACAGGCTGGCCGACGAGATCCTTGACGGTGTGCCGGGATACCAGAGCCCCGAGGCGGGGTTTTTCCTGTGGCTGCCGGTCGAGGATGGCGAGGCGGCGGCGCTGAAACTGTGGAAAGAGACAGGCGTGCGGGTGCTGCCCGGCGCGTACCTGGCGCAGGAGGCCGGGGGCCTGAACCCCGGCAACGCATACATAAGGGTCGCGATGGTGGCCCCAAAGAAAGAGGTGGCACGCGGCCTGACGCAGCTGCGTGACTGTCTTTATAATTAACGAGGAAGAGGCAACATGGCATATCAGACGCGCGGACGTGACCCGCTTTTGGACAGCTCGATGGCGGAGGCGATCGAGAAGCGAGGCAAGGAACTTCTGGGACTTGCGCTGCTGGCGCTGGGTCTGGCCGCCGCGATGATGATCGCATCCTACAACCCCGATGATCCCAGCTGGATGGCCGCGACGGACGCGCCGGTGCAGAACCTGCTTGGCCGGATGGGGGCGTCGATTGCGGCGCCGCTGTTCATGATCGTGGGCTGGGGCGCGTGGGGCCTTGCGATTGTCCTGGGGGCGTGGGGTGTGCGTTTCGCCCTGCACCGCGGCCAGGACCGGGCGATTGGTCGGCTGATCTACGCGCCGATCTGGATCGCGCTTCTGGCGATGTATGCCTCGTCGCTGGAACCGAGCGCGGAGTGGTCGGCGTCGCACAGTTTCGATTATGGCGGGCTGTTCGGGGAAATGGCGCTGGGCACGGTGCTGGGTTTCCTGCCGATCAGTGCGACCTTCGGGCTGAAGCTGTTGTCGCTGCTTCTGGCGGTGGGGATGGTGGCGCTGGGCGCGTTCATCCTGGGGTTCAGCCGGCTTGAGCTGTCGCAGATCACCCGCTTCCTGGTGGTTGGCACGATCATGACCTATGCCACGTTGCGCGCCGTGCTGGCCCGCAGCGGCGGGGTGGCGGCAGGGGCCGCGAAGACCGCGCAGGCCAAGGCTGCAGATCGCTGGGACCGCCGGATGCAGGAACGCGCCGAGGCCCACGAACTGGCCCTGGCCGAGGCCGCCGTGCCCGAGCCGCGGGTGCGCCGTGCCGAGCCCGCCCTGGCCGGAGCCGTCCGGCACCAGGGCCATGCCGCGCCGATCGAAACCGCCATGCCCGGTTACGAGGTGAGCCAAGCGCCGGAACGGACCGGCGGGCTGTTGTCGCGGATGCCGTCGCTGATGCGGCGGCCCGAGCGCACGCCGGAGCCGGAACTG